>JAFMNH010000002.1 GCA_017859335.1 Rhodothermales bacterium | reverse complement strand
CAGCCCGTATGCTGGATTCCCGGGCGACATCATACGCTTTGAAGCCGATCTGAATGGCGCAGATGGACAGTGCCTGTGGGCTTTCGGAGACGGCTCATCCGCCACCACGTGCCGTGCGGACCATGTATTCGAGGCGCCTGGGACCTATCGCGTCCTGCTCTCGGTGACCAATGCGGCAGGATCCGACACAAAGACGCGAACGGTCCGGATTGCCTCTGATGCGTGTGCCGGCAGGGAGATGCTCGCTGCCGTGCATTTCCGGCGTAATTCCCAGGAACTGGTTCTGGATATGCGGGAAATCCTGCGGGACAATTTTGCCGTAGCTTCCCGATGTCCAGACCGCACGCTCGTCGTGTCCGGATTCGCCTTTGACACGGAGCAGCAGGCCGAAGAGTTGGCCCTTGGCCGTGCTCGTGCCGTGATGCAGTACTACCGTAACCTGGGCATGCCCACACCATCCGTCCAACTTGGCAGGGCCATTGTGCAAAGCGAGGAAGGATGGTTGGATGAGCCCTGGGAAGGTCGCAAAGTCTCCTCGGCCTTGACCCGGGAATAGGTGGTGGGCATCGCCGTACTGGTCCGTGTCATCCCCGGCCTGGTCTGTGTCACCCGGCCCCGGTTCATGGCATCTTTCCGGGGCCTCCGGTTCGTGGATCTGCTCTACATCTTACGCGCTGAGCGACATTCTGCCGCCACCACGCAGGGCACGCTCAAACGCGTTCACCCAGTCTGAGGCCACGTGAAGGCGAAGCGCTTCTATGGCTCCGAAGGGCCCGCACAACCTGCGTTGTTTGTCCTTGGCAGAAAGCGCCGCCCCCACCATGAACGCCGAAGCGCGCCGTCCCAGAGACAATCGTCCGAACGCAGAAAACCACACTGGATGGGCCTGCATGAGGGCATACGCCACGTCGAGCATAGCCTCGGAAGAGGCATCCACGGAGCATCGGTACAGTACATCAAACCCGCCATAGACCAGCATGAGCGCGTCCTGGTCCGAATTGGATTCGATGTTGGCAGGGCGACAGCACACCGCAATGCGCTTGCCGCCTTTGTGCAGAACGATGTCCACCGGGAGTTCCCCGTCCGGCGTGGCTACCCAACAGGCCTCCTCCACCGTGACTGTTGCCTCGAGCATGGGACGCAGCTCCCTCAGAAGTCCTTCGGCACGTGATGGGCGTGGAGACAGGCGATGCCTAGCTGGGCGGGGAGCAGGACCGCGATCAGCAGCGCGCTGCTGCAACCATTGCACGGTCGGAAAAGCGGAGACGGTTACTCGGGGCGAAGGGGTCATATCGGGGTACCATTTTTCGTTCGGACCCAGGATACGCAGAGGGGTGTGACACCATTTTGTCATACCCTGTATTTTTTACTCCCAACCCCGTTATCAGCGCAGCGGGCGCCCGATTTTTACATACCAACCGCCCGCGCTTCCGGTTGCCAGATCCATCCGCAGGGGAAGACCGAACGGATACGAAAGCCCGACGCCGATCTCATGATGCAGCCCACCAAACGTCCCCAAGTCAGGGTCGGATGAGAAAGCGTGGCCTCCGAATACGTGAATACCCCACCCCCGTTCGGCCAATTGCCACATACCCAACTTCTCAAAAGGAGCCGTCGTAAAATCATGTGCCCAGAACACGCCCAGTAATTCATCTGCCAAAAAGCGGCTGTTCGGGAGTGAGCGGAAAACAGCGAAGTCGGCAAACGGTCCCGCGGATCCGGACAATCCGAACTGTCGCTGTACGGGCAGGTTGCCACGACTCGTACCACCAAGGACCGTAACGCGTATCCAGTTCGGTCGGGACCGCCGACGATAGAACGTGCGCGCTCGTACCGTTGCGCGGGCCTCGATACGGGTGAAATCAAAATCTGAGGCCAGATGCCAGCCGGGAGATCGCTCCCAAGAGATGTCCACAGAAGCACGGCTCCGATCACCAAACCGCAACCCCACCTCGGATGAGCGCAACCGCCCCTGTTCAACGGACGGGTTTTCGCGTTGGACATTCCGGAACAGCCAGCCGTTGAACCCACTCCGTTTTTCCAGGGATCGATGCCGCTCATTGTTGAACCGGACGGAGAGAATCGCATTGATCCGGGACACGTCGACATCCACACTGACACGCTGTTTGCGCAGGTCGTAATAATCGTACAAATCATCCCAACCGAGGTAGGTGGAGACGCCCGGCACGAACCGACCCAGACCATCAGGACGGGCAACGATGGATGTTGCATCCAAGGCCAACGCGCCCACAGAGCCTTTCAAGGGCCCCATGTGCCATGGCACATTTCCTGCCACACGATAGGTTGGACGCGCTCGCTCCAGGGAATATCCTGCGGACACTTCCACTTCGCCCTGCTCATCAGAGGCCCAGCGGTAGCCGGCACCCGGATGCCACCCATCCACCCGATTGTACCAGAACCAGTCCCCTCCCGCCACGCGCTGTACCCTGGCCAATCGGGAGGGCGTTTCGTCTTGGTCAGGCTGTTGATCGGCTACGTCAACCGCTGCGTAGTTGGCCAGGATACCTTCTGGTCGAAAGGCCCGGCGCAGACTCATGGCCGGGTTGAGGGTAGCCATCTGCTCAGCCTCCAGCGGGGTCATGGGTATGTAGGAGGGATTGCGCCTGAACAGATCATCATTGAAGGCAGCCAATGGATCCCTGACCACCGGAGGACCCGGGCGGGCCAATGAATCCGGCACAGGAGGATTTGCTGCATGGAGGGAGAACCCCGTAATCTGTTGATAGCGTGCCTGCGGATACGTCACGCCCGCCCTACCGAATTCGACCACACCCTGGACAATCAGACCCTGCGGCATCCAAAGGGAATCGTGGACGGCCGCGAAACGTTGCTCCATGACAAGATCATGGGATTTTACCGGAGGCAGCACGTCGGTGCCCGGCCACGGGCGCGCACTGATCTCGAGAACCGTCCACACGGAGTCCATGATGGCCATCGATCCGGTAAAGGCCGGCAAGGTGGCCGATCGAGGCCGGAAAAAGATTTCCATCACCCGACGGCCATCGAGCTCCCGGGTAATACCCTGCGTGAACTGGTACAGCTCCACCGCATCCGGATGCAGGGGGCCCGCATACCGTGTCCCCATGATGTCGATATTGGCATCGAGAAAATTCGGTGCGGGGTGGGGCGATGCGAAACGGAACAGCTCATTGCGACGGGGCTCTGTCCGCTCAGCCCGAATGACTTCACGGGGGCCGGTACGCGGCGTCCACCACGAGGCCCGAACACTCTCATTCACTTGGACCAGGTCAAAATCAGCATACAGGAGAAAACGGGTATACACATCCGCATAGCTCGCTGACAGGAACTTCCTCATGCGGTCACGGGCTTGGATGGCACGGCGAACAATGACCTCCGCCGGATTGTCATCCGTGATGACAAGCTCTTCCAGTGTCAACGTGGAGGGCTCCAGCCGGATCGTGATACCTGTCAGGTCCCCACTCGTGATATCGACTACCTGTGAACGGTACCCGATGTATCGCACTTCAATGGTGGCCGGCACCTGCGGCAGGGAAATCAGGAACTGCCCGGATGCATTTGCAATCGTCCCCTGAGTGCTTCCACGGATCTGCACCGTTGCATGCGGAAGTGGTGCTTGTGTCCGTGCATCCAGTACCGTTCCGCGAAGGGCGATCTGCGCCGAAGCTCTCGGGGCAGGCAGGCTCAGAAGCAAGAGGCATAGAACCACGGACAGCCGGAACGCGGTTCCGGCTTTCAGGGTTGACACCGTCGGTGTTTGGTACTTGATGGACATGCGACAGATACCGGGCTCTCTGCGAAGTGCCCCACGAGGTCGGCATCCCAAGATAGGATGTCCCATGGTCCGGACTCCGAATCCTGCATGAACTTCATACCGATCTCCTGCGCCCTACCGCGCTACTACTACGACTCCCATGTATCACTTCATAGGAAAACAGGTTCGCGTCCATCTCTACAGCCGGGACGGAACCGCTGTCGGCAGTATCACCGGCCGGGTGGCCGACGTGGCCGAAGGGGTGGAGGTAGCCGACGGAATGAAGAAAGATCTTGTCCTGGTCGTGGATATTGATACGGGTGATCCCGAAACGCCCTACAAGAACAGCGCAGGCATGGAGGGCGAGTCCTGGTTTGCTGTGCAGGACATCGAGATCATCGACGAGGACCGCCCTCGGTTGTTTGCAAACTGAGCCTTGGCGTTCGGTATGTTTGTTGTAAATGTAACTTTCATAGTTACATTACCCCATGGCCTCAACCCGATACGCAACCACGCTCCACATCCTGATCCTGCTTGCAGCCGAAACGCAACAGGAGCACACCTCCCGATCATTGGCCACCCGGTTGGGGACCAATCCGGTCGTGCTGCGACGCATCATTTCCCATCTTGCGCAGGCCGGACTCGTACACACGCGCCGAGGCGCGGGGGGCGGCGTGTCCCTGGCCACTGATCCGGATGAGATCACGCTTGGACAGGTGATTGATCTCGCCGAGGCCGATATGACCTTCGATACGCATTCCCTGCCGGAGTGGCCGGAGCCAGACGTCATGGCGGAAGCCGCACTTGCGGCCATCAAGGCCCAACGCCGAGAGCTTCACAACGCGCTGATTACCGAGATGGATCGTGTCACACTGCAAGATGTCATGCACGCTGCCACCCTGCGAGCAGACCTGGCTCGCTTGATGGCACAGGGTCGAAGTGAGGAGGAGATCCGATCGGGATACCGCATTGAACGTGGCAGACTGGTACCTTTGCCATCATGACCCCTACCCTGGCCCCCCGGTCGAAACGCTTTTCCCTTCCCACCATGTACCGCCTGATTCCGCTTCTCCTGCTTCTTGCCCTCCCCTCCTGCTCGCCTGCGCCGAAACCCAACGTGGTCCTTGTCATCATCGACGACCTGGGCTGGAAAGATCTCAGTATCGCCGGCAGCGAGGCCTACCAGACACCCGCCATCGATCGCCTGGCAGAAACCGGAATCCGCTTCACCCGCTTCTACGCGGACAGCCCCGTGTGCTCACCGACGCGGGCTGCCCTGATGACAGGAAAACACCCGGCGCGCCTCAACATCACGAACTGGATCGGGGGTCAGCAGAAAGGTCAGCTGCTGCAGGCTGACTACGAATGGCAGTTGCCTCTGGAGGAGACTACGGTTGCCGAGCACTTCAAGGCGGCAGGCTATGCAACCGGCTTTGTCGGAAAATGGCACCTCGGAGACGAGGGGTTCTTTCCCCAGGATCAGGGTTTCGATGTCAACGTGGGAGGTCATGCAGCCGGTCATCCGGCATCCTTTTTCTGGCCATACGAGCGGGAGGGTGGCTCCCCGTGGGACGTTCCGGATCTTGAGGACGGAGCACAGGGCGAATACCTGACAGACCGGTTGACAGATGAGGCCATCGGCTTCATCGATGAGCACGCCGAAGAACCCTTCTTCCTCGTGCTGTCCCACTATGCCGTGCACACCCCCATCCAAGCGCCGGAGGACATGGTGGCGGCGGAGCAGGCCCGCCTCGACGCCGACCCGCCCTGTCCGGAGGCGCCGTTCGAGGATGATCCCGAATGGTCCTCGACCCGGACATGTCAGGACCGTGCCGATTACGCGGCCATGATGACCAGTACCGATCAAAGTATCCAACGTCTGATGCAGTCCCTCGTCGAAAACGGTGTGGACCAGCGGACCATCGTGGCCTTCGTATCCGACAACGGGGGACTGTCAACGCTCATGCAGGGACGTACGAGTGGACCCACCTCCAACCGTCCGCTTCGAGCCGGTAAGGGATATCTGTACGAGGGTGGCATCCGGATTCCCTTCATCGTTCATGATCCCCGATCACCTGCCGCTGGCTTGCGAACCGATGCGGCCTCTACGATCGACGTTACGCCAACGCTACTTGACCTGGCGGGATTGGATGTACCGGATGTGGATGGCCGCAGCCTGGCCCGCCCCGGACAGGCCGATCGTCCCCTCTTCTTCCACTTCCCGCACTACCACGGATCGGGCAACCGCCCGGGCGGCGCTGTCATCGACGGGCAGTACAAGTTGGTTGAATGGTTTGAAACGGGCGATGTCGAGCTCTACGACCTGGAGAACGATCCCGCCGAACGGAACGATCTTTCATCCGAGCGACCGGATGTGACCACGGAGCTCCGCACCTTGCTGGATGCGTGGCGATTGGATGTCGAGGCCAACATGCCCCAACCCAATCCGGACTGGAACAAGGAATAGGCGCTTACTGAGCAGGACCGACTGCTCCAACCAAGAGAAAAGGGGCGATGGTCCACCTGATCGTCGAACCTGATGTAACGTTTCCCATCACGACCACGGTCATACATGTCCCGCTGCGCGCCCTTCATTCTGGCCCTACTCGTGGCCGCATCCGCAAACGCCCAGAGCACCATCGCCCTTGAACCGGGCATGGTCATAACGGAATCGGTCACCATCACGCCCGGACACTACCGCATCCCGGCCGACTCCACGGGCGCCATCATCATCCGGGGAGACGATATCGAAATCGACTTCAACGGCGCGATCCTGGACGGAGGGCAGCCCGGACGAGCACCGGATACCTTTGCGGGCACGGGCATCCGGGTGGAGAAAGGCAGCGGCATCATGATCCGAAACGCCGTCGTCAAGGGCTACAAACTGGGCCTCTGGGCAACGGACACGCCGGGTATCCGCATCACGGCCTCGGACTTCTCCTACAATTGGCGACAGCGGCTCAAATCCATCATCGAGCGGGAGCACCTGGACGACTGGATGTCCTATCACCAGAATGAACATGACGAGTGGATGCGCTACGGAGCTGCCATCTACCTGCGACGCGCTGACGGTGCGCAAGTAGACCATGTCCGAGTGACAGGTGGGCAGAACGGCATCCTGATGACCGAGGTCAACGACGGGCTGTTCTACAACAACGACATCTCGTTCAACTCTTCGCTCGGCATCGGCATGTATCGCTCAAGCCGCAACACGGTCATGCACAACAAGCTGGATTTCAATGTCCGCGGCTATTCCCACGGCGTGTACAATCGGGGACAGGACTCAGCGGCCATCCTGCTTTACGAGCAGTCCTCGAACAACGTGTTCGCATACAACTCAGCCACGCACTCGGGGGATGGGCTGTTTCTGTGGGCCGGGCAGACGACCATGGATACAGGCGAAGGGGGCTGCAACGACAACCTGATCTACGCGAATGATTTTTCCTATGCCCCTACCAACGGCATCGAAGTCACGTTCAGCCGCAACCATATCGAGAAGAACGTTATTCGCGGGTGCTGGCACGGTATCTGGGGCGGGTATTCCTACGACACGGTCATCCTGGACAACGTATTCGAGGACAACGACGAACACATTGCCATCGAGCACGGCCAGGATATTGCCATTGACGGAAACCAATTCTCTGGCGGAAACCTGGGGATCTACGCCTGGGAACGGGCGGACCAGCCTGCCGACTGGGGCTACTCGGAAAACCGGGACGTGCTCAGCCAGGACTATCGCATCCTGGGCAACACATTCAAGGGTGTGGACAAGCCCTTGCAGGTCCGAGTCACCGACAGCGTCATGGTCCGGGCGAATACGTTTGCGCATTTCAGTGAGATCGAGCTCGTTGACGGCACCGGTGTGCAGGTGGGCGGAAACGCCTTCCCTTATTACGAAAATGGTGCCGACCTGCCTGTAGGCCGCTCCTTGGGCGGTTGGAACGACGGCCTGTTCGGAGTGGAACTGGAGCGGGAAGGTAGCTCCATGCCAGCCGTCCCGCCCATGCCGATGCCCGATGCGCAGCCGGTCCGCATGCCCGAGTATGCGCCCCAAACCCGCGAATACATCCTGGTTGATGAGTGGGGACCCGTGGATTTCCGCTCTCCCGTACTGTGGCCACGCTCGCCCCGCAAGCAGGTAGAACAGGATTTCGAACTGGTCGGGCCGGCGGGTTCATGGCGCGTAGTAGAGACCAGCGGTGTGGCCTGGATGTCCGCCGAATCGGGTGAGGTCCCGGGTCGCCTCGCCGTGCGCCGCACCGAGGAGGATGTGGTGGACATCCAGATCCGGCTTGCCTTCGTCGGAGAAGAGGTCACGGACCGGTTCGGCCATGTGACGCCTGCCGGTCAGTCCTTCGAATTCGGGTATACGTACTTCTTCGTGCCCATTGAATGGACGATTTCCATGTTCAACTACACGGAAGAGACCGATCCCCGAGAGCAGTACGACGCCTTTCGCGCACTGATTGAGGGCGAACCGGTCTACACCGAAACGACCACCGATCTGGGGTACCAATGGTACGGCGAGCCCGCTCCGGGATTGGGACGGGATCACTTTGCCACGGTCTCAACCGGCTCCATCAACGTACCCGAGGGACGATACCGCTTGGATCTGACCAGCGACGATGGCGTGCGGGTATGGCTGGACGGGCAACTCATCCACGACGATTGGACCTACCATCCTCCGAAGCTGGAGCAGATCGACCTCGAACTCGATGGCCAACACGATCTGCGCATCGAGCACTTCGAGATCAACGGTTTTTCGACGATTTCCGCGACGCTCGAGCGACATCGGTGATTATCCGATCAGTCGCATGAACTCAGCGCGTGTGCGCTCATCTTCGAACGCCCCGGTAACCGCAGACGTTGTTGTCGAAGAGTGCTGCTTCTGTACACCCCGCATGACCATGCACATGTGGGTAGCTTCGATGACCACAGCTACGCCTTTGGGCTGCAGAACCTCATTTATGGCATCGCGGATCTGCATCGTCAAGCGCTCTTGAACCTGGAGTCGCCGCGAAAAAACATCCACCACCCGAGGAATCTTGGACAAACCCACGATCTGACCGTCGGGTATGTACGCCACGTGCGCCTTCCCGAAAAAGGGAACCATATGATGCTCGCACAGCGAATACAGTTCGATGTCCTTGACCAGGATCATCTCATCATACTCTTCCTTGAAAAGCGCCTTGGAAAGGATGTCCCTGGGGTCGAGCGTGTAGCCATGCGTCAGGTACTGATGGGCTTTGGCAACACGTTCGGGCGTTTTGACCAGTCCTTCGCGCTCGGGATCTTCCCCGATGTGGGTCAGGATACTGCGCACATTGGCCGCAATGGCCGCGGTTGATGACGCATCGTAGCTATCGATACGACGATAACGCGCTGAAGTGATACCATCATCGTCGTCATCCAGATGCGGGTGGGCAGGATGGTTGGTTGAGATGGCGGGGGGTGTTCCATGCCCATCGCCACCGACGGCACCAAAATCGATATTGCTCTGCTCGCTCATGACGGCTCAGGACTGTGGTCGACCTGGTTGGACGACCGATGAAGGATACGATTGCATTCTCGCGGACTGCTTTGTGCTTTCAATTGAGTCCTGGTTACTGCGTCGACCGATCTTCCCATCGCCACCTGGTCCTACGGGTAACGGATAACCACCCACCCACACCCAAGGCTGCACGCGCTTACCCCCTCCCGCACATGCTTGCAGTGCACCGGATACGGTGTTCCATATCCAAATTCCCACGGTCTCCCCGCCATGCCTTTCGATGCCGTCACAGCCCTGCCTCCCCATCTTCGAGAGCGGTGTCATGTGCCCGCTGAGCGTGATCTACCCGAAGATGGAGGCTTCGTCCTCTACTGGATGCATCATGCCGTTCGAGCAGATGAAAACCCGGCGCTGGATGTCGCCTGCCACACAGCGGCGCATATGGATATGCCGCTGCTTGTATATCAAGGACTCGCTGGAAGACACCCGTACAACAACGATCGTCACCACACCTTCATCCTGGAAGGAGCGCGCGACGTGCACAAGGCCCTGGCGCAACGTGGCATCCGGCATGCCTTCCACCTGGCAACCGATCCATCGGCATCCGGTCCACTGCCCGGATTGATAGAGAAAGCCAGCGTAGTCATCACCGAGGACTACCCCGCCCCCCCTTTTCCGGCGTGGCAGTCCAGACTCATTGCCGATTCCGTCCCGCCCTGGATCGTGGTCGATGCCTCGTGCATCGTGCCCATGCGAAGCATCGGCAAGGGGTATGCGCGGGCCTATCATTTCCGCAACCGAATGGGGGATGAGGCCCTGCAGCGCGCCCAGCGGGATTGGCCTGAGTGCACGGTGCAGCCCAAGCGTTGGGACGGTGATGTACGGAATGAAGTGGATTGGGATATCCCTATCGACGAGCTTGTGGCAGGCTGTCGTATTGATCACGCCGTAGCGCCCGTTCCGCATACCCGGGGGGGCAGCACGGCGGCCTTGCAGCGCTGGGAGTATTTTCTAGAGAGCGGAATCAAAGGGTACGCCCGAAAGCGGAATAACCCTACTGCAGAACATGGCGTCAGCCGCATGAGCGCATACCTGCACCACGGTCATATATCCGTCTTCAGGGTGGCGCGGGATGCTGCCCGCCAGGGGTCCGCAGGCGCTGAGAAATTTCTGGATGAACTGTTGATATGGCGGGAGCTGGCCTTCAATCTGTGTCTGCACAAGGACGGAGTCGAATCCATAAGCGTCCTGCCTGATTGGGCGCGGGCGACACTGGTCGACCATGCAGCCGACGAGCGGACGGCCCTCTACGACTGGGAGCAGCTTGCACGCTCGCAAACGCAGGACCCACTTTGGAACGCTGCACAGCGATCCCTGCTGATCCATGGCGAGCTGCACAACAACGTTCGTATGACCTGGGGTAAAGCAGTCCTCTCGTGGACCCGCAGCCCCCAAGAGGCTCTCGACCTGCTGATCGACCTCAACCACAGGTACGCACTCGATGGATCAGACCCCAACTCGTATGGTGGCATACTGTGGTGCCTAGGCCTGCTTGATCGCCCCTTTTTTCCCGAGAAACCCATCCTGGGTACGGTTCGCCCCCGCTCATCCGAGCGCCATGCCCAGCGGGTGGATATGCCTGTGTACGAACGACTGGTTTCCCGACCAGCCCGCGGGAGCGCGCTTCGCATTGGCGTCATCGGGGCTGGGCCAGCCGGCTTGATTGCCGCCCGGACCCTGTCCGACCATGGAATGAACGTCTCGGTATTTGACAAGGGACGGGGTCCGGGCGGCAGAACGTCCACGCGTCTCTTCGATGGCGGTGCCGTCGATCACGGAGCGCCCTTTCTTCGCTTCACCGACGCGCGCCTCAAACCCTGGGCGCAGGCATGGGCCCGGCAGGGCCTGATCAGTCGATTCAAACCACGGGTTCATCCGGATTCCAATGTGGATGACTTCGATGACCAATGGACTGGCGTCCCGGATATGAGGGCGCTGGCACACCACCTGGCCAACGACCTGGAAATACACCGCTCGACCCGCATTGAGCGGCTGCGCCAATCCGGGGAAGGCTGGCACCTGATCTCAGAGGAGGCTGAGGTATTCGGTCCCTTCGACGAAGTGGTCATCGCCATTCCAGCCCGACAGGCCGCAGCGCTGCTCTCCGGTGTATCTCCCCGATTGCTGCAAGGGTTGACCAGCGTGGACATGAAGCCTGTCTGGACAACGATGGTGGCCTTCGAAAAAGCCCTGCCCAACGATTGGGATGCCGCCTCCCAGCTCTCTGACGTACTGGATCTCGTCATCCGGAACAACGTCAAGCCGGAACGTGCTGGCGTCGATGCCTGGGTACTTCACGCTTCACAGGCCTGGTCCGCTGCACGAATTGAGCATGATGCCCAGGAGATTTCAGAAGAGATGACCCGGGCTTTCCTGGACATGATCGATGCCCCCCCCTCCAAGCCGGTCTTCCTGCGTAGCCACCGCTGGCGATTTGCGCGGACATCACATGGCGCTGCTGAGGAGTGCCTTAGAGACGCCGACCTGCGCCTTACAACCTGCGGAGATTGGGCGACCTGTGGACGGGATGATGCGGCTCGTATGTGCGGTGTGGAGACAGCCCTTCTGAGTGGACTCGCTGCTGCGGGGCGGATCCTGGGCTCACGAACGGCAGACCTGCCGGTGGTAAGCGTCCAGAAAAACCTCTTCACCATGGAGGAATCGGCATGACAGCGCGCCCCATCATCATGGGCGTGGATCTCTCGGGCCCATCCAATCATGCCGACACGGCGTGTGCCGAATTCGAACGGTACGGTGATACCCTCATCTATCGTCGACATCTGTCGTGGCTGGGCGATGCCGACATCCTGCATGTCATCGAGGGTGCATCGCGAGGCGCATCGCTGACGGTCGGTCTGGATGCCCCGCTCTCCTACCAGGACGGTGGCGGCGACCGGGACCGGGATCGTGAGCTGCGCAAGCACCTCACGCGCGCAGGCATGCCCTCGGGCTCCGTCATGACCCCCACCATGACCCGTATGGCGTACCTGACCCTGCGGGGTATCTCACTCTCGCGCATGATCGCGGCCAACCAACCCGACGCGGCCATCGTCGAAGTCCACCCGTTCGGTTCGCTTGCCCTGGCAGGTGCACCAGTCGAGGATCTGACCATGGTCAAAAAGGATGCCTCGGCACGCAATCGCATTGCTGGCTGGCTGGCCGATAACGGAATGGATGGACTACCGGACCAGGAGTTCTCCGATCATGAATTGGCCGCTTTCGGCGCCGCGTGGGCTGCTTGGAAATGGCAGTCTGGTGCCGCCTCCTGGATGGCACCGGCGCAGGTGCCCTCCCACCCGTTCGCCTTTGTCTGTTGATCATGAGCAACACCAACGGCGCCGTTCGCACCCTGCTTTTCATCTGCCCGGATCAATTGAATCCGGACAGCATCGTGCTGCGTGAGGCTGATCCGGGGCAGGATATTGTTGTACTGGGCGAAAGCCGCGCCGAGGCGACGCGTTTCCCGTTCCATATCCAGCGCATGGCACTCATTTTTTCGGCCATGCGCCACCGGGCAGAAACCATGCGAACAGCAGGTTTCCGCGTCGATTATCATCATATTCGTGATGACGATCCAGCATCCCTGGATGACATCTTGAGGCGGGCCATTGAGCGCCACGCCCCGGATCGAATCCGGATGATCCGGCCGAACCGATTTGACCTGATCGAGGCGTTCGAGCAGGTCGCAAACGAAGCTGGAATCCCCCTGGAATACACGGAGGACACCCACTTCCTGACGACTCCTGATGCGTTCAAGGCGTGGGCCAGTGGGCGTAAATCGCTGGTGATGGAGCATTTCTACAGAGCCAAGCGCAAGGAAACCGGCTACCTGATGGAAGGTGGGGATCCAGCCGGTGGCGAATGGAATTTTGATGCTGACAACCGGCAGTCCTTCAGCAAAAACGGTCCGGGGCTCAAGGCCGAACCACTGCGCTTCGAGCCCGACACGATCACACGAAAGACCATCCTGGATCTTCAGACCGCACTTCCTGAGCTGCCAGGCTCAGCCGACTCGTTCGGCTGGCCCGTTACGCCCGAACAGGCCCGCGAGGCGCTGGCTCACTTCATTGCGCATCGCCTGCCTGATTTTGGGCGATTTCAGGATGCCATGTGGACCGACGAGCCCTGGCTCTTTCATTCGCTCATTTCGCCTGCCATCAACCTGCAGCTGCTGGACCCCCGAGAGGCCATCGAAGCCGCCGAGCGTGCTTGGCGTGATGGCAAGGCTCCCATCAACGCCGTAGAGGGTTTCATCCGTCAGGTGCTCGGATGGCGCGAGTTCATACGGGGTGTGTATTGGCTGGAGGGGCCTGCCTACGGAAGCCGCAACGCCCTAGGGGCCACGCGGGACCTTCCCGGATTCTTCTGGGGCGATGAGACGGATATGGTCTGTGTGAGACAGGTTGTAGGCCAGGTCCTCAAGCACGGCTATGCCCATCATATCCAGCGCCTGATGGTGACCGGTCTGTACGCTTTGGTTTCAGGTACTGACCCGTGGGCCATCCACAGCTGGTATATGGGCCTCTTCGTGGATGCCTACGACTGGGTGACGCTTCCCAACACGGTGGGTATGAGCCAATTTGCCGATGGGGGCGTCGTTGCCACCAAACCCTACATCGCCTCCGGCCAGTATGTAAACCGCATGAGTAATTATTGTGCGTCCTGCCGGTTCAATCCTAAACACGCCTCCGAAGATGACGCCTGCCCGATGACCACGCTCTACTGGTCATTCCTCATGGAGCACGAGGATCGGCTTGCTGCCAACCGGCGCATGCAGTTCCAGGTGGCGAATCTGCGCAGGAAAAGCTCCGAGGAGCGCCAAGCCATACTTCATCGTCGCGACGCGTGGTTTGACAGTCTCACCACCTGATCCTGAATACCAACTTGGAATCAACGTCCAACACACAATCCACCGACAAACCCGTCCTGATCGTAGGTGCGGGCATGGCCGGCCTGACCTGCGCGACGCATCTGCACAGGGCAGGCATCCCGTACCGCCTCTTCGATAAAAACGACGCGGTCGGCGGTCGCATCCGAACGGATGATGTGGAAGGCTTCCGCCTGGACCGTGGCTTCCAGGTACTGCTGACCGCCTACCCCGAAGCCAAGGCCCTCCTGGACTACGAAGCCCTCGGTCTGCATGCGTTCGATGCGGGAGCCCTCGTGTGGAAAAACGGCCGATTCCAGCATGTGTCCGATCCCTTTCGGCATCCTGGGCGAAGCCTGGCCACGCTGCAAGCCGACGTGGGCTCGCTTATCGACAAGTGGCGCATTCTTGGTCTTCGGCGCGCCGCAGAACGTTCTTTCCGCACCCACGGCAGCCATCGGACAACGGGCGAATCAACCATCGATGCCCTGAAGGACACCTTCGGTTTCAGTGACAAGATGATCGCTTCATTTTTTCGTCCCTTCATCGGTGGGATTACCCTCGATCCATCGTTGCAGACAGATCGCGCCTTCTTCGAATTCGTGATGCACATGTTCTCGCAGGGCCACGCCGCATTCCCAGCCGGCGGGATGCAGGCCATCCCCGAGCAGTTGGCGGCGCAGTTGAACGCCGACTGGATTCACCTGGACACGTCGGTCGAAGCACTTCAGGATGGAAAGGCGCTGATCACGTCTGACGGCACCCGCATCGATGGCCAAAAAATTGTCCTGGCAACGGACATGAGCACGGCCCGTATGCTGACTGGCGATACTGCCTCCGCAAACGATCGGGCCTGGAACGGGACCGTATGCCTGTACTTTGATGCGCCTGCCGCACCCATAAGCAAGCCTTTACTCATGCTGAATGGAGAGGGACGTGGCCTGATCAATAACGTCGTGGTTCCCTCGGTGGTCGCTCCAGGCTATGCTCCTGATGGCCGCCATCTCGTTGTGGTCAGCATCTTCCCCGACACCACGGGGGATGCAGACACGCTGCTGCCCCGCATCACGTCTGAATTGACCGCATGGTTTGGAGATCAGGTGGATGCATGGCGTCACCTGCGCACCTACCACATTCCCCATTCCCTGCCGTCGCAAGCGGTCGGAGAACGGACGCTGGGCGCCTCAGCTGTATGGGTGACGGGGCAAGGGGTTGTTGTTTGTGGCGACCACTTGACCACATCGTCCATCAACGGAGCCATGGCTTCCGGTCGACAGGCTGCTGAATTCGTGACGACCTCCCCCTCTCTTTCCTGAATCCCGCCCGAACCAAAGACCCCATTATCTCATGACATCCACTTCCGCAGAAACCATCCTCGTTCTCGGCGCCACGGGCGGCATCGGGTCCGCCGTGGCCCGTAAAGCCGCTGCTCGCGGAGCCCTTCTGGTGCTGGCTGCCCGGGACCAAAGCCGCCTCGATGCGCTGGCATCCGAGATCGGCGGAGCGACCATCTCCCTTGACGCCACCCGAGCCGACGAGGTACACGCCGCCGTACAGCATGCAGTCGACCAGAATGGAAGCCTGACCGGCGTCGTGAATTGCGTTGGGTCCATCCTGCTCAAACCGGCTCATCTGACCAGCGAGGAAGAATACCGTCAGACGCTGGCGCTGAACCTGGACTCTTCCTTTTTTCTGGTCAAGAGCGCAGCCCGGGCCATGATGAAATCCGGCGGCTCCATCGTTTTGAGCACGTCGGCGGTGGCCCGTACCGGCCTGTTCAATCACGAGGCCATTGCCGCCGCAAAGGCCGGCATTGTGGGCCTCATGCAGTCCGCGGCCGCAACCTACGCACAGCGCAGCGTACGGGTGAACTGCGTGGCACCCGGCCTCGTCGAAACGCCCATGAGCGAGCGCCTGACAGCCAACGAAGCGGCACGCAAGGCCTCAGAAAGCATGCATGCGCTCGGCCGGATCGGAAAGCCCGAAGACGTGGCGGAGGCCATCGACTGGCTGTTGGATCCCTCCCGCAGTAGCTGGGTGACCGGTCAGGTCATCGGCGTTGACGGCGGTCTGGGCACCATACGACCCCGATGACCCGGTTGCTGGTCCAGCTCCGCAGGACCGACCGATGACCCGCTTCAACCCGGAAGCATCGGCGAACCCGTGTCCCGGATTCTGTCCGTGGCGGCCACCAGCTCTTTCGTAATGCCCGGTTCATGGGACGAATGTCCTGCATCAGGCACGATGACCAGGGAGGCCTCGGGCCACCGCTCATGCAGGTCAAGGGCACTCTTTACGGGGCAGACAATGTCGTAACGCCCATGCACAATGAAACCCGGAATCTCCCGGATTTTCTGCACACCATTGAGCAGGAGATCGCGGGGTTCGAAGCGCTGATTCCGGAAATAATGCGCTTCGAGGCGTGCCGTACAAAAAGCTTTGTCCAGATCATGGAAGTGGGCTTCGAACTCAGGATTAGGCAGCAGTGTGCAGGAAGCGCCTTCATACACAGCCCAAACCCGAGCCGCTTCCCGGGCCACGTCCCTGTCCTCATCGTGGAACAGCTTCCAATAGGCTTCCAGCAGGTCTCCGCGTTCTGATTCGGCCACGTGTTCATTGAACACGCGCCAGCGTTCTGGCTGCACCAAGCGCATCCCGTAGAGCCACCAGTCTATCTCCTCATCGCGCATGAGCCAGATACCCCGGATGGTCAGCGTGCGGCACGATGCCGGATAGGTCTGGGAATAGTATAAGGACAGGGTACTTCCCCAACTGCCGCCGAACACATGCCAGGTATCCACCCCGACATGCTCACGCAGTCGCTCGATGTCCTCGGCTAACAATTGGATCGTATTGTTACGGGTTTCGCCCTGAGGAGTCGATCGCGGCCCACCCCGCTGATCGAACAGGATGATGCGGAAGAACTCCGGGTCGAAGAAGCGACGGTCCGTTTCTGTTGCACCGGCGCCAGGTCCCCCGTGAATGAACACGATGGGTTCGCCGTCCGGATTGCCGCACTCCTCCCAGTACAGCGTGTGCATGTCATCGACCGGCAGCATGCCGGTTTTGTTGGGTTCAATGGGAGGGTAGAAGTGTTCGTTGGCCATCTGGCATCGTGTCGGGAGTGGTCATCATTTGGCTATCGTCCTAACTTAGGTTGCACCGACATCAAGTTCGCCCTACAAATCGTCCGGGCTGGCCATGACTGAATTCGAACTTTACCTGCGTCTTGGTTTCGAGCACATCTCGGACCTGAAGGGATACGATCACATCCTGTTCGTGATTGCACTGGCTGCTGTCTATCCACTTCGGGAGTGGAAACATCTCCTGGTGCTGGTCACTGCGTTCACCATCGGGCACTCGGTGACGCTGGCACTGTCCACCCTTGGATGGGTCAATGTGGATGCGGACCTGATCGAGACGCTCATTCCGATCACCATCTTCATTACGGCGGCCATCAATATTGCAGAGCGATTTGCGAAGGACCCGGAAACAGTGTTGAAAAGGGACTGGCGATTCAAGTACGGCCTGTCCATCGGATTTGGCCTGATCCATGGCCTGGGTTTCTCCAATTATCTCCGTGCCATCCTGGGCGGCGAACAAAGTCTGGTCGCACCCCTGTTTTCATTCAATGTTGGTCTGGAATTGGGCCAACTTGTCATACTTGTTATTACATTTGCGCTGTCGGGTATCGTAATCGGGCTATCCAACCGGTGGCTGGAACGAAGAGAACGCTCGACGGCGAATACCCAGCGCAACTGGGCTGCGATGCTTTCCGTAGGAATTGCCATCCTGTCCCTGACCATGATCTGGGGATGATCCGGCACGCCGGCCGATGTCTGGCGGGCGAGCGAGCTCACGTTCACGAGAGGATTCTTCTCCGACCAGAAGGTCCTGAAAGTCGAGCTCGATCCACTGGAAGCCTTTGCCGACATCGATCCGTCGGACAACGAGTGGATTGCTCCGGAGGTCGAGCAGGAACAGGACGAATCCAGCGGCGGTTCGCGATAAACACGATTGATGATCATGCGGGGGTGCGCGCCCGCCTTATTGCAGATGCTTTCCTGGTTCGCTCCACTCTTGTTGGTCCTGACGTACGGCGTCGCCCCGGCGCCGTATACGGAGCTGCATGACTTCCATGTCTCCTACAGCCGATTGGCGGTCGAAGGTAGTATGGCTGTCGTCCGAATTCGCCTGTTCAAGGACGATCTGGACCAGGCGCTCAGCCGGCGGGAGCAACGAACTGTGGTTGTGGATACCTCGCTGTCCTCAGACTCGCTGTTTCAGGCCTACTTCAACGAAATGTTCGTCATGCAGGCCGGCGAAGAGGTCCTGAAAGGGCGTATTGTCGGCAGCGGCGAAGAGGTGGTGGGCAACGAACCCATGTGGTGGTACCTGCTGGAATTCGGTACCTCGTCGAACATCGAGGCACTTCACGTTTCCCAGCGCATCCTGTCCGATGAATTCGAGGACCAGAAGAACATTGTTCAGGTCCAGCACTTCCCCAGTGAGAAAGTCTACTCGCTCTACTGCGTCGAGGATGCTTGGGCATACCAGATTGACTTCAGGCAAGAATAGCCCAAAAGCGGTAACTCGACGCAAGCAAGTCTCACAAAGAGGCATTCCTTTGGACAAATCAGCTGCTGTGTCTACGTTCCTCCACGCCATCCAGACCGCCGTTCCCGAGCACTCCTACACCCAGGAAGAAGCATCCCGGGTCATGCTGAATGCACTGGAGCCGGGCAGCCGGGCTTCCAAGCTGACCCACCGGATCTACGCACATTCAGGGATCGACAAGCGTCACAGCGTCATTGCCGACCTGCGAAATGGCGGCGGGGACTTCATCGATAAAAATGGCCACTTCCGCTCGCCCTCGACGGGCGTCCGGAACGAGCACTACATGCGCCATGCCCGTCCCCTGTTTGAAGAAGCCGCCCGCAAGACACTGAATGCAGCACCAGCGTTCGATGCAGCAGACATCACCCATGTCGTTACGGCCTCCTGCACGGGCTTCTACGCTCCGGGGCCTGACTTCCACCTGGTCCGGGACCTGGGTCTTTCGCCTGACGTCCGGCGCGTGCATGTTGGCTTCATGGGATGCTACGCCGCGTTTCCTGCCTTGACCATGGCCCGCGCATTCTGCGCGCAGGATCCAGATGCCGTCGTGCTTGTCGTGTGCCTGGAATTGTGCTCGTTGCACCTTGAGCCATCCGATGAGGTGGACGACATCCTCGCGTTCTCGGTCTTTGCAGACGGCGCGGCTGCCGCGTTGGTTTCCAACCGCAAACCCGCCCATGCCGATGCGCTGCAATTCCTATCCATGGACTCGACCATTGCGCCCGACAGTGAGGAAGACATGGCCTGGACCATCGGCGACCGGGGTTTCAAGATGGTGCTCTCGACGTACGTACCTAAAATCCTGGAAGCCAATATTGCTGATGTGGTCGACCCCGTGCTGGGCCAGTCGGGGCTGACCAGGAAGGACATCACCCACTGGGCCGTCCACCCCGGAGGGCGCGCCATCCTGGATAAGGTCCGCGATGGACTGCATATTGATGAGTCCCACCTGACCGCGTCAAGGGAGATCCTCCGCACCTACGGCAACATGAGCAGCGCCACGATTCTGTTTGTCCTCCATCGTCTTCTCGGTACCTCCCAACCGGGGGAACGGGTGATGGCGATGGCATTCGGCCCCGGTCTTACCGTTGAAACGGGACTGCTGGAGCGCGTTTGATGCCGCGCTGGATCCTGTCCGAACGCAACACAGAGCTCTCGGAGCTCATGGATGACCCGGCATGCGATCCCGTTCGACTTGCACGGACATACGACTGGTTTGCACGGCTCAATCCATGGCTGGCACGCTGGTACGCCCTGTATCGATCGCACATCCGACCCGCCCTGAAGCCCGAGGGAGTCACCCGCATATTGGATGTGGGATGTGGTGGTGGGGATGTGCTACGATTGATCGGGCACCTGGCAGCCAAAGAAGGTCGACCAGTCACCCTGACAGGTATCGATCCGGATAAGCGGGCCATAGACTACGCGGTGGCGCAGGATACTGCGCCCGGTGTACTCTATCGCCCCGTACACAGCAGCTGCCTTGTGGAAGAAGGAGCATCCTACGACATCATCCTGTCCAACCACGTCTTACATCATCTGAATGCGCAGGAAGTCAGCAGCCTGATGGCTGACTGTGAAGCACTGACTCGCGGCCTCGTTCTTCATAATGATATCTGCCGAGATGATCTGGCCCTGTTAAGCTATGCACCGCTTGCATGGTGGCCTGGGCGCAACTCCTTCATCCTGACAGATGGCATGCGCAGCATTCGGCGGGCGTGGCACCCCATGGAGCTTCGCACCCTGGTGTCTCCTGGGTGGTCGGTTGAACGGGTCTGGCCTTTCCGGTTACTCCTGGTTCACCGGGGAGGCGCAACATGAACGTTGTCATTGTTGGAGCGGGACCCGTAGGCCTCTACCTCGGCTGTTTACTGCGCCGCCGCGGCATTGCCTGTACCATCCTGGAGCGGCGTCTCGTCCGTTCTACACATTCCCGATCCATCGGCATCCATCCCCCTGCGCTGCGACAAATGGAGCATTTGGGACTCGGTGAACGTCTGGTCCGCAAAGGGATACCGGTACGCCAGGGCTACGGATACATCGACAACCACGAGGCGGGTATCCTCTCCTTTTCGAGCTTGCCACAGCCTTTCAATTTCATCCTTGCGCTGCCTCAAAGTGAGACAGAAGCCATTCTGGAGAACCATTTCGAGTCGCTGGGGCCTCCGGTGCAACGCGGTCATGACGTACGTGGCATTACGCAGAGGGACGAGGCCGTGGCAATAACGACCAGACACCTGGAGAGGCAGAACCTGTGGGAAGCTGACTGGGTGATTGCCTGCGATGGCCGACACAGCGCGGTGCGCAGCATGCTGGGCGTCACCTTCAAGGGGGGCTCATACCGGGACCATTACGTCATGGGGGATTTCCCGGATACGACCGTGCATGGGCGACATGCTGCCATCTATCTGGACAGACGCGGTGTTGTCGAATGTTTTCCGCTGCCTAATGGCATCCGCAGATGGGTGGTTCGCCTGGATGCTCCCCTGTCGCAGGCTGCTCAGGAGATATCGACGCTGTGCGATCAGGTCATGCGTCGCACAGGTACCACCTTGCCGCAGGAGGCCTGCAGCATGCATTCCTCCTTCACCGCCGAGCGGTATGAAGCGGAGCGATTCTTTGTGGGCCGCGTCGCCCTCGCGGGCGACGCGGCCCACGTCATCAGCCCCATCGGTGGTCAAGGCATGAACCTGGGATGGATGGATGCCGACTGGCTAGCTGCCTGGCTGGATCGAGGCGCGGCGATGCAGGAGCGACCTCGATACCGTTCCGATCGGGTATCCTCCTTTCGAAAAGCAGCGCGGCGTGCTGAACTCAACATGCTCCTGGGACGATCAGGCCCCCTCTTTCCTCTTCGTCGCCTCATAGCCCATATGGTTCTCAACCCCAGGACTCAGCCCTTCTTTGTCCGCCTTTTCAGCATGCAGAATGTCTAGGCGGACCGGTCGCGTCACTTCTCCAGTTTGACGCGCACGGTCAGGAAATACAGTTGCCGACGCTTGTCATCCAATCCTTGTCTGCGTTCGATGATATCGCAGTCGAACCGACGGTTCCCGATCTCATTGATCGTAGCCACCGCACGATTGGTGATGGTTCGAAGCGTATCCGGGGCGTATGCCCGGTCCTCGAAGGCGCTCTCGAGATCTTCTCTGCCAAAATGGGTGCCACGCGGCGCTGAAGCCATGAATACCAACACGGCAAGGGCATTTGGCGGTAAACCCTCCACCGATTCGCTGAATCCCGCTTGAAGCCTGATCTCCTCTGCGCCCTTTCTATAGCGTATCAGCTTGTGCCTGCGAACACTCCAAACGACAAGGGTAAGTACCGCGAGCACAAGGACGAGCGGGATGCCAATTGCCCAAAACCAAAACCTGTCCTGTTTCAACCTCAACGGTCGCCAGACAATGTTTTCGGGAAGAGGTATGGTCTGATTGACCAGGCGAATGGGGACCTCTGCATCGCCGCTGAAACCAACTTGAGCGATGGCCAGGGAGTCATCTGTAGCGATGAGTCCGGCTGGCAACGTGTTGCCGTTGAACGTTATCCTCGTGTCAAGGATAGCATATCGGCGTTGCTCTGGCTGCCAGATGAACACGCGGCCGGGCTCCAAAAGGGGATCGAGGTCCTGGTTGCATCGCCCGGCCGAGGTCAAGCTGAGCACTCCGATCAGTACCCGACCCTCGCCGCGAAAATCCTGGTCAATGGCCGTAGTAGCGGGCCGCATGAGACAACCCAGAATGGGGTCGAAGGCAATGGGGCTCCAAGCTCCAGCCTCCACGTCGAAAGACCAGGCTTTACCCACTAGCGGCCTGTTGTAGAGTGGCATCAACTCGTTATCTGAGGTATGGCCCTCGACCAACAGTACTGTTTTGCCATCCTCGTAGTCGAGCAAGGTGCTTTGAACCAAGGGGGGAGGATCGGTGACTCTCCTGGACGCGGGCAACTCACGCCACTCACCCAATGATGGCACAAATTGCAGGAAAAAGTCCTTGGCCCGGTAATATCCGTAGCCGCCAAAAACGAGCGGATGCCCTAGCGTGGGATGCGCCACTGCGTTGTGGCTGAATCGCGTCAGTGACGGACGTTTTGAAAAAACGGTAGACCTGCCTTCGCGGTCGTATCGGACGACGGTCCCTACACTGCTGTCCCAGATCCAGAAGTGGGTAGCCGTCAGTACGGCGGAGTTGTACTGAGGGTAGGTGTTTGGTGCAAACAGGGTATCTGCCGGCATGGCAGCAAACGGCTGCACATCGCCTTGCGTTATCTCTGCCTTGTACAGCCAGCCATCATGACCGAACATGACCTCCGTACCCGCTTTACCATAAATGACAATGTCCTCCAGCACCTGCCCGCGAATCGTAACAGGCAGCGCCAAGAGACTCAGAAGCAAGCCAGTTCTCGTCAATGTTTGCCAATGTTCCATTTTTCATAATACGGCCCTGATTCTTCAAAAACGGGCTATTTAAAGCGAATCACGCTTATGTTTCGCTAAGGTTTTTTTGAATCGCTGATGCGAAGCATACCCTTCAGGCCGCTAGTCCCCCCCCTCAGGACCCCGGCTTGAAGTCATGCCCTTTACACGTCCATCCAATCTGTCCGACCTGCTGAAAAAGCTGTTGGATGAAGCCCCCCCGGAACCCGTCATCAACAGCTTCTTCAGTCTATGCCATCCGCTGGCTGTCCGGAAGCTTCGTTACAGCAAGCACTCCTACCGGGTGATGGCCAGCCTGGGACTTACGTCGGTAGAGGACCTGGCTACAGATGCCCTGGCCCCTTTGTTCGAGCGGGATGAGCGGGGCAGCCTGCCACAACTTCGCCGCTACTACTGCGACTATGTCAGGTGGACGGAGCGGTCAGAGTCGGAACTGCACGCAGCCACGGGACGGATGATCGGATCGGCGCTGCAGGATGCCATGTTCGCTTACCACCGGACCATCGATCCGTCACTGGCACGCATCATCCGAACATTCAAGCGATGGGTGATGCACAACGAGCATCTCGCGCTCGTCAAACGGGGAAAGCACCTGTACATCGTTCTGAAGGGCGCCAGTCACGGACAGGACTGCCGATCGTCCGTAGACGAACTGGCCATTGGGCTATTGCAGCGTATGGACCGCATGTACACACCGCAACGTGCCCTTGATGCCACCGTCGAGCTGATGCGTGAGGCGTCCCACTGCGCCATGGGCATCAAACTGTCCACCCTCGCCCTCGCCTACCGGGCCTGCCTGAATGCCCTTCTTCCCGAGGTGTCGGAGGCATCCGAACCAACCGAGCCTACGCATGCCATGGACATGGATGCTTTGTTGGACACCGTCGTGCAACGAAGCCTGGAGCCCCTGACAAAGAAATACATCAAGGACGGGAAAATGTCACCCGTGCAGGCCGGTGCCATGCAACAGGGGGTACGCATCCGGCTGGAATCCGCACTCGGGACCAGACATCATGATGTGGATTCTCATTTTGAGGCGTTTCGAAAGGCCGTTCCCGATACGACGCGCTCCGAGTATCTGGCCACACACCGTAATATTTTTGAGTACCTGCATCAGGTTTCAAAAGGGCAGTTGCAGGAGATTGCCACGCAAGGAGACTTCGCTTTCGTCTGACGCTCTCAGCGATCACGCCCACCTGCGATAGCCGCCCAATTCCAGCAGCGGTACCCGGACAATCCATGAATCTGCATCCGCAGGGTCCCGGGATCTTCCTTTCGTACCCAGCCCGTCAAGGCACCCCTCAAACAAAAAACGCCCCTCCTGCAAGCAGAAGGGGCGTTTTGCACGGTTCAAAACGTGGAGCCAATGAGCGGACTCGAACCGCTGACCTGCTCATTACGAGTGAGCTGCTCTACCAGCTGAGCTACATTGGCAAAGACTCGGTCGGGACGCCCGGGACGTGTGCTGTCCTGATCCAATGCTGAAGGGGACAACGTAGTCATGGGGGCATGCGCACGAGCATCAAAAATTACGCTACCCCCCACCCCCAATCAAGCCGATCCGGGATGGCAAAAACAGCCATTTGATGACCTGAAGGCCTGATCACTGATTTTTCACCGCCTTCACGCCAGCCCGCACCGCAGGACGTTATGGCTCCCCCTGTTGCCGGTTATTGCTTGTGTTCCAGTAGGAACGACTTACGCAGCAATACCCAACTGCTCGGTCTCGTCTCCAGTATTGACAATCATGACCGGACAATGCGCTGAGCGCAGGACCTTCTCGGAGACGCTGCCCACCATAGCCCGATCAAAACCGGATCGCCCATGGGAGCCGATAACAATCAGGTCGATATCGGCTTCCTCAGCCAATTGCCTGAGTGCCGCAGCTGGATGCCCCTTGATGGTCTTCCAACTCACATCAAGGCCAGCACCCTGTAACTCGGTCGCCAGTTCAATCAACTTTTCTTCGCTCGCTTCAATCATGCTCTTCTTGATCTCAGGGTAGGCATCGGATCCAAATCCGTAATACGGGTAGTATTCAAGGTTGACGACGTGAGCCAATGTGATGGCCGCGCCGTAATGCTCTGCCATGCGAGAGGCTACACCGATGATCTGCCGCGTCGATGAGCCGAAGTCCACGGGGACGAGAATCCGATCCGCCCTGGGCAATGACCACGCATCCTTGTGGGTTCGGGTGGTCAGGACTGGACAGGGAGAACGGCGTACCACTTCCTCGGTTACGCTGCCCAGAAGCAGTCGACGCATACCCCGGCGACCGTGGGTACCCATCACGATAAAATCGACCTCATTGGTCTTGGCGTACTCCACGATCACATCGGCTGCAGGCTCCGAGGGTGTCCCAGCCAGTACGACCCTCTTGACGGGCGGCAAGGCAACCTCCTGCTTCTCTAACAACTCACCCATCCGATCCATGCCGCCCTCGCGAGCCAGCTCGAACAGATCGGAAGGAAAATCGTGAATGGTTATCGTCGGCAACTCGGCTACATGAAGGAGCACGAGCTCGCCGTCAAATTTCTTGGTCAAGAAAATGCCATGTTCCAAGGCCAGGAGGGCACTGTCGGAGAAGTCGGTGGGTACGAGGATGCGAAACGATTTCATGATACCGCCTTCGTATGGTGATTAAGCAAGGGGTGGACCCCAGGACTGGAGCGCTTCCGATCCCGAGTACACCCTACGGCAAAGGCGCCTCACATCGTGACCGATTACTACGCTGGAGGGTGTCGGGGAACGGCATCCCAACCCCTCGGGATAATCCGGAATACCCTGTAGGTAGCGCCCGGATAGCAACAGAAGAACCTTCGCTCTTGCCGTGCATCAAAGGAATCCGCTCACGGATCAACAAAAGGCTGCCATGGAACCCCTCCGATCACATCTGGCCCGGATTACCCACCTCAATCAAGCTGCGGCCGTCCTGGAGTGGGATATGGAAACCTACATGCCCACCGGCGGTGCCGAGGCGCGATCGAAGCAGGTGGCAACGCTGCGCTCCATGGCACATGAGCTCCTGGTCTCCGATGAAACAGCCTCTCTCCTGGACAGGGCGAAGCCGACCTCGGCCATCGACGAAGACCTGGTACGGGTGGTCCTCAAGGATGCAGAAAAAGCCAGCCGGGTACCATCCTCACTGATAGCTGCATTGGCCGAGGCATCGGGACGTGCCAAGGGAGCATGGCAAGAGGCGCGTTCTACGAACACATTCGCCCTCTTTGCTCCCCATCTGGAGCGGATCGTTGACCTGAGCATCCAGCACGCAGAGGCCTTGGGATACACCGAGCAGCCCTACGATGCGTTGCTGGATCAGTATGAAGAAGGAGCAACCACGCAGAAAGTGAGCGATGTGTTCGAGGAGGTTCGTTCGCAGCTGGTACCCTTCGTGAAGGAGATTACCGGAACGGGGATGTCCTGCGAGGGACCCCTGCATCGGGAATATCCGGAAGCCGAGCAGTGGGCATTCGGGTTACGTATGGCGGAACGCATCGGATACGACCTGGACCATGGTCGGCAGGACCGGTCCGCCCATCCGTTTTCGACTTCATTCTCAACTACAGATGTCCGAATCACGACGCGGTTGGAAGAGCGATTCTTCAATCCGGCCTTCTTCGGCACACTCCATGAAGCGGGACACGCCATCTATGAGCAGGGTATCGACCCCGCGCTCGAAGGCACGCCCCTGGCCGACGGGACTTCCCTGGGTATGCACGAGTCACAATCGCGCCTGTGGGAAAACCTGATCGGTCGTAGCCTGCCCTTTTGGGAATACGCCTATCCTCAGGCACAGAAAGCCTTTCCCCTGGCCCTCTCTGACGTTTCCCTGGATGCGTTCTATCGGGCCATCAATAGCGTCAGCCCTTCCACCATCCGCGTGGAAGCCGATGAGGTAACCTACAACCTGCACATCATGCTGCGATTCGAGCTGGAGCAGAAGATGATTACAGGCGCGGTTGCTGTTGCCGACTTGCCACAGGAGTGGAACGACCGCATGGAGGCCTGGCTGGGTGTACGGCCGCTCAACGACAGCGAGGGTGTCCTTCAGGACATCCACTGGTCTCTCGGCGCCATTGGATATTTCCCTACCTATGCCCTTGGCAATCTGATGTCCGTTCAACTCTTTGACGCTGCCAAAGCGGCCATCCCCAACCTCGACGAGCATTTCCGGGCTGGCGATTTCTCCCCTTTGCTCGGTTGGCTGCGTACGAACGTCCACCAGTGGGGACGCAGACGTACGGCCAGCGAAATTCTCGTTGCCGCCACCGGATCGGATCTGGACGCCACCCCGTGGATGACGTATTTGCGCCGGAAATACGAAGCCCTGGTCGCCCGCTGAAGCCAGCGGCAGCCCCTGCAGCGCCGAGACGGTTTGAATCCGACCCCGACCCAGCATTCCTGTCATCGCTGACAGGAATTACCTGACAGATCCCCCGAGTGATCGTGATTAATTGAACACCAGGGTCCCCGTGGATCCTGATCATGACGCTCACTCGAAAAGGTAGTCCCATATGGCCATCAACCTCGAACTCCACCTGGACCATCTGCAGATTTCAGACAGCACACACCGCTGGGTCACATCCCGCCTCGAAAAGCTGGAGAAAGGACACAATGACATCACTGGAGCCCACCTGTCCATCAAGCAGTTGTCGGGCAAACCAACGGTCAACAAGTACGAGGCTACGCTGACGCTGTATCACAAACCGGAGACCATCTCGGCATCCTGCAAGTCACCCCTGATCCAAGAGGCCATCCAGCTGGCTCATGATTCTGCCGAACGACAGCTTCGCAAGGCGCGTAGCGCCGTCAGGGACCGACGCAAACGCGCAGGGCGCCGGGTCCCTGCGGAG
The DNA here is from genome assembly GCA_017859335.1 of Rhodothermales bacterium. GTDB lineage: Bacteria > Bacteroidota > Rhodothermia > Rhodothermales > UBA10348 > JAAZVD01. The sequence goes on along the minus strand of JAFMNH010000002.1, from coordinate 30,826 downwards.
TGAAGGCAGGCTGCCAAAAGCGTCTGAACGCAGGTCAAAACAGGGTAGCCGTGCCTCTCGGCATGGCCGGTCCTGCCTGCAGGGAATACGGCGTTGCGGAGACCGGATTCGACGGTACTGATCCCGAGAGCACAAACAGGCCGAACGGCCCGAGGGCGTCATCCGGATAGGGCTCCACACTGACGCGGACCGTAGCTCCCGATGGATCCAACGGAAAAGCGATGCCTTCCGGGGCATTCTCCAGGAAATCCTCCCCGGGATAGGCCGGCGTATCCGTTTCGGAGTATTGCCGTAGCGTGTCGTGGGTATTGTTTTCCCTGAACGGGCCGGTGGACAGGAGCGTCCCTGCCACGTCGATCCAGCCTTCATAAATCCACCCTTCAGGAAGGGCAGGAAGCGACAACCCTGCGGTCGGTGACGTTCGGCTGCCATCGATGAACCACACCCCTGAGAGGTCGTCTCCCGACGATCCCGAAGCCCAATTGAGCAGCATGAAGGCGCCCGTCTGTCCCTCAAAAGACGCTGCCAAGGCTTTTTCGTGTACCGTGCTCAATGCAGCGGTTGCGTCCTCAAGGTCCCCCGCCAGGATGACCGTACCGGAGGGTAGAGTGTCCGAATTTCGCTTCTCTTCAATGGTGATCAGGACCTCAGACGCATCTGAGATATCCACTTCGAAGACGGCCACATTCTGGGTGAACTGCCCGGCATCATTGACGAAGGAACCGTTCTCAGTCACATTGAAGCGGGCCGACCCGTGGGACTGCGCACCTACCCGAGCCCAGGCCTGGTAGGAGAAGCCATCCTGCAAGGGTGGCAGGTTTTCCACATCCAAGCGCATCTGGACCTGAGCAACATCCTGCTCGACAACATCTGCGCTGTCACATCCGGCTGTTGCCAACACAGCCATGAAAAGAATCGGAACCAGGGTACGCATCGCCTTCTGATCAATTGCGGATCGAAAAAATGGGTAGCCTGCGAACGAATCGGCAGACCAAGTGTTCTCCGTCCTCCGGCTACAAACCGGGTACGACAATCCGGACAGCAACCTGGCCCTTCCATGCAGAACACCCCATCATCCGACGGGATATCAGCCAACGCCAGCCCCTCCACACACGAAACGTGGACACCCTCGTCGTGGAAATCCCGCGAGGCTCGCCAGCAGCCGCTCTTCGAGAATGATGCCGAGTTGGCACGTGTCGTGGAACAACTGGCCGTCATGCCCCCCTTGGTCACGCCATGGGAAGTCAACCGTCTGCGTGGCCATCTGGCGGAGGCTTCCCAGGGAAAACGTTTCCTTCTGCAGGGGGGCGACTGTGCGGAACGCTTCGACGAATGCCGATCAGACATCATTGCCAACCGGCTCAAGGTCCTTCTTCAGATGAGCCTGGTGCTCATTTACGGACTTCGTCTTCCAGTCATCCGGGTTGGGCGCTTTGCGGGTCAGTATGCCAAACCGCGGTCGGCGGATTTCGAGGGCGAAGGAGAAGAGCGCCTTCCGAGTTACAGGGGAGACATGATCAATGCGCCGGAGTTCAGCCGCGCGGCCCGGCAACCGTCTCCGACCCGTATGCTGACGGCCTATGAGCGTTCTGCCCTCACGCTAAACTACGTGCGGGCCCTGGGCGAAGGAGGTTTTGCCGACCTGCATCACCCCGAACAATGGGATCTGGACTTCGTGACGTCTGAACAGTTACGGGATGAATACCAGTCCATTGTAAATGCCATCCTGGATGCCCTCCGTTTTACCGAGGCCGTTTCTCCGACGCCCATCTCCAATACCGACCGGGTATCCTTCTTCAGCAGCCATGAAGCCCTGATTCTTCCCTATGAAGAGGCATTCACACGCATGTCTCGGGATGGAGCATATAATCTCTCAACGCATTTCCCCTGGATTGGAAAGCGTACGGGCATGCTCGAGAGCGCACACATTGAGTATGTCCGGGGACTGCGTAATCCGATCGGCTTGAAAGTTGGTACTGACAGCGATGCCCGTGACCTGAGAGCCATCCTGGACCGGGTGGATCCGGCGCGCGAACCCGGGCGTGTCACGCTCATAACCCGGATGGGGGCCCACGCCATTGAAGACACCCTGCCGCGCCTCATTGAAAGTATCTCCTCATCGGGCCACCCTGTTCTCTGGACGTGCGACCCCATGCACGGTAATACGGAAGTGACGGATGATGGACTGAAAACGCGCCGGTTCGAAAACATTCAGTCCGAGCTCGAACAAGCGTTCGATATCCACCATGCCTGTGGAAGCATCCTTGGCGGCGTACACCTTGAGCTTACGGGTGAAAACGTGACGGAGTGTACCGGGGGTGCTCGAGGTCTTGAAGCGAAGGACTTGCACACGGCCTATCAGAGTGAGGTGGATCCTCGCCTCAATGCTGAACAGGCTCTAGAAATGGCTTTTTCGATTGTCCAAAAGTGTCGTACCATGCGGTCAACCATCGCCTGATCGATCCCGAACAGAGAGTATGACACCCATTCCGGCCATCGTATACTGCGCCACGTGCATGGATTCGACACGTGGCAAGACAGCCCATGGACTGATTCGATTCACGGAGCGATTTGACGTACGTGCCGTCGTGGATCCCGTCTATGCAGGACAGGACGCCGGTTCCTTCCTCGATGGCTCACCAGCCGGCATTCCTATTGTTGCCTCACTCGCTGACGCTCGTGAGCGCATGCCTTCCTCCGGCGGAGCCTTTGTCGTGGGCCTTGCTACAGATGGCGGCGTGCTGCCAGATCATGCGCGCAGCGCCGTACGAGAGGCCATAGAGGATGGCATGGATGTATACTGCGGCTTGCATGTGTTCCTCTCCGAGGATCCCGTGTTTGCCCCCTTGGCTGCAAGGCATGGCGTGCAGCTTGTTGATGTGCGCAAACCGCCCCCTCGCTCTGAACTGCATTTCTACGAAGGACGCATCGATGAGGTGAAGGCTGTTCGGGTTTTGGTCTTGGGTACCGATTCAGCCTCCGGCAAGCGGACGACAGCCTGGGTGCTCAGGAATGCGCTACGTGGCAAAGGGTACACGGCAGAAATGATCGGGACAGGCCAGACTGCCTGGCTGCAGGGGGCCCGCTTCAGTATTCGACTGGATACCCTGGTCAACGACTTCGTGGCCGGAGAGATCGAACATGTCGTTCGCACGGCGTGGAAAGAGGCCCGGCCAGACGTTGTCGTTGTCGAAGGACAGGGCGCGTTGCTGCATCCAGCCTACCCTGGTGGGCTCGAACTGGTAGCAGCCGTCAGGCCAGACCTGATCCTGTTGCAGGATGTGCCCGCGCGGAAAACATTCGATGGCTTCCCTGACCTTCCCATGCCGCCCATGCAGCGTCAAATCGATGCGCTCGAACTACTCTCGGATCGTAGGGTAAGCGCGCTGACCATCAACCCGAAAGGACTGTCGGAGGCAGAGGCACTCAGGGCCTGCGCCCGGTACGAGTCGCAGTTCGGCCGGCCGGCCGTTGATGTATTCAGGGAAGGAGCAGGCCGGATCATCGACCTCATTGCATCGCACCTACGTACCCGCAGTCCGATCGCATGACCGTATCATCCGCTACGGTTCATACCGTTCAGGCCCCACTCAAGGAGCCCTACACCATTGCCTACGAGACCATTTCGGAGGCAACCAACCATTTTGTGGTCATCACCCTATCGGATGGGATGTGCGGGATCGGCTGCGCCGCTCCCGCACCCGAGGTTACGGGCGAATCCATTGACGCATCGCGCCAGGCCCTGGACCTGTTCGCACGGCGGGCTCCGGGATCTGACCTGGACACGCTTCCGTTGCCTGCGGAACGGACCCCATCAGCCCGTGCTGCCGTGGATATGGCCCGGCACGACCTCCTTGCGCGGGTTCAGGGCACCACCGTCGCAGGTCTGTTCGGTAAATCAGACGCCGCTGCCGTTCCCGCTGAAACCTCCATCACCATCGGCATCAGCGGGATTGAATCCACCCTGCATCGGGCACGGCGCCTCTATGAGGCAGGATTCCGGTTTTTCAAGATCAAAGGAGGTCATGACGTTGGACTGGACCTTGAACGCCTCCATGCGCTACGCGCAACCTTTGGCAAGCATATCCGCATGGCGCTGGACGCCAATCAGGGATATGATCTGGGTGCCATCGAGCGTCTGGACACTCAAGCCAGCACCCTGGACCTGGCCTATCTGGAACAGCCTACGCCAAAGCATGACCTGCGTCAGCTCGGCCGGGCAGCCGAGCTGACGCGTATTCCCGTCATGGCAGATGAATCCGTGCAGTCCGCGGGCGATGTCGAACGCATTGCTGCCTGTGGCCCGGTGGCCCTCATCAACATCAAGCTTCAGAAGATGGGCGGACTGGCCGCTGCCGAGTGCATCGATCAGGCGGCCCGGAAAAACGCCATGGGTACCATGCTGGGATGCATGGACGAGTCCGCTCTGTCCATTGCGGCAGCCCTGAGTTTCGGAGCAACCCACCCCAATGTGCGCTTCCTCGACCTCGATGGTCATCTGGACCTGCGCGAGGATCCTTTCGAATCCGTGGTGCAGCTCGACGATCAGGGGCGCTTGCGCATCCCATCGGGCAAGGGCCTTGGATGGAAAGACAACACGCTGGGGCAGGATGACATCCGGTGACTCGAGACCTCGTCACGCACGCGCATGCGCCCTGACCTCTTCCTTGGGATCGATCGTTTTCTGGATCCAGGCACCCCCCAGAACATCTTCTCCCTCGTAGAGAACGATGGCCTGGCCGGGCGTAATGGCACGCCGAGGCGCAGCAAACTGCACATGCAGGGTGGCTCCATCCTGCCAGGCCACGCACGGGGCGCCCTCATCCTTGTAGCGGATCTTACCCACGGCGTCCCGCTCACCAGTCAGATCGGCATACTTGATGGGATTGATCTGCGCCGCGGTAAGACGCTGACCAAGCAATTCTTCCTTCGGGCCCACCCACACCGTATTGGATTCCGCATCGATGCGCGTCACATAAATGGGCTCGCCGACAGCCAGTCCTAGGCCGTGACGCTGACCGATGGTATAGAACGGGTATCCCTCATGCTCTCCCATCACCGTGCCGTCCGAGAGCAGAAACTTCCCGGGTCCGGCTTTCTGATCCATGTCAGGAACCCGATCCTTGAGGAATCGGCGATAGTTGTTGTCCGGCACGAAGCAGATCTCGTAGGAGTCCGGCTTGTCGGCCACCTCGTCCAGACCGAACTCGGAGGCCATCTCCCGAATGCGCGGTTTGGTCAGATTGCCGAGCGGGAAAATCGTGCGGGCCAGGTTCTCCTGTGATACGCCCCATAGGGCATAGCTCTGATCCTTATTGTGATCCAGGCCCTTTGACAGGATGTGCCTGCCGCTTTCCTGGTCGTGACGCAAGCGGGCATAGTGCCCCGTGGCAATGAACTCGCATCCGAGGTCATCGGCACGGCGCATCAGGGATTCCCACTTGATGTGGGTGTTGCACAGGACACACGGATTGGGCGTCCTGCCAGCCATGTATTCTTCGGTGAAGCGCTCGATGACCCAGTCCCCGAACTCCTGTCGGATGTCCACGATGAAGTGCGGGAAGTCGTGCTTGATGCCGATGGCGCGGGCATCATTCATGGATTCGAGCGTGCAGCAACCCACTTCCTTACCCGTGCGGCCACCACTGCCCTGGTAATCCCATGTTTTCATGGTAATACCCACCACGTCATATCCCTGCTCCTTTAGAAGCACGGCGGCAACAGATGAATCCACGCCGCCACTCATGGCGACCAGTACTTTTCCTTTCTTGCTCATGACACAGGCTCCTTGGCCCGGTTGCGCTCAGTCTTCTGTTTCGTGCTGCGTAGCGCGATCGGTTACATCGTAACAGTCCGCTATCTGAAGCTGAACCTCGTTGAGGAAGGTGTTCAGCCGCCTGAACATGCGCTGATTGGCTTCCGGATGTCGTCTGGCAGCTTCAGGGAGTACCACGGCTGACTCGAGAATGTGATCCCTGAAAAAGTTGACTGCTTTGAGAGCTTCTTGCAAAGGAAGGCCGCTCATGACAACGCCCTTGGCATAGAGCCGGGCAATCGTCCTGGCCTCGTCAAGCACGTCCTCACCCTCTCCGTCGTTGGCACCCACATACTGGATCATCAGACCCATCAGGCGGCGGCCCAGCAATCGCTTCTCCTGCCTCTCTTCTTCAGATGCATTTGAAATCCAGGAGGCCTCATGCTGGGAGATATCCTCCCTGGTGTACGAGAGTGCCTTTTCCTGCAACTCCTCCCCCAGCGATTCCGCTGCCACTTCAGAGGCACCCTGCCGGATACGTTCTATTTCAGAAGATGGAAATCTCCGGTGCCCTCCCGGTGTGCGGACAACCTGAATCTTTCCGCTCTCAGCCCATCGCCTGAGTGTGACCGGATGCACACCCAGTTGCTCGGCAGCGTCTTTCAGCGAAAAGTAGATTTCGGCCATGAGTAGGGAGGGGCTGACGACATCCAGCCATTTCTCTTACCGCTCCGCGTGACGGATACGGCTTTCCACATGCCATGTGGTACGATGGTGGGGTGGCAACGACAAGCGATCAGGCACATCATCACCTCTATGTATCTGAGCAGACCAAAATACAATCCATACGGATTTCTGTGGCGGATGCCTTCACACTAGAGACGAACCTGCGGACGCCCTTTTCATTCTGGAGCACATACCTCTATTTTCATCGTACAGTACACGTCTACTCCCATCTCACCAACCGGTCCTTTCTGTGCGCATCCTGGTCTTGAACGGTCCCAACCTGAACATGCTTGGCAGGCGTGAGCCCGAGGTCTACGGTCATACCACCTTGGCTGGTATCGAAACGGGTCTGCAGGAGAGATTTCCGCAGGTCGCTTTCTCCTTCTTCCAGAGCAATCAGGAGGGCGATCTGATCGATGCCCTGCAAAAGGCAGATGTGGACGGCATCGTACTCAATGGAGCAGGATTCACCCATACCTCCGTGGCCCTTCGCGATGGCATTGCATCCATCGACACCCCGGTCGTCGAAGTCCACATCTCCAACATCCATGCGCGCGAGGCCTTCCGTCACCAGTCCCTGACAGCCGCCGTGTGTGTCGGATCCATCAGCGGATTGGGCATCGAGGGCTACGCGTTGGCCGTGCAGTACTTCCTCTCCCGCCAGTCGTAATCATGGCAGGATCACGTATCGGCAGACTGGTTTCCGAGACGGCCGTTTACGGCATCTCGTCCGTGGTCGGTCGGCTGATCAACTTCCTGCTTTTTCCGCTCTACTCGCAGGTCTTTCCACCGGATGTGTACCAACCGGTGGCCATCCTCTACGCCGCATTCATCTTCTTCAACATCCTGTACCAGCACGGGATGGAATCGGCCTATCTGAAATTTGCCACTGACCGCAAGGAGAACCAGGGGCGAAGCCAGGCTTTTGGCACCGCAGTGGTGTCGATTTCATCGGTCGGCCTGGTCATCAGCGCCATCATCTGGCTATTGCCCGGGCCGGTATCGGACTTGATCCAGCTGGACGCCCGCTACGCGGATCTCCTGATGCTTGGGGGGTGGATCCTGCTCCTGGATGCACTGGCCATCGTACCCTTTGCAGACCTTCGCCTACGCAATAAACCGTGGACTTTTGCCGGCATCCGTCTGGCGAATGTTGCCGTGAATGTGGGCCTGAACGTGTGGTTCATCTTTGGCTTGGAATGGGGAGTACGCGCTGTACTCATGGCCAATGTCGTGGCTTCAGCCGTGTCGCTTGGCCTGCTGCTTCCGACTCTGACCGGACGATTCGGACGTCCCGACGGCGCGCTCTGGAGCAAATTGCTCCGCTTCGGTTTGCCTTTTGTGCCCGGCGGTATCGGCTACGCCGTCACGGAGCGCATCAACCTGTTTTTCCTGGACCTGATGGAGCCCCTGCGAGCCGTTACGCTCTACGATCTCACGCCGGAGTCCCATCCAGAACTCCATGCCCGCGCCATGGAATATGGAGACCAGGTCTTCACCGAGCACGTGGTCGGCGTCTATGGCGGCATCATCAAACTGGCTGTCCTCATGGCCCTCTTTGTACAGATGTTCCGCTACGCCTGGCAGCCCTTCTTCCTGCAGCATCAGAACGATGATGATGCACCTGCCCTCTATGGCAGCGTCTTCCGTCTGCTGTCCCTCGTCCTGATGACGGCATTCCTCGCTGTGTCCTTCTTTGCAGATGAACTGGTCGCGCTGCCCCTTCCCGGAGGTCGTACGCTTGTTGCCTCGTCCTACTGGATGGGACTTTCGATCATCCCCGTAGCCCTCCTCGGATATGTCTTCCAGGGCTGGTACTACCACTTTTCTGCGGGCGCCTACATCAGGGGGCTATCCAAATACTTCCTCCACGCCACGCTGGCAGGCAGCCTCGTGGCGCTCCTCGTCAATGCCGCACTCGTGCCGTCACAGGGTATGTGGGCTGCCGCAACGGCCACATCTGCGGCCTATGCGGTCATGGCCCTCACCCTGCTTTTGCTCGTGCGTCGTGAGTATCCCGTGCCCTACGCCTGGCCGCGCATCGGGATGTCTTTTCTGATTGCCCTGGGGCTGTTCGCAACCTGGAAAATGGTCCCCCACCTCCAGGTCTGGTACATGGAGGGCGTCCTGATAGCCTGCTTCACGCTTGTGGGTACTCGCCTTCTGGCTGTTTCTCCTGCCTCGTTGAGGGATACGGTCTGATCCAAGAAGCTGCTGAGAGGGGCCTGACGCTCAGGCCTTGAACAGGTAACTCAGCTTCAGGAAGAACCCGTCGTTGAGGCGCTGCAGGTTTTCGAAGCGGCGCTGCCCTGCGTCTTCCATCGTGGACCCGTAGCCCAGGTAGAGCAGGGTGCCCGGATTCGGACGGTAGCTGAAGAGCCAGTCCATGCGCAGGTCATTCAACTCGGAATCCGATGTCAGATTGCCGTCGATGCGGATCAGATTGCCATTGCGGTCCTTGAGCGCCGAGCGCTCACGGGAAGCATATTGACCAATCACCCGGAAAAAGATATCCGGCGTCAGCTGGTATTCAACCTTGACTCGCGGAATGATCTCGCGTGAAAATTGCGAATCGTCCACCTTCCTGTTGAGCGTGTAGTGCTGCATCTGGAAGGAGGCTCGAATGGCCTGTGTCGGGCGGGCATCCAGCACGACAGAGTAACTCGAGCCGTATCCCGGGGAGGCCTCGGCAAAGATGGGAGTCTGCCCAAATGTACTGGAAAGGGAGAGCGTAAAAAGTCGGTACGTAGGCGTCGTCACGCCCAGCGAACCGCTCCACTGATTGGTCTCCCTCTCGGGGATGACAAATACGTCCGATGTTGTGGCGCCCGCTGAGGCCACCACATCGTATCCGCTGTAGGTGGCCGGATTGTATGAGAAGAAGTTGCGATTCAGGGAGCCGCTCAAGCGCCATCCACCCCGCAACGTAGCCGACGGAAACAGGGACTCGCCCCCTTCGATCGGTCCGCGCCCGGTGTCTTCATACTGCCAGATGCGGGATACCCCGCCGAATCCACCGATGGTTTCCACCAGGGCTCCTTCCTCACCATAGAAGGACAGGCGATTGAAAGCTCTGGCGCTGATGATGTCCGTGCGATTGACAAAACCGGCTGCCGCCTCAAAATCAGGCGAAACCGCGTTGAGTGAGTAGTTGAATCCCCATCGCCGACCCGTCCGGTCCCACGTCAGGTTGGAGAAGCTGCCCCCGAGGGTGCCACTGCCCCGATCGGTCCATGAACCGACCACTTGTCCTTCCACGAAATACTTGCCCCCGTGATAGAAACGGGCATCCCCGCCCATGAGACGGGAGTATTGGTCGCCATCCTCACGGGTCGTGAGCACGGCACCGGCCGTGTTGTTGCCGCTCAGATCGCGACGCAGGCGCACCACGCCAAAAAGCGGATTGTCGGATCCGGAGGCTGAAAACGCCTCGTCATCAGCCGCAAGGATGGAGGCCACATTCAGTTTCCCCACTTTCCCGGTGACTTTGGTCCCGGCCACAGGTGCCACGATCCGGCGCGTATAGATCATCTGTCCCGGCGTATCGAAGAGCTCGATACCCTCCAGGAAGAACGGCCGTTTGTCAGGGAAGAAGAGGGCGAAACGCTCGTTGAGCACTACCTGCCCGACGTCGGCTTCAACTTGGGAAAAATCCGGGTTGATGGTGCCATTGAGAACCAGGTTCTGCCGGATACCCCACTTCACGTCACCGCCAACCTGTGTATCGTCGGCATACTCCCAGTCGCCGGCGGTATTCTGGGCGCCGTTGAAGGCGCTGGTCAGGGTCGGGGTCACATCAAGCACGAGACCCCGACTTATGTCCCTCAGGCCGGACAAGGTGCCCGACTGGGCCAGGAAGGATGCGTTGGCCCTGACGGCAGGCACCCAGGTGTCCTGAAAACCCGAATGCTGAACACGGCGAAGCACGTGGATCCCCCAATCCTGGACGTCTGCATCCTGGTAGCGCAAACTCTTGAACGGAATGCGGATTTCAACTTCATACCCATTGGCCGTCAGGCGACCCGCCGAATCGAACGCGTAATCGGGGTTCAGATCCACACTGCCATCAAGCGGGTTGATGTTGCGCGATCCGCCACCTGTAGCGGACCGACCGCCAGCCCCGCCCCCGAACTGGTCCGAGCGCGTACCGTCCTGTTGAACACCCAGCGGGTTCACGCCGAACAGGTACCCGATCCGGTTGTCGTTCTGCGTATCGAGCAGAATCTGGACATGGTCCTCCGAGGCGATGTTGTCCCGGTTGGCCTGTGTGGCACGAACCACGTCTCCATGAAGCTCCGTCGCACGGATGCCAAAATAGATGGCATCTGCGGCGTACCAAACGAGGACCTCCGTAGGATCCGACGCGGCGCGTCCATCCACTGGCTGATACTGCGAGAAGTCCGTCAGGCGGGCGGCGCGCTCCCAGATGGCATCCGTAAGGGCACCATCCAATTCGATGCTGCCCTCGTCAAAGCGTGGGATGGCCACATCAATCTGCTGGGAAGCGCCACTGAAAGTCTGTGCGTGAAGGGTAAGGGGAATCCAGAGGGCAGACAGCAGAAGGCCAGTACGCAATAAGGCTCGCATGAAGGAATGACCGGATTGGTTGGCGGGTTCTGTTCCAAGGAACGCGCCGTCGAACGACTATGTCTCGGGTTCGATCCTTTGGGGGGCTGACCGCTGGTCAGCCCCCCAAAGGCGCACGATCAATGCGTACCCTACCCCTCTTTGCGGTGCGTTGATGCCACGAGGACCATCGCAGCCTGATCCAGTCCTCGGCGCATGGCCCAAGCCCGATCGTCGGCACTGGCCATCCGGGCGGAGTCCTTCATTGCTTGGCGAAGAGCCATTCGTGCCCGCGTGGGCAGATTCTCTTCGTACATCAGGATGGCACTCGCCGCCACCTCGTACACTGCGGCGCAGGCTGCGGCCTGGCCACTGTTATAGAGCATGACACCTCGTTCGATGGCTCCGTCAATCATGCGCATCGCTTTGGTTGATGCCGTTGGCTCCGGGGGCAACAGCACGGCATCAATAACATGGATGACCCCGTTGCTGGCTTCGATGTCGGTAGCAATGACGTTGGCCTCGCCGACCCGTAGTCCAATCGGAACAGCTTGCCCATTCACCGTTTCGGCGCTGAATGCTCCAAGAAGGTCAGACGCTTTGATCCGTCCGGGCACGACATGATAGGTCAGAATGGACACCAGTTGATCCCGGTTCTCGGGCTTCAGGAGATGGTCAACCGTCCCAGCCGGTAGGGCCGAAAACGCGTCGTCCGTCGGAGCGAAGACCGTAAAGGGGCCTTCGCCACCCAATGTCTCCACCAATCCGGCTGCCTTCACAGCCGCTGTCAGGATAGAGAACTGCTCATTGCCTGCTGCAATGTCAACAACGGTCTCATGGGCACGCTGTTGGGCGTGCACCGGCAGTATGGAGATCATCAACAAGAGAGCGCCCATCAAGGGGCCGCGTGGAATAGGAAACGTCATGGGATGTATCGGTTCGTTCATGAGTCGCGGGGCTTTCGAGCTGTGATAACCTTTCCGCTTCATCATTACCCTCATTTGTGCGACATTGCGCTCACCGGCGCAGTGCCGCGCCCAACGGCTTTTCCGAACCCATGTCACGAATCGTATTCCTGTTCCTGCTTTTCGCCCCCTCGTCCTTTGCACAGGAAGTACGCGGCGTGTGGCTGACTGATGTGGACTCGGATCTCCTCTCGAGTCGCGAACATATCGAGGAGGGCATGCGCTATCTGGCCGAGAACGGCTTCAACGTGGTCTACCCTGTGGTCTGGAATGGCGGGTACACGCTCTACCCGTCCTCCACACTCGAATCCGTGATCGGCGTGGACCGGGATCCTGCCATCGGCCAGCGGGACGTCCTGCAGGAGGTCATCATCGAGGCCCACCGTTTCGGTATAGAGGTCATTCCGTGGATGGAATACGGTTTTGCAGCCAGCTACGGTCAGGATGGCGGGCCAATCCTGGCAGCGCGTCCCGACTGGGCTGCACGCACTTTTATCGGCTCACGGGTTGAAAAGAATGGCTTCTTCTGGATGAGCGGCCTCAATCCCGATGTGCAGCAGTTCCTCCTGGATCTGATGACAGAGATCCTGGCCTACGACGTGGATGGCATCCAAGGCGACGACCGCCTGCCCGCCATGCCCAACGAAGGAGGCTATTCGGAGGTCGTCCAACAGTTGTATCGAAGCGAACACGGTGGCACGGACCCGCCTCCGGACGAAACCGATGCGGACTGGGTACAGTGGCGCGCCGACAAACTTACCGCATTTGCCGGCGCCATCCACAACCACGTCAAAGGCATCGATCCCAATCTGAAGGTCGTCTTTTCACCTTCTGTGTGGCCCTGGAGTCGGGAGAACTATCTGCAGGACTGGCCCGCATGGATTGCGAACGGGTATGCGGATATCGTTCACCCTCAGCTGTACCCGCCACCACCCCGGTCTGTGGATGCCTATCGATCCCTGGTCCATGATATGATTGGTACCGTGCCGGGAGATTTCCTCGGATACATTCCATCCGACCAGCGCGAGAATCTCTATCCAGGCTTGTTGATCAAGGCTGGCAGCGATCTCGTGGATCCAGACCGCGTACTGGCCATGATGGAGGTCCACCGAAACCTCGGTCTGGACGGGGAATCGTTTTTCTTCTACGAGGGGCTTGGCGCCAACAATGATTTCCTGGCTGAGGATCTTCATGCCACATGGTACGCCGAGCGGGCGCAGCTTCCGGGACGGACGGGGGATTGGCGACCTGAAAGTACCCCGATGCATCCCGTTACAGGAGATGGCTCGTGGACTACCCTCGGCACCATCGGACCCGATGACTCACCCGTCCTGACAGCCCTTCATGGGTCGGGATCAGAAGCCTCTTGGCAGGGCGAAGCGCCTGCAGCGGGCAGCTACGATCTGTTCATGTGGATTCCGGATACGGTAGAGATGGTTTCGGACAACGCGCTGCTCTCCGCGTTTTCCGACCTGCCGGTGGTTGCACCCGTAGACCAGCGACTCGATGGCGGCCCCTCCCGGTGGGTGCACCTTCGGACCACATTCGTGCAGCAGGGTCCCTTTACCTTGACCCTTCGCACTCCCGACACGGCCGATGCCCGTCAGGTCGTAGCAGGACCGGTCCTGGCCCTGCTGAACCGTCGCCTTTCCCCGAATGCCTACGTGGATCCGCTGAGTAGCGCCGTCGAGGCCTCGCCGGTGGTCCCCTCCATCACCCTCTACCCCAACCCTGCCTCAGACCATATCATCATACCGGAAGGACGCGTTGATGTGTATGACATCCTCGGCCGGCGCATTCTTGAGGATGTTGGAGGCCGCGTGGACATATCCGATTTGGTATCGGGTGTATACGTGGCCCGCGCTTCGGCTGCGAGCCGCCTCTTCATCGTCTACTAGGGCATCAGTCCTCGTTCGAGGTACCCTCTGTCTTGTCTCGAAAGGCAAGTACCTTGTCGATACGATTGCCGTCAAGATCCACCACCTCAAGCACCCAGCCCTGCCAGTACGCCCTTTCGCCCGTTGTGGGGACATGGCCCAACAGCCACATCACCATTCCACTCAGGGTGTGGTATTGACCGCGGTCTTCGTCCGGGACTGCATTGAGGCGTAGGGTATCCTTGAGCTCAATGACAGGCATGAGGCCATCGAGCAGCCATGATCCATCGTCCCGCTGTACCGCCCAGACGTCTGCAGGATTGGTTGGTTTGAACTCCCCGGCCAAGGCCTGCAGCAAATCCTGCAATGTCACCAAACCAACGACATCGCCATACTCATCCACGACGAATACCACCTGCATGCCTGATTGGCGAAACTGCTCAAGCAACCTCAGACCCGTCATGGATTCGGGGACGAACACCGCCGGTAACAAGTATGGGGTAAAATCCTCGATCTGACCCTTCAGGTGCTGCTTCAGAAGCCGCTTGGCCGTGATGACACCCATGATGTCGTTGAGGCTGCCGCGGCACACCGGATAGCGGGTGTGGTCAGAGGACATCAAGCGGTCCAGGCTTTCCGCAAACGGCGCCTCGATGTCGAGGTAGACGATTTCCGAGCGCGGTGTCATCAGGGAGGCTATCTGCCGATCGTCCAGCCGGAAGACATTGCGCACCATGTCGTGCTCCTGCTTTTCGATGGCACCCGAACGCGATCCTTCGAAAAGGACAGCATGAATGTCTTCCTCCGTGACGTGCGTGCTCGAGAGGTCTCCCTTTCCCAACAGGCGAAGGACGCCATTAGTGGTTGCAGAAAGCACATACACGAATGGTGCAGAGAGGGTGGCCAGTATCGAAAGGGGTCGCGCCATGAACCGTGCTACCCCCTCTGCATGGAACTGGGCAATACGCTTGGGCACCAGCTCTCCAAAAACAATGGTCAGGTAGGTGATACTGAGCACAACGAGTGCTGTAGCCCCGACTCCTGCGACGTCCGCGCCTAGACCTGCCTGTTGAAGAAGCACGGATAGCGGAGCTGCAAAAACGGACTCTCCTACAATGCCGTTCAGGATGCCGATGGCCGTAATTCCAATCTGAACGGTCGAGAGGAATTTGGTCGGGTCATCCCGCAGGCGAAGCGCGGCATCCGCTGCCGCATCGCCGCCGTCGGCCATACGGCGCAAACGGGCTGTTCTGGATGCGACCAGGCCGATTTCAGCCATGGCAAAGATGCCATTGACCAGAATCAGCAACAATAGAAACGAGAGTTCCACGTGGGTTTGATGTGATTGCGGGCAACCCTCCTGATACACATGAGCAGGGTGCGGGTTTACCCGGAAAAAACAGGAACGGGCCGCCTCCGGAATCGGAGGCGGCCCGCGCCGCGGGGTCAGCAATGACCCACATGGTGGAGATGCCGGGAGTCGAACCCGGGTCCGAATGACAGTCCAGTCAAACGTCTACGTGTGTAGTTGGCTTACTCAATGCTCATGCAGTCCCGTGGCCAGCCATCTTGGGCCAGGCCTGCACAAAGGCTGATCGAATTTTGGTGCCGCTTACTCAGCCGGCGTGGCGTCACCTATTCCATGAGAGTCGATGCTCAGTCAGCCGTCCATGGACAGACATGCTGGTGAACAGATAGCAAGGCTAAGGTTCGTATACGACCTTAAGCGGCCATCGCGAATGCGTAATCGTTGGCATTTGTCGGTTTTCCAGAAGGGATTTACGAGCACTCCTGGAAGGCTCGACACGCAGTCTGCTTTACTCATCACCCGTCGAAGCCGTGACATCCCCAATCTTGTAAAGAACAAGCCCATCCGGGCTTTTGGCGCTCGTTTCCTCGCGCCGCGCTTTCAAAACCCCAATAGGCGCTGATGCTTGCATGATACGTTGCACGGCAGGTCAAATGTTTCATGAGGACAGAATGGGCCCGATACGCCACAAAAAAATGGGCCGACAGGCAGCGCGAACGCCTGTCGGCCCGATTCGATCATTTGCGGATTCGAACTCAGAATGTATTCCGCACGATCCAATCTGCAGAATGGGTCCAGCACCATACCCCCCCACAGGCGACAGGTGCGGCGCCATTCTGCGTGACACCTCCGGCACTCAGCTCGGCAGACCGTGATGACCTGCTGATTCCTCAGAACCGGGTTCATTCAGAGGTCATTACGCCTCTATGACGGTGCGGAAAAGCTCCTTTGATTTTTTTACATCAGCGATTTTCTGCCGTCCTACCGGAGTATCAACTCCCACCTGAAGGCACACGGCGTTGACCTACCGCCCCGTCGGTTCGCTGACCTCGACCCGCGGCGGGGCGTTCTTGACGTAGGTGTCGAGCCAGGTGTGCGTCTCCCAGAGGACGTGCAGCACGGATTCGCGGGCGCGGTAGCCATGGCTTTCATGCGGCAGCATGACCAGGCGGGCCGTGGCGCCGTTGCCCTTCAGACCGTGGTAGAAGCGCTCGCTCTGCACGGGGAATGTGCCCGAGTTGTTGTCGGCCATCCCGTGGATGAGCAGGATGGGCTCGTTGACCTTGTGCGCATGCATGAAGGGACTCATGGCGAAGTAGATCTCGGGTGCCTCCCAGAACGTACGCGGCTCGGCCTGGAAGCCGAAGGGCGTCAGCGAGCGGTTGTAGGCGCCGCTGCGCGCGATACCCGCTCGGAAAAGGTCAGAGTGCGCCAAGAGGTTGGCCGTCATGAACGCACCGTACGAGTGCCCGGCAATGGCCACCCTGTCGGGATCCACCACACCGCGACGGACACCTTCGTTTATGACCGCTTCGGCGCTCGTCACGAGTTGCTCCACGAACGTGTCATTCGGCTGCTCATCGCCCTCCCCGATGATTGGCATGGCCGCAATGTTCATCACGGCATAGCCCTGTGTGACGTACGGCAGCGCGCCCGAATAGGAAATGCGCTTGAAGGCGTACGGAGTTGAGGATACCTGCCCCGCTGCAGCCGCAGATTTGAATTCGCGCGGGTAGGCCCAGACAAGCGTCGGCAGGGGACCATCACGGGAGGCATCATAACCGGCGGGCAGGTACAGATCCGCCGTCAGCGGCACGCCGTCTGCCCGGGTGTAGGAGATCGTTTCTTTCGAAATGCCTTCCAGTTCGGGATACGGGTGCGGGAAGTTCGTAACGGCTGTTACATCGTCCGACCCTACCGATCGCTTGACGTAGTTCGGCGGCTCGTTGACCGATTCACGCAGGGTTAGGAAGGTGCCTTCATCCTCATCCAGCCAATCTGTAAAGCGCTCATACCAGGGCGCTTCGGAGCGGAAGAGTTCTTCCGTCTCTCCGCTGCCCAGGTCATAGCGACGCAGGAAGGGGCGATTGCCTTCGGGCGAAGCGCCCGTGCCGGTCAGATAGATCGACTGTCCGTCATCCGACGTCATGAGCAAACGTCGCCCGGTTGCATCCGTGTCCATCAAAGGCGAACCGGGGTCGTTGTAGCGGTCCTCATACGAATAGTCGAAGACGGTCTGGATGGCGATGCGCGTGCCGTTCGTCGGCACCTTGTACATCCTGAATTCGCGTGTTGCCGTCCAGCGCTCGGCGGCCAGCATGTAGCCCTCATCGCTCCACATCATGCCGGCAGAGCGCAGCGGCAGTTCAATCAGCGTAAGCGGATCGTCGGTGAACGGGTGCGGCAGCTGCTTGACCGCGTCACGCCGATCGGCCTCGACGTTGGCATCGCCACCGTCGAGGGCTTCCACCCATGCCAAGGTGGCGTCGGCATCCTGCCGCCAGCCGATGGATCGGATACCGGTGGTCGTCGAACCGAAGCCTGTCGGGACATTTTCCTGGAGCGGCTGCTCCTCAATCAGCTGCACGAGACCACCGTCGGTATCAATAACCTCGATCCGGTTCGGAAAGCGGTAGTAGGGCACCAGGTAGGAGAAGGGGCGGAGCATGGTCTCCATCAAGATGAAGCGGCCATCGGGCGAGGGATCCATGGAGGCAATCATGCCGCTTCGACCCAGGTTCGTGACCGTGCCGTCCATTGAGACGCGCAGGAGGTCGCTGCTCATGAACCATTCAAAGACATCCTCGTCGTACGGTGACTCAAGGAGGTCCTGGTACGTGCGGGCCGGCGCGGCCTCGCCTGCATTTTCCTGCACGACCGGCGTGGCCGGGACCTCAGGTGCGGTTGGCATGGCGCCGCGATCGGCCGCGACGGCCCGCACCAACAGCGTCCGAGAGTCCGGCATCCACGTGAACATCCCACCACCCACACCGTTGAGCGGCTGATCGATCAGCCGCCGAGCGGAGGCCGAGGCCACATCAAGCGACCACAGTTCAATGCGGTCCGGGAACGTGACCGGAAACACATAGCCACTGCCATCGGGGGCCCATGAGCCGGACCCGATACTGGTTCCGGCCGGAATGCCTGAAACGCGCCTTTCGTCCGCGCCATCGACAGTTGTCAGCGTCATCGACACGTAGCCGGTGGACCGGCTTGGCCCATTCGTCCGAGGATTGATGCGCGTCCCAGCCAGGCGCATCTCAGGTGCGGCCAAATCAGCAATCGTCGGCAGTGCCTGCCGCTCCATGAGCAGCATCATGTTCCGGTCCGGGCTCAAGGACATGGAGGGGGCGAGAGGCGCATCGACCAGGGCTCTCAGGGCGTCGACGGGTTGTTGATATCCGTTCTGGGCAGCTGACGGCAGGGCAACAACCAAGGCAAGTACAATGAAGCAAAGACGTTTCATGGCGCGAGAGGTAGAGGATAATGTGTCAGTCCTCATATATACCGCCTTCTGCTTCCCTCAACAACCCGTTCAGTCGAGCAGCGTGACCTGCTTGTCTCGCGATTGCGCCGTTCCGATGTACTCGAGGCCGTAGGCATCAAAGGAAGCGTGCAGATCCTGCATGACGGATCGGGCCAGACTGCCTCGCAGGTAGGGGATCTTTCGCTTGGCACCCGTCACGTAGACGCGGTACGGATGCACAAACATGCGCACGTGACGACCACTCAACGGAGCAACCTCCAACTGAACCGTAACCGTGTAGAGCCCCCACTGCCGGAACGTTCGTGAGGATGTGGCCACGACATTGGGCGTTACCGGCTCAACAACCTCCCAACCAGCTTCGACCAGCGCTGAGCGGATGCGTGCCATTATAGAGGTTCCGTCGTCAACCTCGCTGCTATCCTCGGTCATGACCTCGGGCCCAGCGTCGTAGTCCCTGTAGAGGGGACTCAGTCGGGGACTACACCCGGACAACAGGACAACGAACCCCAAGAAAAGAATCGGGCGTTTCATGTGCCGCTCTGCAGGATGATGATGCCTGATGGAGAGTCTACCGGGACAACTGTAAGCTGGAAGAGGTCCCCATAGGCATCAATCAGCGAACGGAGATCCAGTGAAACCGTCTGTGTGATGTACGCCTCGCACATATCTCCCATGCCATCATGAACAACAAAAACAGAGAGCTGCGGCGGATAGATGGCGATGTTTACGTCGGGTGTATAGCCGGAGAAAGCGTGCTCCTCGCAGCCACCGGAGTAGGCAACGTCAAGGAGCAGAAGCGTGCCTTCGATACGGGCAGCACGCAGATCGAAGGGGTCCCCCTCCAATTGATCGACAGCATACCCTCCGATCAGGATCTGGCCGGTCCCCTCAGAGGGGTCATCCTCTGATGCGGAATGGGCGTCGCACCCGAGCAGCGCCAGGGCGCAGAAGAGTAGAAAGAGAAGGCGTGTCATGGGATGCGGATCGTTTCTGTCGATGCCAACATACCGGGGATGGCCGATGAAGGAAAACGGATCTCGTTGGACGGTTGGAAGAATGGGTCCAAGTGTACCCATGACATGCTCTGTAGACCGAGGGATTCAGCCGAGGAGCCGATCCCGTGGTTCGTCATCAAGCAGAGGCCTTGCGGGCGATGCCCACCGTCCGCTTCAGGAAATCAAGGAAAAGGCTATTGAAGATATCGGGCTGTTCCTGCATCGGTACGTGCCCGCACTCATCCACCCAATGCAACTCGCTGGTGACGATGCCCTCGTGGAACGTCTCGGCCACGTCCGGCGGGGTTATTTCGTCCTGCCGGCCCCAAATGAGCAGTGTGGGCGCACTGATCTGGCCTAATGAATCCTTGATAGGGGTTTTCTCAACGGCACGGGCAAACTTGATGAGTCGAATCGCTTTCTCGCGGTCCGTGATGATATCGATGACATCGTCGAGCAGGGCATCGGTAACGTGTGCAGGATCGAAGAACGTTTTCTCGACGCGGGGGCGCAGGTAGTTCTTGTCGGATCGGCGCATGACTGAAGAGGACATTTCGACCTCATAGATTCCCGACGCTCCGGATAGCACCAGGGCTTTCACCCGTTCCGGAAACTGCATGGCATACATGGCTGCCACGTGCCCCCCGAACGAATTCCCGGTAACCACGGCATTGGAAAGGCCTGCTGCCTCGCTGAAACGGTGCACAAAATCCACGATACCCTGAAGATGCGCCTGCCGCAGCGGAACGCTGTACATCGGAAGCACGGGACACACGATTCTGTATCCTGCCTCAGCCACCGCTGGAATAAGGTATTTCCAGTTGTCCACCGTGCCCATCATGCCATGCAGGAGCAAGACAGGGGGCGCACCAGAAGCAGGCCCGGCTTCCGCATAGCGCATGCCATCGATCTCCTTCATTTCGTACGGTGCGACAGCCATGATTGGGAAGGGTTGCCCCGGAACACTCCGTGTACCGGGAAGGGGGGAAGATGTCTGAGCGCCTGGGATGGGGTAGCGCCCCTGAAACGGACGGCGCCGCGAACATCGAAGGCGCCATTGAGCCGAGTGGTGTCCGGAAAATACATAGGTACCGGGCAACAAACCGCTATCCCCTAACGTCGCGAACCGTATCCGGGGTTCCAAGAGTGGAAATGCGCCTTTTCTTCAAGGAATCCACGCACTGAAGGGCGTACTGTGAGTTGCTCCAAAAAGCGTATCGCCGTACTTTCTTTGTTCTGGCCGGTTTGTGGTGCGCTAGATCAGCGCTGAACAGGCCCGAATATCCATACAGCGGACACGGGGAGTCCAACCCCGCCCGTCCCCATCCATTACAGCCAGCGGACAAGCTCATGCCTTGCGGTAAAAAACGTAAACGTCACAAGATTGCCACGCATAAGCGCAAGAAGCGCCTGCGCAAGAACCGGCACAAGAAGAAGAAGTAGGCAGACGCCGTCGCTGGCCGGCTTCGCAGTCCCGTCACATGTGGGACGTCGAAGCCGGCTGGGCAACCCATACTCGTATTTCCACGGGAACGGCCCTCTGGCCGAAACCCCTGCGGATTGCCTACGGTATACCTGTGTACCGTAGGCTTTTTTGTCTACCTTGGACACGGGTAACCGAATCCGGACGGCAGATCGCAATCAACAGGGAGGAAACCATGAAGGAGAATTCAGTCGGCAAAGCAGTCAGGACAGGCACCTGGGGCCTGGTGATCGGCGCAGCCGCAGGGTTCGCCATGGGTGTCCTTTTTGCACCCGAAGAGGGTAAGCGCCTGCGCCGCAAACTGGCTTATCAGCTGGACAAACTGGGGGATTCCGTGGCGGATTCCATTGAGAAGGCGCTCTCTGAAACCGAGGTGTCCAGCGAAGCCCGAAAACGGGCTGATGATCTCGTCCGGGACGCGAAAGAAAAAGCAAGCGTCATCCGTAACGACATCGATGCCTTGCTGGACGAAATGAGACAACAAACCACAGACGGTTAATTCCTCTCCTCCGTGGGGGTCAGCCCCTCATTCGTTCCAACTGCATGCCCAACTTCACTATTCTACTCCCTCCGTCTGAGGGCAAACAGGAAGGCGGCAATCCGTTTGCGCCGGACATGTTCGATTACCGCACGTCGAACACGTTCAACTATTTCCACCAGCTGAACCCCCAGCGGAGGGAAGTGATCGATCAGCTGCAAGCCGTGATCAAGGATGGCAGCCACGATCTCGAGGCTCTGTTCGGTGTCAAGGGTGACAATCTTCAGGCCGCCGTGGAAGCAAATCTGAATATTTACCAGGCACCGCTCATCTCCGCACTCGACCGCTACTCGCCGGGTGTCATGTACCAGGCCATGGATTTCCCGGGACTTCCGACCGGCGCTCAGCGGCGCTTGCTCGAAGAGGGAATCATCTTCTCAGGACTGTTCGGGCTGCTGCGTCCGGATGACCTGATTCCGATGTACAAACTGAAGATGGATGCCAACCTTCCCGGCCTCGGGAAAATGTCGTCCTTCTGGAAAGAGAATCTGAGCGACCTGCTGAACAAGACCATCCAGGGACGTTTCGTCTGGAATTTCCTGCCCGGTGTACATGCCGATGCCTGGAACAATGAGGTCACCTACGATGCCATGGTATCGGTCAAGTTCTTCCGAAAGTCCCGCAAGACAGGCGAAATGAAGGCCGTCACCCACGGGGTCAAACCACTGCGCGGAAAGCTGGTCAACTTCATCGTCAAGGAGACGGTCGAAGACCTCGAGCCCTTCCTGGAATGGAAACACCCGGATGGATACCGATGGGATGAATCCCTTTCATCCTACGATGAGGACAGCCGTATGCATGAGTTGGTCATGGTCAAGCGAGGATGAGCCCAGAGGCCACACACAAGCTGGTTGACTGATTACCCCATCTCTCAGGCACATGACGCGTCCAGTTATCATCGGGCTTGCCGGCGGCTCCGGGTCGGGTAAAAGCACCATATTGAGGCGCCTGCTTGATGAACTGGGGCCCGAGCGTGTTTCCGTCCTCCCGCACGACGCCTACTACCGCGATCTGAGTGACCTTCCGCTGCAGGAGCGAGAGCGGGTCAACTATGACCACCCGGCCTCGCTGGAAACGCCCCTACTCGTGCATCACATGGAGTGCCTGCTGGAGGGAAGGGCCGTTGAAAAACCCATCTACGACTTTACCCGGCATACGCGAAGCAGCCAGACGGAACGAATTCAGCCCACCCCGATCATCATCGTAGAAGGCATCCTGGTGCTGGCAGAGACGACGCTGACCGAGCGCATGGATATTCGCCTCTTTGTCGATACGGACGATGACATCCGATTGATGCGGCGCATCCGTCGGGATATGGAGGAGCGGGGACGTTCGCTCGAGTCCATCCTGGAACAGTATGAGACGACGGTCCGCCCGATGCATGTCGAGTTCGTGGAACCCTCAAAGCGAAACGCGGATGTCATCATTCCGCGTGGAGGGCACAATGACGTCGCCTTCGACCTTGTTCTCTCCCGGATACGCTATCTGCTCCATGAGCACCAGCTCGAGAAGCTGTCCGGACCGGACAAGGCCGGATAACGACGCAGCCCGAAGCCTACTCGCTACAGCGTATCAAGTCGGCCACTCCCTTGAGCACGAGGTGGCGGTCATGAATCCAATCCACCCGTAGCTGCTCAATCATCCAGGCTCCCCACCCTCCGGTCGTAACGACCGTGAATGGGACCGCCTCATGTCGCTGGATCCGGGCCACCATCCCCACGGCAGCATCCAGGAGGGAATACAGAATACCGGACTGCAGGGCCTCATCGGTTGACGTTCCCACAGGTGATGGGGGCAACTCGAGCGGGATCAAGGGCAATTGGGCTGTCGACCGACCTAATGCTTCACGCACCATGGCAGGTCCGGCTGCAATGACACCACCCGGATAGATGCCATCGGGGCGCACGACTTCGATGTTGAGCGCCGTGCCGGCATCCAAGACCAGGACACCACGCTCACCCGGAACGGCATACCGCGTCCATGCACCCACGGCCGCAGCAATGCGGTCGTGTCCCATGGTCGCGGGGGTACGGTACGCCAGGTCGATGGGAAGGATCGAAGCATGTGTGTACAGGCGAAGCTCCACCCCGGTTGCTTGCCGAACAGCATCAGACCAGATGTCCCGTTGCTGGGGCACCACACTTACCGCCGCGGCACGGGAAATGGGAACGTTCCCGATGAAATCCTTCAGAGTGCGCACCTGTAGACGCACATGCTCAAAGCGCTCGGTACGAATCACTTCTCCCGGAACCCTGCCCGTCCCCGAGGTCGGATCAAAGAGACCCACCTTGGCTGCACTGTTACCGATATCAATGAGAAGCCACATGATCGGAGGCGGGTGGTTCAGGCCGGTGGAGGGCGAAGGGAAACGTCTCCAGAATGTACCACAATGACCCCGGTTCCTGTCTCGAGTACGAGACCGCCCGAGGCGTCTACATCCTTCATGACGCCGCGTCGTCCATCCTCCAGCTGCACCTCGGCACCCCGCCCTTCAAGCAGCGACCGATAAGCCGGCAGCAAGTCACCGCGCTCCAGCATATCCAACGCATCATCCAAGGCGTCCATCAGGCGATCAAAAACGTCAGCGCGACGCAATCGGTCTGCGGTTTCCAGCATCAAAGAGGTTGGCTCGGTAGCAAGGTCCTCAGGAAAGTCAACTTGGTTCACATTCAGGCCGATGCCAGCAAGATAGACGCCCGGACCCGGGGACTCGACCAGGATTCCGGCCACTTTGCGCCCGTCAATACGCACATCATTGGGCCACTTGAGACCGGCAGAGGACCACGGAAGAAAAGACCGCACAGTATTGCATACGCCCACACCGATGGCCAGGGGAAGCAGGGCGGGGCGCGGCAGGGTGCGCCTGATGACAAGGGTCAGCAGCAGGTTCTTTCCGGGCGCCGATACCCAGGTCCGCTTGAACCGGCCGCGCCCCGCCCGCTGATGGTCTGCGATCACCACCGCTCCGTCGGACGCTCCGTCCAAAGCCCACGCGCGAGCGTCCTGGTTGGTGGAGTCCGTCTCCCGAAGGTGCCGGATGACAGCGCCGCACCCTTCGGTGCGTGATTGGAATACGTGATCTGATGTCATGTCGGCAAAAGTAGACATGTGTGGGCTGTCCTGCCGTTGAAAGAAGGCTTTTGAAGACAGTTTACGGTATCTACAACCCTTGGGATAGAGGGTATGGTTATTGCTACCTTCCTGGCATCATGTACGCATCCCCTCGCCATACCGTCCTGATACTCGCCCTCCTGGCATGCCTGCCCGCAGCGGTATCCGGACAGGGATTCCGGCCGCACGAACTCAACGTGGAGTATCATAGGGCCCATACAGCATGGTCGACCGGCAACAGCCTGCTCGAAGCAAAAGCGCGCATTGACCGTGTCCTATCGGACCTGCCTGAGGATGTGGAAGCCCTCAAACTCCGGGCGTCCATCCTTCTGGATATGGAGCGGCCCGAGGATGCCCTCCGTGATGCTCATCGTGCGGCCCGGCTGGCACCTGACGATGGCGAGGCGCATGTATTGCGGTGTGAAGCAGCTGTCCTGACCGATCTACATACCGATGCCGGAGAGGCCCTCGACGCGGCGTCCAATCTGTTCCTGGAGCGATTTGAACACTATATCAGATTATCGGCGTGCGCCCTCCGCATGGGAGCTGTGACCCGGGCAGAATCGCTGGCTCGGGTTGTGGTGGCGCAGGATGCGTCCGATCCCAGGGGGCATATCCAGCTGGCCCGGGTCTTTGCCGCAACGGACCGTCCGGAGGCTGCCCTGTCCATCCTGCAGCGGCTGATGGCCGCAAACAAGCTCTCCCGATCGGCCGTGCTTGCCGATGCGCAACTTTCCGGCCTGCTCATGTAACGAGCTGCTTCGCCCGGCTCATAGGCCAATCCGGCCCTACCTGCGATGGTCCGTGTAGGTCGAGACGGTACGGATGAGGAAAGAACCGATGAACGGCGTCTTGATGCGCGTCTGGAACCGGGTATTGTACGGCACATGGGATCCCCCTCTTGCGGGAGCGTCAGGCACCGGACGCACATGGAGATAAAACCTGCTTTCCTCACGGAAAAGCAAGCCCAGGTCAATCCGTTCCAGATACATGGCCATCAATTGGTTCGATGATTCGTCGACGTAATAACGAACGCGTCGGATGTTCTCACCATCGGCCAGATCCGGTTTCGCCCGTACGTCTACAATCCGCGCGGAGCGGTCCCACATGAGCGTATCGCCAGCCATGCGGAAAGCGTACTTGTCCAGATTACGCGGGCTCAGATATGTCGGATCGTCTTCGATCAGATAGGGCACGAGGTCGATGGGATCGGCATCGTCCACGTTCTCCGAAACAAACTGGTTGAAGAAACCAAAGTTGAAGCTGCCGCCCGAGTCGGCTTGGACCACCCTCTTGGAGCGATCCTCTGCAGGGCCTTCAACATCAACGACGTGTTCGGTGAACGCCACGATGAAGTCCTCTTCGTCGTACTGCTCCGTTCGCAGGTAACGACGGAACGCGTAGGAGTGCAATGTCTGGAACGCACTGCGGATACCATCCTCATCTACCTGATCCAGAAACGCCAGGACCGAATCGCGCGCTGCCTTCTCGTCAGGTCCGATACTGCTGGCCGATTTCCCCGAGCACCCGGCAAGGGAAATCAGCAACAGAAAAGAAAACAGGACAGCCGAAAACGTACGCATGGATGGCGCGATGGGTGGATCCGACCGGGTGAGGCCGGTTGATTGGTGGTAACTTCCCGATGATACGACACGAACGGTCAGCCGATCCGCCCCGATAGGCAAAGCGCATCATCAGCACCATCATGCCTGCTTCTCCCCTTCCGACCCTCCTGCAAACGGCTGCCCGTACAGCCAAGACGGCGGCCCGCGATGCCGCATCCTTCATCCAGTCCCAAGCAGGCCACGTCCACGCCGAGGACATACGGGACAAAGGAATCAACGACTTTGCCTCCTATGTGGACGAGGGAGCTCAGAAGATCATCCTGGATGCCATCCATTCCACCTTTCCCGAGCACGAGATCCTTGCCGAGGAGGGATTCGAGGAACAAGGTATCCCCCTGCATGACATTCCCGGCTGGCTATGGATCGTGGACCCGCTCGATGGCACGACCAACTTCATGCACGGCGTTCCGCAGTATGGTGTGTCCATCGGACTGCAGCTGGATGGTCAGCCTGTCATGGGTCTTGTCCAGGACGTAAACCGCAACGAGACCTTCCACGCCATCGCGGGCCAGGGGGCCTATATGAACGACAGACCCTGCCAGGTCAGCAATCGATATCATCTGGCCGACTGCCTGATTACGACCGGCTTTCCCTACAAGCAGTTCAAGTACATGGACGGCTATACCGAGGCCATTCGGCGCTTCTGGACGGACTCGCGCGGCGTTCGTCGCCCCGGATCGGCATCGCTGGATCTGGCGTGGGTAGCCTGCGGCCGTTTCGACGGGTTTTTCGAGCAAGGTATCGAAGCCTGGGATGTGGCGGCGGGTCTGCTGATCGTGGAAGAGGCAGGGGGGCGATTTTCAGATTTTTCAGACCGAACTGCGTCAGACCCCGACCACATGCCGCTCGGATCGGAAATCGTGGCCTCAAACGGATTGATTCACGGTGAAATGATCGAACGCCTTGGTTCAATGAAGCATCCTGACAGGGCGTAACTCACGCTTCTTTTCTACCTTTCACCCTTGACAGCATCCATCCATCCCATCACCCCCTTCGACCATGAGCGGAAACGGCCTACTCAACGGCAAGAAAGGCGTCGTCTTCGGCGCGCTCAACGACAGCAGTATTGCATGGAAAATTGCTGAGGCCATCCATCGCGAAGGTGGTCAGTTCATCCTGTCCAACGCGCCCGTGGCCAAGCGCCTGGGCGGCCTGGACGAGCTGGCTGACAAGACGGGTGCCGAGATCATCTGGGCGGATGCCACGAACGAAGAAGACCTTGATGCGCTTTTCGAGCGTGCCAAGGAGCTCTATGGCGGAGTGGACTTCATCGTGCACTCGATCGGCATGGGCCTCAATGTGCGCAAGAACCGCCCCTATGAGGACCTCAACTACGAGTGGTACAAGAAGACCCTCGACATCTCGGCCATGAGCCTCCACCGGGCGGTCCACTCGGCGGAAGCTACGGGCGCCCTCAAGGACGGCGCATCCATCGTGGCCCTGACCTACATCGGCGCGCAGCGCACGTTCTCCAAATATTCGGAGATGGGGGATGCCAAAGCCCTGCTTGAAAGCATCGTCCGATCCTACGGATACCGCCTTGGCAAGCGTGGCATCCGCATCAACTCCATCTCGCAGAGCCCGACCATCACGACGGCGGGTTCGGGCATTGCCGGCTTCGATGCCATGTTCAAATTTGCCGAGCGCATTGCGCCGTTGGGCAACGCGGACTCCGAGTCCTGCGCCGACTACACCGTGGCCATGCTGTCGGACCTGACGCGCATGGTGACGATGCAGAACCTCTTCCATGACGGAGGTTTCGCCACCATGGGTATCTCGGACGAACTCATTGCCGATCTGGCTGACGTGTACAGTCAGGGCGAATGACCCCGGGGCAGCACGTCTGACCCCGACCCATGCACCGACCCCTCACGCCATGATCACGCTCTTCGTCTCTGACATCGACGGATGCTTGGCCATGCCCTACGAGTCGTTTCGCATGGATCGGATCCAAGTGCTGAGCGAACGTATCCATGCGCCCGGAACGCCTGCGTTTTCGCTTTGCTCGGGCCGCGCATACGCCTACGTCGAGGCCATGACTCAGCTGCTGGGCCTCCGCTTGCCCACGCTGTTCGAGTCGGGCGCCGGCATGTTTGACGTCACAACGGGACAGTCGGCCTTCCATCCATCCTTCACCTCGAAGCTTCAGCGTGACGTAAAGGACATCCAGGCCTACATGGCGGAGGTCATCTCCCGCTACCCGGGCCTCTCGATGGATTACGCGAAGCAGACGCAAGGTGCCGCGGCCGGACGGCAGGAATTCGGGCTCTACGATGCGCTAGCTGAAATCCGGGGCTTCGTGGAAGCCGAGTTCCCGCACTTCAATACCTTCCACACGCACATCTCCATCGATGTCGTTCCGACGGGTCTGACCAAGGCCGAAGGAATCGCCTGGCTGGCCGACCACATGGGGATCGCGCTGGAAGAGGTCGCCTTCATTGGCGACACCAACGGGGACGTACCGGCCCTTGATATTGTCGGACGTTCCTTCGCCCCGGCCAACGGACAGGATGCCGTCAAGGCGCGCGTGGACCACGCCTCAGCGCTCAACGACATCGACGCTGTCATCGAAGCTTTCAGCCTGGTATCCTGACAGACAGCAGGGTGTGAGGCTGTAAAACGGGTATTTCAAAGCTTTTACGGGACCCTGAGGGCCGTTTTGGAATTCCAATGATGTCACTCACCCCAGTCCATCTGCTAAAGCCGTGTCCCTTCGCCTCCTCTGTGTACTTGCCGCAGGCCTTGCCATAACCTTACCGGGTAGGGCTCAGGACATCCACCTCAAGAAATACACGCTCCTTCCCGAGGAGTATGTCGACTCCGACGTGCAGGCAAGCGCTCGCATCAATCTGCGCACGAATCTGCCGCTGGCGCTGTATTCCGAGTCGTACCAGGCATCCGGCACTCCCGAGGAGGTTGCACGATCCTTTTTCAGGGATGAAGGGGTACGGCTGGGCATGCCCTCGGGTGGCGACGACATGGTCCTGCATGCCGTGCGCACGACACCGGGCGGTACGCGCGTGCGCTTCAACCAGTACTACGAGGGCATCCCGGTCTATCGCTCCGACGTGGCCGTCGTCCTGGATCGGCGAGGGGCTGTTCGCTTTGTGACGAACGGATATAAAGCCGGGCTTGATGTCGACGTCTCTGCATCCAAGATGGGAAGCGCCGAGGCCATTTCGATTGCCCAGCAATTTCTCGAAACCAACCAGGTCCAGCGCGCCGAGGGCGAGCTGATGATCTATGCGCCCTATGGCCCGGGCCGCCTAGTCCACCAGGTCGATATCATCACGGATCAGGGCTCGTGGGATATTCTGGTTGATGTGGCATTGGGAGACGTTTTTCGCTCCGAACCGACCTCTCATCTACGTGATCCGGAGGCTACCCACACGCAGTCCGATGCGCCCACACAGCCTTCGGTAGGCTCTGACGCCAGGCAGACGGGAGTCATCCAGCAGGTGGACGGCTCCGGCTGGGTGTTTGACCCCGACCCCATGTCCACCGCGCGAGCTGCGTACGGCGATCTGGAAGGGTTTGAGGACAATGACGATGCAGATTCGCCTGAGCTGACAGCCCAACTCCGGGAACGTACGTTGAGGGATCTCTCCTTCGATGGCAGCACGTATTCCCTTTCCGGCCCGTGGGCAGACATGCGCGATGTGGAGGTCCCCCAACGTGGTTCTTTCGCACAGGAGAGCAGTACGTTCCACTTCACGAGGAGCCATCCCGCATTCGAAGCGGTCAACACGTACTTCCATATCGACCAATCCATGCGTTATATCAACGAAACGCTGGGATTCCCGCTCAAGCCCATCTACTATGACGGAGGCGTTCGCTTCGACCCCCACTGGGGAGATGACACGGTAAATGCCCAGTATCTTTCAGGCGATGGCCGGCTTCGCTTCGGAGAGGGTGGTGCCGATGCGGCGGAGGACGGCGATATCATCCTGCACGAGCTGGGACATGGACTGCACGACTGGGTGACCGATGGTAACCTGGGACGCACCTTCGGTCTGAGCGAAGGGAGTTCCGACTACTGGGCGGCTTCCTACTCCCGCAGTCTTGGACTGCTGGATCCAACTGACCCCACGTACCACACCATGGCGCGATGGGGACTGCAGCCCTACTTCGGGGGACGCACCGTGAACTACTCGGGGCAGTACCCTTTCGATCTGACCGGAGCCATACACACGGACGGACAGATCTGGGCCTCAGCGGTGATGTCGGTGTGGGATGAACTGGGCCGGGAAACAACGGATCTGCTCTTCCTCGAAGCCCTGTCCATGCTTGGGACCAACAGTACGACTGAAGATGCTGCCAGAGCCATCGTCCTGGCCGATTCACTGCTCAATGGCGGAAGTAATGCCGGTCTCGTACTGGAAAAGATGA
>JAFMNH010000052.1 GCA_017859335.1 Rhodothermales bacterium | reverse complement strand
TCCTCCGCTGGGCCTGGTGGCTCAGAGGCCGCTCCGGTTTCATTGCCATCTTCGCCGGCTGCGGCACCGGGATGCTCGTCCTCTTCCACGATGATCTTGGTGACATCGGCAATGGAGTCCCCGTCGCGCAATTTGATGACGCGAACACCCTGCGTGTTGCGACCAAGGCGGGAAATACTACCGATGTCCATCCGGATCATGATGCCGTGGATGGTTGAAATCATCAGGTCGTTCTGCTCCAGGACGCCCTTGATGGCAACGATCGGGCCTGTCTTGGAGGTGGTCTTCTGCGCGCGGATCCCTTTACCGCCGCGGGACTGCAGGCGATACTCTTCAAGCGCCGTCCGCTTTCCGTACCCGTTGGCTGAAATGGTCAGGATATCCCGGGCTTCGTCGTCCACCACGATCATTCCGATGACCTCGGCGCCTTTCTCCAGCTTGATACCCCGCACGCCGCGTGTGTTGCGGCCCATCGGACGCGCGTCGGACTCATTGAACCGGATACAAACGCCCGAGGAGGAGGCCATGATGACATTGGCCGAACCATCCGTCAGATGGGCTTCGATCAGTTCATCACCCTCATCGATCGAAATGGCAATGATGCCATCCACACGCGGGCGGGAGAATGCCTCGAGCTGTGTCTTCTTGACCTGGCCGCTTTTCGTGGCCATCAGGACAAAGTGGCTGTCCAGGAAGTCCTCGTCCCGGAAATTCTCCTTCGAGACCGGCAGTACGGCTCGGATGCGATCCTCAGGACCGATCTGGATGCAGTTCCGGATGGAGCGACCTTTTGAGGTGCGGGTACCCTCCGGAATTTCGTAGATCCGGAGCCAGTAGCATTTGCCCTGGTCCGTAAAGAAGAGCAGGTAGTCGTGGTTGTAGCCAACGAACAGGTGCTCGACAAAATCCTCATCGCGCATCGATGTGCCGCGCTTGCCCACACCGCCACGGCCCTGCGCGGCATATTCGGTGGCAGAGGTGCGCTTGATCAAGCCCTGGTGGGAGACGGAGACCACGACTTGCTCGTCATCGATCAAGTCCTCAATGAAAATGTCTCCACCACCCGTGTAATCGATCTCCGTACGACGCTCATCGCCGTACTTGTCGCGCATTTCGATGAGTTCAGTCTTGATGATCTCCATCCGCAGCCCTTCGCTGGCCAGGATCTCATTGAGACGCTCGATTTCGGCCATGATGGCCTTGAACTCATCCTCGATCTTCTGACGCTCGAGTCCCGTCAACCGGTTGAGGCGCAACTCGAGGATGGCCTTGGCCTGAATCTCGGACAGGCTGAACATGGACTCGCCGTGTGTCGGCAATCCCAGTTTCTCCAGTTGGGCCGTCGTCAGCTTGGCTGGGAATACGCCCGCCATCAGATTCTCCCGGGCCTCATCCGTGTCTTTGGAGTGGCGGATAATGGAGATGACCGCGTCGAGATGATCGAGCGCGATGGTCAGGCCCTCGAGCACGTGCGCCCGCTCCTCGGCCTTGCGCAGTTCATACTGGGTCCGGCGTTGAACGACCTCATGCCGATGCTCCACATAGTAGTGGATCATCTCCCGGAGGTTCAGTGTCTTCGGACGACCATGGACCAGGGCCACGACGTTCATGCCGAACGTCTGCTGGAACTGCGTATACTTGAACAACTGATTCTGGACCACCATCGGGACCGCATCGCGTTTGAGTTCGATGACGATGCGCATACCATCGCGATCGGACTCGTCCCTGAGGTCGGAAATGCCCTCGATTTTCTTGTCACGGGCCAGGATGGCGATTTTCTCCAGCAGGGAACTCTTGTTGACCTGGTAGGGAATTTCCGTTGCAATCAGGGCATAGCGTCCCGGACGTATCTCTTCCTCGTGGATGCGTGCCCGCATGACCACGCGACCGCGGCCGGTGTGATAGGCCTGGCGCACCTCGGTGTGACCGTATATGATGCCACCGGTCGGAAAATCCGGTGCCGGCATGAGGGCGACGAGTTCATCAATGCCGATGGTGGAATCGTCGATGTAGGCTACCGTCGCATTGATGACTTCGGTCAGGTTGTGCGGCGGAATCTTGGTCGCCATTCCGACGGCAATTCCATCTGAACCATTGACCAGCAGATTCGGAATGGCAGCCGGCAGCACTTCGGGCTCTTGAAGGGAGCCATCGAAGTTGTCCTGAAAATCGACCGTTTCCTTGCCCAGATCCTTGAGCATCTCCTCGGCCAGCCGTGTCATGCGGGCCTCGGTGTATCGCATGGCAGCAGCGCCATCCCCATCGATCGAGCCGAAGTTCCCCTGTCCGTCTACCAGCAGATAACGCAGGGAGAAATCCTGCGCCATTCGGACCATCGTATCGTATATGGCCGAATCACCGTGGGGATGGTACTTACCGAGCACCTCACCCACGACACGGGCGCTTTTCTTGTAGGACGACCCGGCGCCCATGCCCTGTTCATTCATCCCAAACAGGATGCGCCGGTGTACCGGCTTGAGACCGTCCCGCACATCGGGGAGGGCTCGGCTTACGATGACCGACATCGAGTAGTCGATGTAGGAGGATTTCATCTCCTCCTCGATGTTGATCGGAATGATGCGTGGGAGGTTTGTTTCGCTCGTTTCGTCCATCCGCTGAGGCGCAGACCAAGCTGCGCGAAAATACGCTGTTGGGAAGTGATGAGGGGTGGCGGCTGAGAGGCTTCCGTCATGGGTCCAAAGGCCGCTGTAAGACCTGACAAATATACGAACTGGCGCGCCTTCATACCATGTTTCTGTGCGGATCTCAGCAAGACGCCAACCTATTGTAGCGCAATCATTTGGAGCATGATGACCTGCATTTTGAGCGTCCCTCTGCAGATGCTTCCGTCACGGCTTGCCAACAGGGCTGTTCCAGAGCCTGTATTCGAGCGAAAATGTCATGAAGGATCACAATAATCGGGTATGCATCCTGAGCGGCCTGAAACCAGCAGGGCCGTTCCCGTACAGAGAGACAGTTCCGTCTACACCTATCTGCCATCCAGCCACGCATGCACCAATACTCGATCCGGTCACTTGTCCTGGCGCTCCTTTTGCCCCTGCTCCTGGCATTCTCCGATGCACAGGCCCAGGAGGCGTCCATCAGTGGCTTCGTTCGGGATGCGGAAACGGGGGAAACCCTGCTCCTGGCCAACGTCCGCATCAAGGATACCCTCATAGGGACCGCCACGAACAACAGCGGATATTATACCCTGGCGGGATTGGAGCCAGGCGAGTACACGCTCCAATTTTCGTATATCGGATACCAGGTATTCGAGGTGACCGTAGTGTTGGGTGCAGGCGAGTCTGCCCGTAGGGACGTGGATCTGGCGCCTCAGGACTTCGAGGTGGACGAGGTCGTCGTAACGGCAGAGGCGGATACGGAGGAGGAGCAACGGCGCCTTGGGGTTAGCAAGATGCCGACAGCCACCATCCGGCAGCTTCCCACCATCCTCGAACCCGACGTGTTCCGCTCTCTGCAATTGCTGCCCGGGGTGAAGTCAGCGTCTGATTTCTCCAGCGGCCTCTACATCCGCGGGGGGAGTCCTGACCAGACCCTGATTCTGCTTGATCGGACCACGGTCTACAACCCAACCCACTTTTTCGGAGTATTCTCCACCTTCAACCCCGATGCCATCAAGGACGTACGGCTCTACAAGGGGGCCTACGGGTCGGAATACGGCGGACGAATCGGCTCTGTCGTTGATATCTACAATAAGGATGGCAACCGGCGCGAAAATGCCGGATCGATTTCCTTGGGTCTCCTGGCATCGCGGGTCCTCGTTGAAGGGCCTCACCGCAAGGGCTCCTGGATGCTGGCCGTTCGTCGATCGACGGTCGAACCGCTCTTGGCCGTGGCGCGCGGGCAGGATGTGGAGGGCATTCCAAACACGTTCTATTTCTACGACGCCAATGGGAAAGTGAATGTGGACCTGGGCCAAGACGATAGGATTTCCACCTCGTTCTACGCTGGTCAAGATGTGGTTGATGTTCCGATTGCGGATGGCGTTGCTGCCCGGATCCGTTACGGAAACCGCACGATAAGCACCAACTGGACCCACCTGTTTTCCGATCGGCTGTTCTCCAACTTCACCATAACGGGAAGTCAGTACTTCAGCAAACCCGAATTCGAATTTGCCACGACCAACATCTTCCAGACCAATGATGTGTGGGACTATTCGATCAAGGGCGATTTCGAGTACCTGCCCGATTCGAGGCACCAAATCAAGGCGGGATTCTGGACCGGCAATTTCCGCTTCGACTTCCGCAGTGTCTTTGACGGGCTCGAGGGGCTGAATCTGGAGACGCGGGCGCTGTACACGAATCTGTTTGGCGAATACATTTTCCGTCCAACTGCGGATTGGACCGTGACCTCGGGTTTGCGCGGGGCCTACTTCAGCGACGGAAGTTTCGTCCGCATCGAGCCGCGTCTATCGGTCGAACGGCGCCTTTCTGATCAATTGTATGCGCAGGTCGGAACGGGTCGGTACCACCAATTCCTCACGCTTGTGACCAATGAGGCCTTCTCCGGTCTTGATGTCTGGCTCTCGGCAGCTGAAAACGTGCGGCCATCCTATGGCGATCAGGTAGTAGCAGGTCTCAAGTTCACACCCAATGCAGGCATTCGTGTGGAGTGGGAGGCCTACTACAGGACCATGCGGGACCTCTTTTCACTCAACCCGTTCCTACCGGATGTTGCCGGACTTGCCTACGAGGACCTGTTTCATGTAGGCGAAGGCTACGCAACCGGGAGCGAGGTATTCATCCAGGGGCGGATTGGGCCATTTTCAGGGTTTGTCGGCTACACGTTCGGCTTGACGAAACGGCGTTTCCCGACCATCAATGAAAATGCGTATTACCCCCCGAAATACGATCGAACCCACGATCTGAATGTGACGGGAACAGCACGCATCACCAAGAAATGGGAATTCACCTCCGTGTTTTCCTACGCGACCGGTCAAGCATACACCCGCCCTGCGTCGCGGTATCGCCTCGGCAACTCTCCGTTTGAGGCCGAGGATACTGATGTCCTTGTTTCGCCATTCAACGGTGCCCGTCTGCCGGCGTACCATCGCCTCGATATCGGATTTACCCGACGGGGAAAACTTTTCGGGGCAGAATCCGAGCTTCAGCTTCAAGTGATCAACGCCTACAATCGCCGGAATATCTGGTTTTACTTCTACGACTTCCAACAGGACGGGTCCATTACCCGCGACGTCGTCCCCCAGATACCTGTGCCCGTTCCCAACATCTCGTACACGCTTCGATTCTGACCCACCATGAGACGTATAACCTCATTCCTGATGATGGTTGCCCTCGTGGCAGCCATGCTTCCTGTCGCCGGCTGCGATACAACAAGCCCGTCAACGCACACCGAGGAGTTGGTTGTCGAGGCCTACCTCGTGGCAGGCGAGTCCTTGCCACCGGTATGGTTGGCTCGCAGTCTGGATATAGACGCCGTCTGGTCCAGCCCTCAGGCAGCCATCAATGAAGCATCGGTTTTCATCGATCTTCTCACGGATCAGGGCCAGGTTGAAGCCACCTTTGTATATCGTCGCACCATCGAGGCGCCTGGAATGTTCGTGACGGATACAGCGCACGATGTGTTGCCGGAGCGTACCTACCGATTGCGTGCCGAGGCGGCCGGTTTGCCTGTGGTCACCTCGGAAACCACGGTGCCCGAAGCGTTCGAACTGCTGGAGGTCAGCCATCAGGTCATTGAATACCAGGATCCCGAGCAGTTTTCGTATCTGGTGACCCGAAGTCGATTCGAGGATCGTCAGTCCATTTTTGTCTTCACGATTGCCAACGACAATCCGACTCCGGAGAATCTGGTACCCGTGTACAAGGACCTTCTGTTCGATCGTGAGGATCTGGAGAGCGGGGAGCCACTCGTATTCGACCCGGAGGACGAGCGTGCGCTGAGACGGTTCACATCTCCTCCGATCAACGAGGGCAACTACGATGTGCTGCCTGGCGGTCTCTTACGTGTTCGACTTCCATGGTTTGCGGTGGCCTTCTACGGTCCGACCGAGATTACCATGAGTATTCTGGATGACAATCTCTACGATTTCCAGCGCTACCAGCAGGTTCAGCAGGACGGTGGATTACTCTCGCCAGGCGAAATCCCGAACGTACTGGACCCTGTTGAGGGCGGTGCAGGCATTTTTGGCAGCATGGCCCGCGTACAGAGCGTCGTGGAGGTCGTACCAGCGAACGAGTAATCGGGCTGTCGGGGTTATCTGGACGCTTGGCACGCTCTGGGTGCCGGGTCTTGCCAGGCGTTGGGGCTTCCCGGGCACGGGTGGTTTTCAGGTGGACAGGGCGTCCCAGGCTTCCGATCCCCAGCGTGTGCCCAGCAGATCGCACAACCATTCCAGGCTGATCCGATCCTCCTCGTCGAAGGCGTCCACGTCGTTAGAGTCCACGTCAAGGACCGCAATGACGTGCCCATCCGAGTTCAGGACGGGGACAACGATTTCCGAGCGGGTAGTGGACGAGCAGGCAATATGTCCCGGAAAGCGGTTTACATCCGGCACGAGCTGGGTCTGCTTGGAGCGGGCAGCAGCCCCGCATACTCCCCGTTCGAACGGGATGTCCAGGCACCCATGCGTTCCCTGGTAAGGACCGATCTGCAGATGGCCCGGACGGACGGTTCGATAAAAACCCGTCCAGTGAAAATGGTCGAAAGCGTGATGCAGTTCGCAGGCTACGGTAGCCATGGCTGCCGTCCAGTCACAGGGCTCGGACAGCAGCGCTTGGATACGGGCCATGACCGGTTGGTATCGATCGCCGAGCGAAAATGAGCTTCCTGTTTCCGGCATGGTACGCATGGAGAGTGTGTTGAGTAGTGCGTTTTTTTGTGCGTTTTGAGAGCCATGCGAAGGTCTTGCCGACCATTCATCGTTCGGTCTCCAACAGGCATTGCATGATGGTTACGTCAATCCAGGAGCCATCCATGTATCCAACATCGCGTTGGGTCCCGACGACGGTGAAGCCCAACTTGGCATGCATGGCAATGGATCGCTGGTTAGCTGTCCAGATGCGGGCAACCACGTGATGAAAATCAGCGGTACGCGCCGCTTCCAACAAGGCACGTTGAATTCGGCTCCCAAGGCCTCTTCCCGTATGTTCGCGTCGGACGAACACTGACGTTTCACAGGTGCGGGCATAGCCGAGACGGTCGGAATAGAACCGGACGATGCCCCATCCCCTGACAACGCCGCCTTCTTCGAGGATGAGAATGGTTTCCTTCTCGTGAAGACCGCCGATCCGGCGCGCCATTTCCAGTGCGGATACAGGATCGCCCAGCATGGTGGCGTCGCGCTTGAGTATGGATTCGTTCAGGATGGCAGCAACCGCTTCGGCGTCTTGCGTTGTTGCACGTCGGATCCGTGTGTCGTCAGAAGGTCTCATGGAAGTAATCTACTCTCTACACGGGTTTTGGAGAAGGTCTCCCGCATTGACAGGATCCATGGACAGGGCAATCATCTTTCTCAGGCTCCCGGTTGAACCGCGGCACTGCTTACTTGTTAACGTCCTATTGACCCATCGATACCCGATCGGAGCCGCATGAGCATTATCCCAGATACCGCTGTAGAGGAGGTTCGTGACCTCTCCGACATCGTCGATGTGGTGGGTGATTATGTCAGGTTGAAGAAACGGGGCTCCAATTTTGTGGGTCTGTGCCCGTTCCATACCGAGAAAACGCCGTCATTCAACGTCAATCCCGGCCTGGGCATCTTCAAATGCTTCGGGTGCGGTGAAGGGGGCGATGTATTCAGCTTTGTTAGCCAGGTAGAAGGGCTGAGTTTTCCTGAAACGGTCCGTTTGTTGGCCGATCGCGTTGGCGTAGTACTTCCGGAAGAGGACAGTCCGGGTAACGAGGCCTCGGAAAATGAGTCGATTTATCACGCCCTCCGCTTCGCTGCCCGCTTTTTTTACAAAGCCCTTTCCTCCGAAGATGCATCAGCCGCGAGAGAGATCCTGAAGCAAAGGGGTATCCTTCCCGAGTCGGTCAAGACGTTTGGTATCGGCTTCGCCCCCGACGGGTGGGACCAGCTGATGACCGAGGCTTCGAAGGCCCCCATCGATGTGGATATCCTTGAAAAAGCGGGTCTTGTCATCGGACGTAAGGATGGATCCGGTCACTACGACAGGTATCGATACCGCCTCATTTTTCCCATCTTCTCGCATGTCGGCAAGGTGCTCGGTTTTGGCGGACGCATCATCCGTGAGGAGGATGAGCCGAAATACATCAACTCGCCGGAGACCACTGTCTACAGCAAGGGGCGTGTCCTGTATGGGCTGTACCACGCAAAAAACGCTATTCGAAGCCGCGAAGAAGCGATTTTGGTAGAGGGGTATACCGATGTCATATCCTTGTATCAAGCGGGTGTACAGCACGTCGTGGCTTCCTCCGGTACGGCCCTCACGCCGGATCAGGTGGCAGCCCTCGGTCGCTATGCGAAAACGATTGTACTGCTTTACGATGCCGACAAAGCCGGACTCAGGGCTGCGTTGCGGGGGATCGACCTGATATTGAAGAGCGGTCTGATCCCTTATGCCGTCCGCCTTCCCGATGGGGAAGACCCGGACTCCTACGTTCGGTCGAACGGAGGATCTGCGTTCGAGGCGTACCTGAAAGATCATCGGCAGCATTTCGTGGACTTCATCTACGCCAATGCGAAAGCTGCGGGTAGCATGGAGTCACCTGAGGGTCGGGCGGCCGTGCAGCGAACCATTGTACAGTCGGTTGCGCTTATCCCGGATGAATTGGTCCGGGAATCCTATCTGCGCACGGCTGCTTCTGTGCTCGATATCCCGGATATGCAGTTACGACCGGTCCTCGAGGCGGCGCGGCGCGGTGAGCGCCGCGCCGCCGTCCGGCAGGAACAGAGACAGACACGCCGTGGAGGAGATCTGATCGAAGAGCCTGCCTTGAAGCCCCGTACGGGTCCTGAAAAACCCGCAACACCACCAGAGAAGCGGTTACTTCGGCTGATGGTGGAGGGCGGGTTGGACATGATCGAATGGATCATGGGCAGTATGCCGCTCTCGGATTTTACCGAGGGTCCCTCGCGCCGCATGGCAGCGATGCTGGTGCGCCAGTACGAGGAAAATGAGTTCAATCGGGCGCACTTCCTCTCGCACACGGTGGATGAAGACATCCGCTCCTTGACGGCAGAGCTGCTCACGACTGAATTCCAGCCATCGGACAATTGGAGTCGACGGAAAAACATTCGGGTCCCGGGTCTGGATGAAAACGCCACAGAGGCCGCCGCCGGTGCCATGGTACTCCTCAAGCTCTCCCGGTTGCGCGAGAAGGAGGAGCGCCTTCGCAAAGAGATTTTCAAAGCAGAAAACGAAGGAATCGACACGCATGAGCTGAATCGCCAGTTGGTAGAGCTCAAACGATTCGAGCGGGATGTGAAGGAGCGAAAGTTCATTGATCACGTATAGGACCGACGTAGTTTCCGTCATATCTCCATGGACTTGTCTTCCTCCATGTCATCAGCGTCTCGGGAGCCCCAGCCCCCATCCGACACCCCGTATCAGAAAGTGAGTCCGGTGCCTCGTGCGACGAGACCGCACGCCGTTCTCCCTTCCACGGTGGATGGCAGCTACCGGCTGTTGTTCAACAGGGAGCTCAGCTGGCTCGATTTCAACTGGCGGGTGCTTCATCAGGCGCGGGACGAACGGGTGCCGCTCCTGGAACGCATCCGTTTCCTTTCCATTGCGTGCTCCAATCTGGACGAGTTTTTTCGCAAGCGCATGGGTGGGCTGAAGCGGCAGCTGGCGGCTGGCGTGCAACGACCGTCCCCGGATGGTCGAACGCCAGGCGAGCAGTTGGAGATGGCGCGCGAGGCGGTGCTCGAGATGAACAGCGCGCTCCTGAGCACCTGGGAGAGTGATCTGAAACCATCCCTTGCAGCGGAGGCGGGTATTGTCGTCCTGAACCATGATGACTGCTCTGATGCCCAGAAGACGTGGCTGCGGGAATACTTTCTGACCCATGTCTTTCCGATTCTGACCCCGCTTGCGGTCGACCCGGGACATCCGTTTCCTTTCATCTCGAACCTGAGCCTGTCTTTGGCCGTGACGCTCAAACACCCCGGGCGCAAGACCGAGCACTTCGCCCGGATCAAGGTGCCGACAAGCGAGGGCCGTTGGATTCCTCTACCTGACGAATCGGGTTGGGTACCCCTCGAGCAGGTAATCTCACACAATGTCGGTGAGCTTTTTCGGGGGATGAAAGTGGTCGGTGTCCACGCCTTCCGCATTACCCGCAATGCGGACTTGAAGCGGGATGAGGAGGTTGCAGACGATTTAATAGAGATGATATCGGAAGAGCTGCAGGAGCGCAGGTTCGCGCCCATTGTCCGGCTCGAGGTCACGCCCGATATCCCGCCGGAAGTGCTGGATCTGTTGTCACGTGAGCTCTCGCTCGAGCCTGAGGATGTCTACGAAGTAGCTGGGGATCTGGATCTCGGATCGGTCAACCAATTTGCCGACCTGGATCTTCCGGAGTTCAAATACGAGCCGTGGGACCCTGTCACGCCCGTCCGACTGCTGCACGAGGGCGAGGTCAAGGACAGGCTGAATGTCTTCGAAATCCTGCGCCAGGGGGACCTGCTGCTTCACCATCCCTACGAATCCTTTGCCTCCACCGTGCTTCGATTTATCGAGGAAGCAGCAGCGGATCCGGACGTCGTAGCCATCAAACAGACCCTGTATCGAACGTCGGACGAGTCTCCGGTTGTCAAAGCGCTCCTGAAGGCGGCTGATGCGGGAAAACAGGTAGCGGTGCTCGTGGAGGTCAAGGCGCGCTTTGATGAGCAGAACAATATCGAATGGGGCCAGATGCTCGAGCAGCACGGTGTCCATGTTACCTATGGTCTGGTCGGTCTGAAGACCCATTGCAAGACAACGCTCGTCGTGCGTCGTGAGGGGCAGGGATTGCGTACCTACTGTCACATTGGTACCGGTAACTATCATCCATCAACCGCCAAGCTGTACACGGATATCGGGTTGCTGACCCGTTCACGTCGCACGGGGGAGGATCTGGTAAACCTGTTCCATTATCTGACCGGCTATTCGCCCGAACAGCATTACCGAAAGCTGATCGTGGCGCCCAGGGATATGCGGCAGTTTTTTCTGGACCGTATCGCAGAGGAAGTGGCTCATCAGGCAGCGCACGACAACGGTCGCATCGTGGCCAAGATGAATGCCCTTGATGACCCCATTGTGATCAATGCCCTGTATAAAGCCTCTCAAGCAGGCGTGCAGATTGACTTGATCGTCCGTGGACATTGTCGTTTGCGTCCTGGACTACCCGGTTTTTCAGAGACCATCCGCGTTACGAGCATCATCGGACGTTTTCTCGAGCACAGTCGTATCTACGGATTTGGAAACAACGGCATGCCCCGTTATTTCATCGGAAGTGCGGACTGGCAACGGCGGAATCTGGATGATCGAGTGGAAGTCATTGTGGAGATCCGGAAGAAGCGTTTGCGCGAACGGTTACAGCGCATCCTTGATATCAGCCTTTCGGATCATTCCTCTGCCTGGGAGCTCGATTCGGAAGGCGTCTATCACCTGCGACGTGATACCACGCAGGATCGGATCCATGGTACGCAACAGGTGTTCATGAACGAGACCCACCGTCTAAAGCATGTCAGCGATCCCCCATGGGATTTGTGAACCGGTAGAGCGAACGGATGGTGGGCAGCCCGCCATCTGATACCGGGCAATCCTGTCCGTCTGTCTCCGAAACGATTCATGTCCGAATGGGCTCATGAAAGAGCATCCATCCCTGCTGGATACCTTGGATCAGGTCCGCTATGACGGAGTGGCCTGCCTTGCAGCCATCATCCAGAAACCCGGACCGGGAGTGCATGTCCGTGTACGGCATGCGCAGGTCCTGGAAGGTGTTGGTCTCGAGGGGGATCACCGGAAAAAGGACTGGTGGAAGGGAAAGCGAATTCCCGAACGGGAGATCACGGCCATTTCTAGGGAGGTTCTCGATGTCATCGGAGCCTCTTTCGAGGTGCCTGGAGACAACCTGATCCTCGAGGGAGTGGATTTGAGACAACTTAAAGAGGGCAGCCTCATCCAGATCGGATCTTCGGTCATCCTGAAGCGGGCCCGTAAACTCCATCGGCCCTGCGGGCTGTTTGCCGAGCGTATTTCCGAAGAAGCACGCCAGGCCGTTTCAGAATTACAGTTGAGAGGTGCCCTCTTTTCCGTCGTGCGCGGAGGCATGATCACGCAGGGCGATAGTGTCCACACAATGGAGAACCAATGATCCCCCGGAATCCTGTCCGACCCAATGTATTGCTGCTCTTCGGGGCCGTCTGGGCCCTCGTCCTCGGCACTTCCCTCGCTGGATGCCAGCCCCAGTCCGTGCCTGCGACGGCGACAGGGCAGGAGATTTATACCCAGTACTGTGCCCAATGTCATCAGGCTGACGGCAACGGAATTGAACGTGCTTTTCCACCGCTGAGGGGAACAGAATGGGTCAATGGAGACAAGGGCCGCCTGATTCGTCTGGTGCTCTATGGAATGAGTGGCCCCATCGAAGTGAATGGTGAACGGTACAACAATGCCATGACTCCCCATGGTTTCCTGAGCGACGAGCAGGTGGCGGCCGTCCTGACCTTCGTGCGGTCCTCATTTGAGAATACGGCGGATGCAGTCACAGCGGATGAGGTAACCCGTGTTCGCATGTCAGAGGGAGAGCGGGGTCTCTTTCAGGCGGACGAACTGACGCACCTGCTGGGTATTCCCGATCCGGATACTTTGTCGGCTGCGCCTTGAACCGGTTTGGCTCTCAGGCCTGTTCGGCGATACCGGTTGCGATAATCTCCCGGATCTGCTCCGGACTTTTGCCCAGTACCTCCCTTAAAACAACGCCGGTGTGGGCCGCATAGGAGGGAGGAAGCTTCAGCTGATCCAGGCGTGATGGCGCAGCTGGGGGCCATACGGCTGACTCCCGTACACCCAGAGCCGCCTGCGCGGGTCCGGGTAATTGCAAGTAGTCCGGTGTCTCCTGCATGACCTCATTCATGCGTCGGACGGCGCCAGCCGGGATACCGGCTGCTTGGCATGTGGCCAGGATATCATCCCGTTTGAAGCGCTGAATGGCTTCCTGTAGACGATGGATCAAGTCCGCACGATGGGTCACACGGCCGTGGTTACACCGGAAACGCTCATCTGATGCGGTTTCGGGCAGATCCAGGATGGCACATAATTTCTGGAACTGACGGTCGGTGCCCACTCCCAGTACCAGCTCGTGGCCGTCTGCCGTGCGGAATACGGAACCGTAAGGGGCGATGTTTGGATGTTCCGATCCCATGGGCTCCGGGACGGTACCTGCCACCAGCCAGTTTGTGGCCTGGTTCGTGAGGGCGCTGACGGCAGCGTCGTACAGGCTGACTGTGACGCAGGCACCTCTCCCGGTCGATACCTTCTGCAGAAGCGCCATGAGCAGCGCCTGTTTCAATTGGTGACCGGCAAGAATGTCCATCAAGGCAACGGGCATCTTGGTCGGCTTTCCACCCTCCGACTGTGGCGGACGATTGAGGTAGTAATAGCCTGCCTCCGCCTGGATGATGGCATCGTATCCCGGGCGATCCGAGTCGGGCCGGTATCCAATGATCGAACCAAGGATGATATCCGACTTCACGGATCGAAGCGTCTCGTAATCCGCCTGGAGAGCGCGGGCCACGCGGGGAATGTAGTTGCTGATGACGATATCCGAGGAAGCCACCAACTCGTGCATGAGGGCGATGCCTTCATCACACTTCAGATTCAGGGCGATGGATTCTTTTCCCCAATTACAGGCATGGAAGTAAGACGTTCGGTCTGCGTTTTCCTCGCCGGGTATCCGCCACGTCCGGGTCACGTCGCCGGCGGTGGCCGGGTTCTCAACC
Source organism: Rhodothermales bacterium (assembly GCA_017859335.1). Lineage (GTDB taxonomy): Bacteria > Bacteroidota > Rhodothermia > Rhodothermales > UBA10348 > JAAZVD01. Next base: position 3,879 of record JAFMNH010000052.1, on the reverse strand, counting down.
TTGATGACCCGCGCGCCGAGCTCGGCAAAGAACTGTCCCACACTGGGGCCGGCCAGCACACTGGCCAGTTCGATGACCGTCAGGCCCTGGCATACGGTGTGCGTCCACGCGCCGTCCGGTCCCAACGGGGATTCCGTAGCGCTGTGCCCGGTCATTCCCCCGGTACCCCAGGCTCGGTCATATGCCGCACGTCGAGTACCTGGTTCAGCGTGGCCTCATCCATGAGTTCCATTTCCAGAACCACATCCCGCACGGATTTCTTCTCGGCAGCAGACTTTTTGGCCACCTTCGACGCCATGTCGTATCCGATGCTACGGTTCAGGGCCGTGGCAATGGAAGGATTCAGCTCAAGCAGTTCCCGGCATCGCTCCCGGTCTGCCTGAATACCTTCGAGACATCCCGTGCGGAACGCATCCAGAGCACCTGAGAGGATATGAACGGACTCCAGCATGGCATGTGCCATGACTGGCATCATCACATTCAGCTCGAAGTTGCCATGCTGTCCACCCACCGTAATGGTCGTATGATTTCCCATCACGCGGGCCGCCACCATCATGACAGCCTCAGAAAGTACCGGATTGACCTTGCCAGGCATGATGGATGAGCCTGGTTGGATAGCGGGCAGCTTGATTTCGGACAGGCCCGACGTGGGACCCGATGACAAGTGACGGATGTCGTTGGCAATCTTGAGCAGCGCTACGGCGAGCGTATTCAGGGATCCGGAGGCCTGAACGAAGGCATCTTTGGCGGCCTGGGCGGCAAAGTGGTTGTCGGCTTCACGGAATGCGATGCCGGTGGCCTGGCTGATATGCCCGATGGCCGTGGGCGCAAAGCCTGCGGGACAGTTGATACCAGTGCCTGTCGCAGTGCCGCCGAGGGCCAACTCCTGAAGCTCGTTCATGCTGGCTTCAATGCGCGTCATGGCCTGTGAAATCTGGGCTGCATATCCGCCAAACTCCTGACCCAGACGGACCGGCGTGGCATCCATGAGGTGGGTTCGACCGGATTTCACCACATCATCGAACTCGTCCGCCTTGGTCTGTAGAGCTCTGCGAAACGATGCCAGGGCGGGTAGCAGGTCTTCTTTCATGGCCACGACAGCCGAGACATGCATGGCCGTAGGGATGACGTCATTGGAAGACTGGGACATGTTGACGTGATCGTTCGGATGCACCGTCTTGTCGCCCTTCTTGCCACCGGCGGCCACGGTGGCCAGGTTCGAGATGACCTCGTTGGTGTTCATGTTGGACGAGGTGCCCGAGCCTGTCTGGAAGATGTCCAGAACAAACTGATCGTCCACATCGCCACGTCTGACCTTTTCGGCGGCAGTAACGATGAGGTCGGCTTTTTCTGGCTCCAGTATGCCGAGATCCCTGTTGGCCTTTGCGGCAGCCATCTTGATCGTGCCCAGCGACTGGATGAACCGGCGAGAAAACCGGATTCCTGAGATGGGAAAGTTGTCGAGGGCTCGCTGGGTCTGTGCAGCGTACCAGGCGTCTGCCGGTACCCTGACCTCACCCAGTGAATCGTTTTCAATGCGATGGTCACTCATGGATCCACTCCGGTTGGGTTGCATGCTGCGGTTGGTCGGGGGCGCTTGCGAGCACGAGCCCGGAGGACTCCGACACCGTCCATCACGAATATATCCGGCCTCCTGCTGACAGGTTGTTGAGCTTTGCTGAAATCGCTCCCGGAACGGATGTATCTTGGCGTTCTCCCAGGTTCAGATTATCCCCATGTCCGTACCCGAAGTTATTGTTGGTGCCGAAGCCATGCGCGCCTGGACCCGCAGGCAGCATGCGTCGGGACGCCGTGTGGCGCTCGTGCCCACCATGGGCGCCCTTCACGAGGGACATCTTGCCCTCGTCAAAAAGGCTGCTGAGATTGCTGACCGCGTGGCTGTATCCATATTTGTCAATCCGACCCAGTTTGGTCCGGGAGAGGACTTTGACGCCTATCCGCGTACACTGGATGAGGACAGGGCTCATCTGGAAGGTCAGGGATGTTGTGACGTGGTATTCGCTCCTGCCGTGTCTGAAATGTATCCGCTGGGAGCCAATCTGACCTGGGTATCGGTTGACAGGATGGGCGACCATCTATGTGGTTCGTCTCGCCCGGGGCACTTTCGTGGTGTAACGACCGTGGTTTCCCGGCTGTTTGCCATCATCCAGCCGGATGTGGCTGTTTTTGGACTCAAGGATGCCCAGCAGTTCTTCATCCTGCGGCGGATGACGCGGGAGATGGGCTTCGGTACCGAATTGGTTGGGTTCCCGACGGTGCGGGAAGAGGATGGCCTGGCGCTGTCCTCGCGCAACCGATATCTGACCCCGGCAGAGCGCGCCGCAGCACCCGTGCTGCGGCGCGCTCTGCTCGAAGCAGAAGCGTCCATCGTTTCGGCGGGGCAGCGCAAGGCTGCTTCTGTTGTCTCACTGGTACGTTCCCGACTCGCTGCAGTATCTGAGTGCAGGGAAGATTACGTCCAGCTGGTGGATACAGACACGCTGCAACCTGTTTCGGATCTCGTGCCGGGCAGCCGCGTCTTGATCGCCCTGGCAGCGTTCTTCGGTAAGGCGCGACTTATCGATAATGTGCTTGTTGATGTGCCCCAGGGATAATTCAGGCGTCATGTCCTGAGCGCCCCTACCCCCTCTGAATTGACCATGAAGGGCCGCGGCATCCTGAAACCTGCCGTATGCTGAGCGATTACACGAGCCGATTCCGACACCCCCTTACGAGATCCCCCGGCACATGACCCTCTCGATGTTCAAGGCGAAGATCCATCGCGCCACCGTGACGCAGGCGGAGCTCTACTACGAAGGATCGGTAACCGTGGACCAGGGTCTTCTTGATCTGGCCGGTATCCTGCCCTACGAGCACGTGCACATCGTCAATGTCAACAACGGTGCCCGGCTCGAGACCTACACGATACCCGCGAAGGCTGGCAGTGGAACGATATGCCTCAACGGCCCGGCGGCGCGTCTGGCAGCCACGGGCGATGAGGTCATTCTCATTTCATATGCCCAGATGACGCCAGAAGAGGCCCGTGGGCACGAGGCTACGGTCGTTTTGGTGGACAAGAAGAACCGCCCGAAGGAAATCCTCAAGCAGTCGGTCGCCGATCCGGAAATCCACTCTGCGTAAGGCAGCGGAGGCTGATTGACACGGCTACCCGTCGGCCCCGTAGAACTTCGAGTAGGCGTTGATGATATCCTTGACCAGTTTGTGGCGGACGACGTCATGCTCATTGAAGTAGACGAAGTCTATTCCCGTCACGCCAGAGAGGATATTCTTGGCCTCGGCCAGCCCGCTTGTATCACGTGAAGGAAGGTCTGTCTGCGTCAGGTCGCCCGTTATGATGGCACGGCTGTTGGCACCCAGTCGCGTCAGGAACATCTTCATCTGCAGGGCAGTGGCGTTCTGCGCCTCGTCCAGGATGACAAACGCCGAATTAAGCGTGCGACCTCGCATGTAGGCCAGTGGCACAATCTCAACGGTGTTGTTCTCCATGAAAGCCTTCAGCTTCTCCTTTGGAAGCATGTCCTCGAGTGCATCGTAGAGGGGACGAAGGTAGGGGTCGACTTTATCCCTCAGGTCACCCGGTAGGAAACCAAGCCGCTCGCCTGCCTCTACGGCTGGACGGCAAAGCACGATCCGTTTGACCTGCTTGGATTTGAGGGCCGCAACAGCCAAGGCAACTGCCGTGTAGGTCTTGCCGGTGCCGGCCGGCCCGATGGCAAATACGATATCGTTGGACCGTGCCGAGGCCACCAGTTTGATCTGGTTCGGGGTCTTGGCTTTGACGCTCCCACCGTGAGGAGTGAAGAGTACCGTGTGCGAACCGTCACGGCCAATGGAAGATGGCGCTCCATCGCCCGCAGA
>JAFMNH010000051.1 GCA_017859335.1 Rhodothermales bacterium | reverse complement strand
ACGGGTTTTTGGCAGCGCTGCCGCTCTTCGGGCTCTATGAAAGTTTGATTCTTCTTGTCAACGCCGATCGTCTGTCCCATGTCAGGGTGGGGGCCGACCTGTGGATCAAACAGATGATGGCGCTGCTCGAAGGAGTTACGGGTGGGTCACACGTCATCCTTCTCGGCGTTCCGGTTGTTCTTGCCGGCCTTTTCGTGTTTCTGCACGACCGAAAACGACGCCCGCCCATTCGCCCAGCCTGGTTCGGATGGTTGATTGGCGAAAGCCTGGTCTATGCGACGGGTGTAGCCTTCCTTGTTTCGACCGTTGTCGGACTGATGTTCGCCCTTCATCCGATGTTGGTTAGTGCTGGCCACGTCCTCCACCCGGCTCTGATGATGCAGGAAGTCGAGTCTTTGTCTGCGCCTGCCATGCTGGTCCTCTCCATCGGGGCGGGCCTCTACGAGGAGTTGGTTTTCAGGGTGCTCCTGGTAGGGGGATTGTTCTGGATCTTCAGAAAGAGGGTCGCCCGTACGTGGCTGGCCTACGCCCTGGCTGCTGTTATCGGTGCTTTCCTCTTCTCTGCCGTCCACTACATGGGTCCTCTCGGCGATCCGTTCACGCTGGCATCCTTCACGTTCCGTTTGCTGTTCGGTTTGGCGCTCAATGCCGTTTTTCTGCTGCGCGGATTCGGGGTCGCCGCATGGACGCATGCGTTATATGATGTGTTGGTTGTGACACAAATTCTTGGTTGAGGACGTACAACGGACACGAGCATGCAATGCCTCCGGCCGCTGCCGGTCGGATGGATCGAGCGCTCAGGCATTTTTCACCCGTAGAAACCACTCGTTATCATGAATGGAATGAGGACAGCTGCCCTCATGGCGGCTCTGATTGTGTTGTTTGCCCTTTTGGGACAGGCTTTGGGGGGAGAACAGGGGATGATCACGGCATTCCTGTTTGCCGTCATGCTCAACTTCGGATCCTACTGGTTCAGCGCTTCCATTGTGCTGAAAATGTACCGAGCCAAAGAGGTGGGTCGTAATGAAGCCCCTGAGCTGGTCGACATGGTGGACCGTTTGCGGCAGCAGGCAGGTCTTCCCATGCCCAGGGTATATGTGATCCCCTCGGATCAGCCGAATGCGTTTGCCACAGGACGCAATCCAGCCCATTCGGCCGTGGCTGTGACCAACGGAATCGTCCGCATGCTGACGAAGGACGAACTTGAAGGCGTCATTGCTCATGAGCTGGCCCACATCCAGAACAGGGACATTCTGACGGGTTCGATAGCCGCAACGATCGGGGCCGCTATCACCATGCTCGCCCGGTTTGCCCTCTTCTTTGGCGGTGGAGACAGGGATCGTGGAAGCGCCGCATCTGCCCTTCTGATGATGATTCTGGCACCCATCGCTGCCATGCTGATCCAGATGGCCATCTCGCGTTCGCGGGAATTCGCCGCCGATAGGGATGGTGCCCGCATTTGTGGAAAGCCCCGGGCGTTGGCAAGCGCGTTGCAGCGCCTGCAGGCCGGAAGCGAGCGGATTGCCATGGAGGGAAGTCCTGCAACCGCTCACATGTTCATCGTCAATCCGTTCGCAGGAGGCATGCAGGGCATGCGGCGCCTGTTCTCGACCCATCCCTCGACCGAGCAGCGTGTTGAGCGTCTCATGAAAATGGAGGGCTGACCATGGCAGGGGGGTACTGGCACGTCATACTGATCACGTTTGTCGGTTTTGTTGCGTTGGCAGCGGTGCTGCTGGTGCCGGTGTGGCGTTTCCTGGCCCGTGAGGAGGAACGTGCTGACGGGTTTACCGATGCTGTCGAGGGCTCGGGAACGGCCCCGTCTCCGGCGTGGGTCAATGATCTTGTCCTGGAAGCTGAGACTGGCCCCTTGGACCCTTCGATTGAAGACGGCGAAAAGGGTGGATCCGCAGGTCCCGTGTCCTGAAGCCTTGGTGTCAGGGGACGCGGACAGAATCCTCCTCGACCTCGAACGTGATCAAGGGACGCATCTTATCGAGCGTCTTTTTCCCGATACCCCGTACCGCCAACAGGTCCTCAGGTGTCCGGAATGGGCCATGCTGCTTGCGATAGTCCACTATCCGGGCAGCCATGGCCGGACCGATTCGCGGCAGGGCCTGAAGCGTCCGGATATCGGACAGATTGATGCTGATGGGGAAGGGTACCTTGGGCTTTTCGAGAGTGTCGACGAGCACCCATGATTCGGCGCCTGTGCGACGTATCGGTAGGTGGTCGTAGGATGCCCCGTAACCGGTGTGTATGGTGTCCGTTTGAACTGCGAGGCCATCGACGGAGTCGGCACGCGCGGTAAGCACCTCAAACAGACTGTCCATCTCAGCGTACGAATGCTCCGAAACGGGTGGGGAAGTAGCCTTCACCACCCGGATCACATGTCCCGACAGCAGTACCAGGAGTACTACGATCATGGCAATGGCTTCCTTCTCCGAGCAGATCAGGCGCTCACGGATCGGGTAGAGTAATCGGTGTTTGAAACGGGAAACCATGAATGACCTGCGTGATCTGACAATTCTTGGCGGGGTGCACGGCCGAGGGCTGCTGTGCCTTTGGTCCATTGACACCCGCCGCCTTCGACAGTAACCTCCCGTCTCCCCCCTCCGCATTCACTGCATGCCATGTCCTCTACAGGTGTCATCCATACCGAAGCCATCGTCCTGAGGGCCATTGATTACAGCGAGACGAGTCGGATCGTGACGTTGTACACCAAAGAGATGGGCAAGACAGGTGTCATGGCCAAAGGAGCGCGTTCGGCACGGAGCCGATTCGGATCGACGCTGGATCCCATGTCCCGTATCGCGGCTGTCCTCCACGTGCGTGCGGGGCGTGATCTGAATATTCTCTCCGAGGCATCCCATGTTCGCCATCATTCGATGCTTCGGTCGGAGCTGGCACGGGTTGAGTCAGGTCTCCGGATGGTGGAATTGGTCAACGCACTGCTGCCCGAGCGGGAAGCCAACACGCCCATATACGGCTTGCTGGCTGCCTCCCTTACCGCCTTGGACCACGCATCGGCACTCACCGGGAATGTGTGGCCATTCTTTCAGCTGCGACTGGCCACCTTGTTGGGCTTCGGTCCTTCATTCAGGCGGGATGAGGTTCAGGACATGCAGGGCGAATTCGGATTCCTGGATCTACGCACCGGCCGGGTGGGGACGACTGTTGAGGAGGGATGGGTCCCCTTGAGGGCCTACCGAAGGACTCTTCGTGCCTTTGCTATCCTGGCCCGGGCAGAGCTCTCGGACGTCCTGCGCCTCGAATTGTCCGAGCCGGAGGCGGAAGACGTACAGGGCCTGGTTCGATCGTACCTGCAACATCACGTGGAAGAGTCCTATCCTACCCGCAGTGCCCGCGTGTTTGCGCAGTTCAGGCACCAGGGTTGATTCCGATCCCCGGTTTTTGGCAACGCACCGTTGCATGATTGTGCGTATATATGTATTATATGTGCATAGCAATGCGGAAACGGTGCCTCGCAGTAGGTGAACGATCCCGCCCGCATTTCCAACGTATTCTGACCCCTTCTGACCCCTTCTGACCATGGCACGTCGAGGATTGACACAGAAACAGGCGTCCTTTCTGGATTACCTGAAGGATTACGTAAACGAAGAAGGAGATTGGCCCACGTACAGGGAAATATCCGATGCCTTCGGATTCCGATCGCCCAACAGCGTGACCCAGAATTTGCAGGCCTTGGAGAAAAAGGGGTTCCTGGTCAAGGAAGATGATGGATTCTATTTTCCGCAGGAGCGTGACGTAGAGCCTGAGGCCATCGGTATTCCCATCAAGGGTATCATCACGGCAGGCAAGCTGCAGGAAGCCGTTGAGGAGAATCTGGGCACCATTTCGCTTGAGACCCTCTTTCCCGGTCTGGACAGGATGTTTGCCATTCGCGTTGCCGGGAATTCGATGATCGGAGCCAATATCAACGATGGCGATTATGTCCTGCTCATGGATGACGACATTCCCAATGGGGGAATAGGTGCTATCCTGTATGATGGGGAGACGTCGCTGAAAAAGGTCTTCTACGATCGGGAGGGGCTTCGTCTCGAGCCTGCCAATGAGGAGTACGATGATATCCTCATTCGCCCGGATGTGTTCGAGGAGGTTCGGGTTCTGGGCCGGTATGTAGGCCACGTGAACCATACGGGAATCCATCGGCATGGCCGTCGGGCCGTAGCCTGATCGATCACGTCGCTGACACCAACGGTGCTGAAGACCACGTCTGCCGCTGCCGATGTGCGTGTGCAAGCCTGCTTGGCTCCATGCGCCCGTGCAATGGGGGAAGTTCACGCGTCTGATCGCCGGCGCTCCCGGAACCGTTTTTCGGCCGTACATTAGAACGCCGACAGCTTCGTTCACCTTCCCCTCGATCCATGCGCGCCTTCTGGTTTCCACTCCTGGCCGCCACCATCATGTCTGCGCCCGCCGTCGGGCAGGACGTCGCATTCTCTTGGGACCATGCCACCATCTACCGAGTGGTCACCGACCGTTTTTCCAACGGAGATTCAGGCAATGATTATGCCTATGGCAGAGGGCTTGACGGTGAGGGACGGGCCTATGAAAAGGATCCCATTGGGCACCTCTACGGCGGCGATCATGATGGTTTGCGAGGGTGGTTGACTGAAGGCTATTTCTCGGATCTTGGCGTCAATGTTCTTTGGATGTCGGCTCCGTACGAGCAAGTTCACGGCTGGATCGGGGGTGGTGATGGCGATATTCAACTCTACGCCTACGAGGCAGCGTGGCCTTTCGATTACACGGATCACGAGGAGGCTTTCGGGGGAGAGTCGGCCTTCCGGGGACTGGCTGAGGCGGCCCGGGAAGCCGGACTGAAAATCATCGTTGATGTGGATTTGAACCACGTAGGTCCTCCGACCATGCATGACATGGCAGCCTATGGATTCGGGGGGCTGACGGGCGAAGGATGGCGCACATGGCAGCCTTCGAGCCGGCTCGGATGGCAGTCCTATCTGGCAGATCAGGTTACCATGGTGGATTCACTGGAAGCATGGCAGCGGTGGTGGGGCAAGGAGTGGGTACGGGCCGATATTGTTGGCTACGAAGCGTGCGGACAGGACCATTTGACGCGCTGTGAAAATGGTATGCCCGATCTGCGTTCTGATGTAGAGGTTTCATCCCTGCCGGATTTTTTGACACTGAAGTGGGGTCCCGAACGGACAGCTGCTGAAAAGGCGACCCTCGATGCGTTTTTTGAGCGAACCGGGGCCCCACGCACGGCTGCCAATCATGTCGTCAAGTGGCTCGTTGACTGGATACGCGAGGCTCCCATCGATGGCTTTCATGTTCGGGAGGCTGCCGGGATTGCCCCTGACGTACTGGCGCTCCTGTCCAGGGAAGCGGGTCGGGCGTATCGTGCGCGGCTCGAACAGGGCGAAGGTGCCCCTGCGCATCCGTTTCTGATTATCCACGACATGGACGCCGCGGTCCCCGCGTCATCGGCAGACGTCCAGTGGAGACCTTTGACGGCGCATCGTTCCACGGCACTTCTGGCGGCCGATGTGCAGGCGTCCCTGTCCACCGCTGAGGGCGAGCTCGCTGGCTTGCCGATACGCTTTCTTCCCGGTCCGGTGAATGAGGTCGAGCGCGCGGACATAGCCTCGTTGCTGCTCTCGGCGGGACCTGTCGCCATCCGGTATGGTCAGGAGGGGGGCAGGGTGCCTGCTCCTTCCATTTCCGATGAACGCCACCGCAATCAATCGCCCATGGATTGGACCGCTATCGGCGATGACGAGCCATCCTTTTGGCGTCTCCTCGGCCACTTCAGGCAAGCGCATCCCGCCGTAGCCCGAGGTGGGTTTGATATGCTGCAGCCTGACCCCGTTACGTTTCACAGAGGCGTCCGGATTGGCGCCTCGACGGATCAGATCATTGTCGCATCAGACGTATCGGGCCGCACCCGGATCAATGTATCCCTTGTGTGGCCGGACGACAGCGTGTTGCGCGACGTGATGACGGGAAAGCTCATCTTCGTCTCCTTCGGGGAGGCAGCCCTCACTCCCCATGAGTCCGGCTTGGTATTGCTGGAAGAAGTCGCAGAATGACGCGGGGGGCTGGCGGGATCTGCAGATCCCACCAGCCCCCCGCTGAAAAGCCTGTTCTTGGATGGTCAGGCCGTCACCTGGGAGGTGTTGAGGAAGTCCCGCAAGACGTAGTGCAGGATGCCTCCGTGGCGGTAATACTCCACTTCAACCGGCGTGTCGAGACGGCAGTCCGTATCAAATTCGACCGTCGTTCCATCGGCACGCGTAGCCGTCACACGGATCGTGCTGAGCGCCTTCACCTCGTTGTCGACTCCGATCGAGAAGGACTCCGTTCCGTCCAGTCCCAGGGAATCGGGCGTGTCACCCGCCTTGAACTGCAGCGGGAGGACGCCCATGCCGATGAGGTTGGAGCGGTGGATGCGCTCGTAGCTCTCGGCAATCACGGCCTTGACGCCCAGCAAGAGGGTTCCTTTGGCCGCCCAGTCACGCGATGAGCCCATGCCGTAGTCCTTTCCTGCCAGGACGACCAGCGGCGTGCCGGCTTCCTGGTATTTCATGGACGCGTCGTATATCGGCATCGTCTCATCAGTAGCGAAATACCGCGTGATGCCGCCCTCCGTGCCGGGAACCAGGTGGTTCTTGATACGGATGTTGGCAAAGGTACCGCGCATCATGACTTCATGGTTTCCGCGACGGGAGCCGTAGGAGTTGAAATCGAGAAAATCGACGTTGTTGTCGAGCAGGTACTTGGCCGCCGGGCTGTCAGGCGCAATGGCACCGGCAGGCGAGATATGGTCTGTCGTCGTTGAATCTCCCACCTTTGCCAGCACGCGGGCACCGTCAATGGGCTGTATGGACGGTGTTTCGGCCGTCAGGTCCATGAAGAACGGCGGCTCCTGCACGTACGTTGACTCAGAGGACCACTCGTAGACGGATCCTTCCGGTATCTGGATGGCATTCCAGAGTTCGTTCGAGTCTTCGATGCCGTCGTACTCCTTCTTGAACGCTTCGGGTGTGACGCACTGGTTGACCAGCGCCCGGATTTCTTGCGCACTGGGCCAGATGTCGGAGAGCATGACCTCGTTGCCTTCGGAGTCAGTTCCGATGGGCTCTTTGGACAGGTCGATATCCACCGTACCGGCCAGCGCATAGGCCACCACCAGCGGCGGGGAGGCCAGATAGTTGGCCTGTACGAGTTGATGGATGCGCCCTTCGAAGTTGCGGTTACCTGAAAGCACGCCGCTCACGATCAGGTCACCTTCCTTGATGGCGTTCGCGGTCGGCTCCGGCAGCGGCCCGGAGTTGCCGATGCACGTCGTGCAGCCGTAGCCCACCAAGTTGAAGCCAATGGCATTCAGGTACGGCCAGAGATCGGCGTTTTCCAGGTAGTCGGTGACCACCTTGGATCCCGGCGCCAGCGACGTCTTGACAAACGGCTTGACCTTGAGGCCGCGTTCGACCGCCTTCTTGGCTACCAGACCGGCACCAATCATGACCGATGGGTTGGACGTGTTTGTACAGCTCGTGATGGCGGCAATGGTTACGTCCCCGTGGGTCATCTCCAGTTCATTGCCGCGCTCGTCCTTGTACGTACCCGTGCTGCTCAAGCGCTCTTTGGACAGGCCGAAACCTTGGGGGCCGGCTGCACGCTCGAGCGATGCGTGGAATTCTTTCTGCATATCCGGCAGCTCGATCCGATCCTGCGGACGCTTTGGACCCGAAAGGGCTGGCGTAATCGTGGAGAGGTCGAGTTCCAGCACGTCCTTGAATTCAGGATCGGCCGCATCGTCGGTCCGGAAGAGGCCCTGTGCCTTCGTGTAGCGCTCGACGGCGTCGACCAGCTCCGCATCGCGGCCCGTGCGGCGCAGGAAGTCCAGTGTTTCCTGATCGATCGGGAAGAAGCCCATCGTGGCGCCGTATTCAGGAGACATGTTGGCAATCGTGGCGCGGTCAGGCACGGTCATGTGCGAGATACCCGGGCCGAAAAACTCCACGAATTTGCCTACAACGCCATACTCACGCAGCATCTGGGTCACTTTCAGGACCAGGTCCGTGGCTGTGGCGCCTTCGGGCATCTGGCCTGTGATACGTACGCCGATGACTTCAGGCATCAGCATGTAGATGGGTTGGCCGAGCATGACGGCTTCTGCCTCGATGCCGCCCACACCCCAGCCGACAACACCCAGGCCGTCGATCATCGTCGTGTGGCTGTCCGTCCCGACCAGGGAGTCCGGGTACCAGACGGTCATACCGTCATCCTCGGGCTTGCTCCATACACCACGGCCGATGTATTCCAGGTTGACCTGGTGGCAAATGCCTGAACCCGGAGGCACCACCGAGAAATTGTCGAAGGCGCTCTTTCCCCAGCGGAGGAACTCGTAGCGTTCAGCGTTGCGCTCGAATTCGCGCTTTTCGTTGATGAAGAGCGCCTGGTCCTGCCCGAAAGCATCCACCTGCACGGAGTGGTCAATGACCAGGTGGACCGGGACGCGCGGATTGATTTCTTCAGGGTCCCCACCCAAACGGGCCATGGCACTGCGAAGCGCTGCCAGGTCCACAACCGCGGGTACTCCCGTAAAATCCTGCAGGAGCACGCGCGCGGGCATGAACGGGATTTCGACCTGTGCCGGAGCTTTCGGGTCGTACGTGGCCAACTTTTCGACATCCTTCTTCTCCACCAGGAAGCCGTCGCAATTGCGCAAGGCGCACTCGAGCAACACCTTGATGGAATAGGGCAGTTTGTCGATGCCGTCATATCCCTGGTCGCGAAGGGCGCTCAGGCTGTAGAGGACACCGGTGCCGTTGCCGGTGTCGAAGGTCTGACGGGTGCCGAAAAGATCCTTGGGAGCAGGTGAACCGTTGCTCATGTCGATGTCGGTTGGACCCCGTGGGGCCGGTTAAACAGGTAGCCCTCAAGATAGCCAATCGGAGCCATGAACGCATCCACTCCTGGCAGCAAAATCGCCCTCCACGGGCTCCTATGGGTGAAAACCGGATGAACGGGTGGACGTCCTCTAAAGTGGCAATCGTACGCCCGTGACCCCGCCGGGTACGGAACCGCGTGCAGTCGAGCGCAGTTTTCAGGGCAACATGGGGCTATAGCTCAGGTGGTAGAGCGTCTCGTTCGCAATGAGAAGGTCGGCGGTTCGAGTCCGCCTAGCTCCACGGGTTCCACAGCAGCCGGATCTCGTTTCCATCGCGCCAGGTCAGAACGGACGCGTCCGTTCCCGCAGCCGTGGACGGCAATTCACCATTGAGGTCGGTCCAACCCGTGGTGTTGTGACCTGTTGCTGAGCGGGGCACCACTGTTCTGGACCTGGGGTTCTCTGTCATGAGCAGCAGGTTTTTTCCCGTGTCGGTCAGGAAGGCTGCCTGTGCCACCGGAACGTCCGAAAGGAGGTCCTTAACCTGCTCAAAAGTCAACCCTCCGTCGGTCGAGACGGCATGGCGAACGTCTCCGCCATCTGCCCCAGTATACCACGCTGCATGAATGCGACCATCCGAATCCGTAGCCAGGACCGGTCCCGTATGCGGGCATCCTTCGATGAACCAATGGTCCCGGTGGATGGGTCGCCAATCCGAGAAGGATCGTCCCCCATCATCGGAGTGGGCCACCACCACATCCCGCTCGCCGCTGGCGTACTCATGGCGCCAAGCCACCAGAATGCGGTCCTCGGGTGTCACCGTTATGAATGTGCGGCAACAAGGACACGAGGTCCGATCCAGGATGGCCGTTTCAACAATGCGATCACCGCCGTCCTCGATACGTGCCACCCGGATTTGACTGCCTGAATGCTCGTGCATGGCCGCGTGATCCGCCATGGCAGCATTGTTGGGAGCCGGCGAACGATCCCGCGAGTCAATCCAAGAAACCAGCATGGACCCGTCCGGGAGGGCCGTCAGATTGTGGAAGGTATGCCCGGCCGGAGTACCCCCGAAATCGCTGTTTATGGGCAGCTCAGATCCAAACGTTTCACCACCGTCCTCCGAAACGGCCACGAAAAGGTCATTGGCTGGAAAGCGCCGCCCCGGCACGTCAATCCTGTTGATCCAGGCAACATACACTCGTCCCTGTGTGTCGACGCCCACTTGAGGCGGGGCCTGCGCATGAACCGCAGCATTTCCAGGGGTCTCATTGACCCGGACCGGACTCCGGACCAGGTTTCCCATCCGATCGGCAGTGCCCAGCATCACATTCCAGACTGAATCCTGGCGTTCGACCCAAGCCACATGGGCCAGGCTGTCATCCGGAGACAGTGCAACGGTCGATCGACCCACCTCGCCGGTGACCAGGGTTACGGAAAAAGGGGAGGGCGTTCCGGTTTCGGACGAAGTGGTACATCCCAGGGGGAGGAGCATCCCCAATACCAGTAGTATTCGCTTGCAATGTGTCATGTCACCGTACCTGGTATCGAAGTGAAACATGGACAGCACGAGGAGCACCGGGTGCGAATTCGTCACCACGGAAACGGTTGTAGGTGGCCCGCTCGGCATACAGTTCGTCGGTCAGATTACTGATCCGCCCCAGCAGCGTAAGGTCGGACGTCAACTGAACGCGGGCATTCAGATTCCAGAGAGCGTGACCGTCGTATTTCGAGGAGTTGGCCGGATCCATCCAATAATCGCCCAGACGACTCCACTCAAGGGTGAGCGATGCTCCTTCGAGAAGTGCAGGAGTCCACGTGGCGGCTGCATTCACCAGTGAACGCGGGGCCACTTCCATTTCATTTCCGGTGTAGATTGCCCCGTTCTCTGTGTCCCACTCCTCGTATCGATGCTCTGCATAGGAGCCGCTCAGTCTCAGGGAAACATTGTACCACGAGGCCGACTGCAGTCCATACTCGATTCCCTTGTGCAGCGTCTTTCCAGCGTTCGAGCTGACAATGGTTCCGTCATTCAAGACCAGATCGATGATATCGTCGGTCTTTACGAGTTGATACACGGTCACCTCGAAGCGTGTGACGTCTTGGATACGTCCTCGGACTCCTATCTCGACATTATCAGCCCGGACCGGATCAAGGTCGATTGAATTCGAGGACCCACCCTGACGGAAAAGCTGATTTTCCGATGGCGCCCGGAAAGCGTGACGCCACGACGCGAAGAGATTGGTGGTCGGGTGCACCTGCCAGGTAGCCCCGAGTTTGGGACTCAGCGCTGTAAAGGAACGGCTAGCATCCGCGGGGCGACGGTGCCGACCCGTGGTGGCCACATCCAGGTTGTTGACGTAATCGTAGGCCATCCGGTCGAATCGCAGACCGGCGGTGATCCGGACATCCTCAAAAGGCGACGCCTCAGCATGGACGTACGGCGAGATCTGCGTATAGCGCACATCGTAGTCATAGAGTGGATCGGCCACGGAGTAGCTTGTGAATATCGATCCCTCGCGTACGGGAGAAACGGCAGTTTCCTTCCGTTCTCCCGGGCTCACATCCAGATCCAGTCCGGAAACGATACGCGTACGGAACGCGGGTAGGTCGTGCCGGACTTTCACCAATGCGCCTGCGGAGTAGTTAGCGGTTTCCCACGTGGCCGGATCGAACGTCAGGCTCCAGTTCGGCAGAAGGTCCATTGTGTTGAACCGGGCATACGGCGTCACACTGACTAGCGTCTGCTGCCCGACGCGTTCGAAAGCACTTGACAGGCGCAGTGCGGACACTTTCCGGTAGGAAATCGGCTGATAGTTCTGGGTGGCATCGTCCAGATAGGCCTCTTCGGGCAAGGCGGCGCTTCCAGCCGGGCCCTGATCCACACGCGAGTAGGAGGCAACCGTTCGCACCACCCAGTTTGAACGCGAACGACGGTCCCAACGCAACGTAGCGCTCTGGCGCGCGTAGTCCGTGGCATCGCGCCACCCTTCGGAATCGGTCAGGTTGGCGTCGAGTCGGATGCCATTCAGACCTCTCGTCGTTCCAAGGGACAGCAGCCCTCTACGGTAGCCGAAGGAGCCGCCTTCGATCATCACTTCAGCCATGGGGTCCGAGGGCGCCGCGGCAGAGGTCACATTGATGACACCCCCGATGGCATCGCTTCCGTACAGCGCAGTACCTGGTCCTTTCAGGACTTCAATCCCCTCGGACTGTGGGATATTGATTTCGTAGAGCGCATTGTGGTTGAAAAACCCGGTCGAGCGGGTCGGTACTCCATTCTCCAGATACAGATACAGCGGATCGGTGGAAAGGGGTTGCCGGATGGACGTCATGTGCCCTTCGCCGGAGGTCTGGTTCACCCAGACACCAGCAATCTGACCCATCACTTCGCTGGGGTGGGAAGGGTTCTGGTCACGGATGACCTCCGACCCGACGCTGCCTATCGAGGCTGCAATGTCCGAGGTGAACTGGCGCTCCCGGGTGGCAGATACGATGATGTCATCCATCAGGAGGTCCCGTATCGCGAGACGAATTTCGACAGGACCGTCAGTGGACGGCGACACGGGGATGCGTGCTTCCGTGTAGCCCAGGAAGCGAGCGATCAGTGTATCGGGAGCGGCGGGCAAGGGCAGTTGGAACGACCCGTCAGTGCCGGAAATGGCACCGGCACCCTGGACGGCGAGGAATACATGTACTCCCGGGATGGGGCGATTGGATTCGTCATCGATGACCGAACCTTCAAGCATATTTTGGCCGAAGGAACGAACAGGCAGGAACGCCATGGCCAACATGGCAATCCAGACAGCCCGATTGATGATCGGGCTGCCCACAAAAACGAGGCTTCTCATTTGGAATCACGGTCTGGGTTGAAAAAACGGGATGGTTTTTTCAGGCAGACGGTGGTCCCCGGGGCCGGAGGGAAAACGGAGTATCATGCTCCGGCTCTCGTTCCTGGATATGCGATGTGAGTTCGTCACACGAGGCGGGTCCCAGTGCCGATGTCTCAGCGGAAGGCGTGGCGTGGTGCGTGCCAAACAGCGAGTCATAATCGCACGAAACGTGGAAGGTCGAAACCGTTTCATCTGCTGGCTGATGACCGTGGGTCATGTGACCATTTGCAGAATCCACCGGCTCGAAATGATGACTCGCGGCCATCCAAGAGTAGTGGGCCAGAGGCGAGAGGACCACTCCTGAAACCAGGATGATCAGTAGCAGAAGAGCGCTATGTGTGCGAAAGGTTCGCATGATCAAGTGATTGGACGCGTATACTCACGGTGACATGGTTTGGTTCAAGAGGAGACATTGATTCACCCTCTTCCTCAGGCATGTTCAGCACCCGGGTGTGACGGGGCGCCCTTCGTACCATAGCATTCACCAATTCCAGGATTTTCATGTTGGCAGTCGAAGATCTTCTGAGGGACAACGCGTTCATCAATGGCCAATGGGTTCCTGCGGATTCGGGCAAACGCTTCGTTGTGACGAATCCTGCTGATGGGACCACACTCGCGTCCGTTCCGGACATGGGCATCCATGAAACGGTTTCTGCCATTGAGGCCGCCCATGCAGCTTTCGTGTTGTGGAGAGGAAAGACGGCAGGGCATCGTGCCAGGCTCCTGAGGCGATGGCACGAGCTCATTGTGGCCCATGAAGCGGACCTGGGGCTCCTTATCACGCTCGAGCAGGGAAAGCCCATCAAGGAAGCCCGTGGCGAAGTCCGTTATGCGGCATCGTTCGTGGAGTGGTTTGCCGAGGAAGCGAGAAGAGCCTACGGCGATATCATTCCTGCCCACATGGCGGACAAGCGGATTCTGGCGCTGAAACAGCCTGTTGGTGTGGTTGCGGCCATCACTCCCTGGAATTTCCCAGTTGCCATGATTACCCGGAAAGTAGCTCCGGCCCTGGCCGTTGGCTGTCCGGTCATCATCAAGCCGTCAGAATGGACACCACTGAGTGCCCTGGCCCTGGCCCGTCTGGCTGAAGAAGCCGGTTTTCCGGCAGGCGTCATCAACGTGATAACCACGATGGATGCGGCAGCAGTCGGTGAAACCTTGACGGCGCACCCCGCTGTGCGCAAGATCTCCTTCACCGGTTCCACCCGCGTCGGTAAGCTGCTCATGAAACAGTCGGCGGATACGGTGACAAAGGTGTCCCTCGAGCTGGGCGGCAATGCGCCCTTCATTGTCTTTCCGGATGCCGATATCGACGAGGCGGTTGAAGGGGCGGTGGCATCGAAGTACCGTAATGCTGGTCAGACCTGTGTGTGCGCCAACCGGATGTTCGTCCATGAGGATGTTGCAGAGGCGTTCGCCCAGCGTTTGACGAACAGGACCTCCAACCTCACGGTTGGTCCGGGCACCGATAGAGCCACCGACATCGGACCGCTCATCAATGCACAGGCCCTCGCAAAGGTGGAGCGGCTCATTGCGGATGCAACCGCTGCCGGTGCCGTGCTGCACACCGGGGGTGCTCCGCATGCCCTGGGTGGTACGTACTACCAACCCACCCTTCTTTCCGGCGTAACCGACGAGATGGCCATTTCTGGGGAGGAAATTTTTGGCCCCGTTTCGGCCGTGTCCACCTTCCGCTCCGAGGAAGAGGTCGTCCGGCGGGCCAACGACACCCCGTTCGGCCTGGCTGCATACGTCTACACCCGGGACTACGCCCGTATCTGGCGGGTCTCCGAGGCGCTTGAATACGGCATGATCGGTATCAACACCGGCATGATTTCCACCCCGGTAGCGCCCTTTGGAGGCGTCAAGGAGTCCGGCATCGGTCGCGAAGGATCCCGCTACGGCATCGACGAATTCCTTGAAACCAAGACCGTAACCATCGGTGGGGTTCAGGCGGAGTAGCGCTGGTCCGGCTCCGGAGCAGCGCGTACATTGACAACTCGCTTTGTCCATTACCCCCGGTTATGCCCATGCGCGCACTGCTGACCCTCTTTCTGGCCGCCTTTTTAGTTCTGCCCGTTTCTGCCCGCCAATCTTCCGACTTTGATTTCGATTCTGATGGAGAGGGGCCGTACGAACGCCTCGTCATCCGTGGCGCTATCATGGTCGAGGGCTCCGGGGCGCCGCCCACCGGTCCGGTGGACATCGTCATCGAGAACGACCGGATCGTGCAGATTCAGAACGTCGGCTACCCGGGTCTACCCATCGATCCGGACCGGCGGCCGGCGCCCGGCACGCGTGAGATCGATGCTCATGGCATGTACGTGCTCCCCGGATTTATCGATATGCACGGGCATCCGCACACGGAGGATTCAGGGCATGGCACCCCCCTTGAATACGTGACTAAGCTCTGGATGGCGCACGGCATTACGACCACCCGTGTGGTGGGCGCCAAGGGCCCGGACTGGATCCTGGAAATGCAGCGCCTATCGGACGAGAACAGGATCACGAGTCCCCGCATCCAGGCTTATCCCATTTTCGGTCGGGGCTTTGACGGGCCCATATCGACACCTGAGGATGCCCGCGAATGGGTCCAGATGGTGGCTGAAAAAGGCGTTCAAGGCATGAAGTTCTTTGGCGCAGCGCCCCCCATCATGGAAGCGGCCCTGGACGAAGCAAAGAAGCAGGGTCTGCGCTCGACGGAGCATCACGCGCAGCTTGATGTCACCCGCATGAATGTCCTGCGCACGGCCAGCCTGGGCCTGACCTCGATGGAACACTGGTATGGCCTTCCCGAGGCGCTCTTCGAGGACCGTGTCATCCAGGATTACCCGGTGGACTACAACTACATGAACGAAGCGCACCGCTTCAGTGAGGCCGGGCGTCTCTGGAAACAGGCCGCGCCCCCGTTCTCCGACCATTGGAATGCGGTCATGGACTCGCTCCTGTCCCTCGACTTCACCATCAACCCGACCTTCATCCCGTATCTGGCCAGCCGGGATCTCGTGGCGCAGAGCCGCAGGGAGTGGCATGCGCTCTACACGCTGCCTGCGCTCTGGGACTTCTACCGTCCCAGTCGTGCGGCCCACGGGTCGTACTGGTTCTACTGGACGACCGAGAACGAGATGGACTGGAAGGAGAATTATCGGCTCTGGATGACGTTCATCAACGAGTACAAGAATCGGGGCGGCCGCGTCACGCTCGGCTCGGATTCAGGCTACATTTATAATCTGTATGGCTTCGGCTACATCCAGGAGATGGAGCTCATGCGCGAGGCCGGTTTTCATCCGCTCGAAGTCATCCGCAGTGCCACCAACCAGGCCGCCGAGGCCCTGGGCCTGGACGATGAAATCGGTACGATCCAAGTGGGCAAGAAGGCCGATCTGGTTATTGTCCCGGAAAATCCCATCGCCAACCTCAAAGTGCTCTACGGTACGGGTTGGATTCGCCTGAACGATGATACGCAGGAAGTGGAGCGCGTCGGTGGCGTCAAATACACCATCAAGGACGGGATCGTGTTCGATGCTCGGCAGCTTCTGGCTGACGTGCGGGCTATGGTGGAAGCGCAGAAAGCCGAGCGCGGCATGCCTGCCGGCCCCATGCCGATGACCATCGAAACATTGGACGAACTGACGCCTCCCGGTAGCGATTGGTAAGTCCGACGACCTTCAGGTGAACACTCCGGTAGGGAAGAGGTAGATTGGATGCCCGCAGGCAACCCGCAGGCAACCCGCAGGCAACCCGTAGGCAACCGAGCCCGGCCGGTATTCCTCCCACACTCACGCTCTGACGCATCATGACTCGACGCATCTTCCACTTTCTGATTCTTTTCCTGCTCGTGGCTCCGGCTGCAGCGCAGGAGTATTCCGACAGCTACCCCAAGAATCCCGGCATCGATATCCAGGGCTATGTTTTCGAGCTCACGGTAAACGATGACAATGATATCGTTGAGGGACGCACGACAGTAGATGCGCGCTTCGTGACGGGCGGGCAGTCCCGGCTGCGCCTGGATTTACTGGGCAAGACGGCTGAGCGTGACGGGCGTGGGATGGATGTACACCGTGTGCTCCACGGGGAGGACGAACTGTCGTTTGCCTTTGCCGAAGATGCGCTGGTTATCGACTTGGGCATGGACGTACCCGAAGGCAACCGTGTTGAAGTCGTCGTGGAGTACAGCGGTACCCCAGCCGACGGCATGGACATCGGCCCCAACAAGTACGGGGACCGGACGTTTTTCTCGGACAACTGGTCCTCCCGCGTGCGGGGATGGCTACCCGTCGTGGATCACCCCTACGACAAAGCCAC
The DNA here is from genome assembly GCA_017859335.1 of Rhodothermales bacterium. Classification (GTDB taxonomy): domain Bacteria; phylum Bacteroidota; class Rhodothermia; order Rhodothermales; family UBA10348; genus JAAZVD01. Next base: position 755 of record JAFMNH010000051.1, on the reverse strand, counting down.
GACGGAGATGATCATTACGCATCCCGCGCACTACCAATCCACGTCGAATGGTGTCCTCAAGGAATCATCGAACGTCGGGAACGGCATGCGCATGACGCACTGGGTCAACGATGTGCCCACGGCTACCTGGCTCTACTTCATCGGCGTGGCCGAGATGGCCATGGAAGTGGTGGATACGTGGAATGGCATCCCCGTCGAGACCTGGGTGTACTGGCAGGATCGGGACAAAGGATTCCATGACTTTGCCGAGCCCTCGAAAGCCGTGCTGGCCTACTACGAAGACCTGATTGGGCCCTACGTCAACAAGCGCCTCGGCAACATCGTGTCCAACGCCACACCGGGCGGTGGGATGGAGGCGGCCTCGATTCCGGCCTATTCCGACAAGTCGGTTTCCGGCAATCGGGAAAAACGCTGGCAGCACGTCATCATCCATGAAATTGCCCACCAGTGGTTCGGGAATGCCGTCACGGAATACCACTGGAACGATGTCTGGCTGAGCGAGGGCTTCGCCACGTACTACACGCTGCTGTTCCGGGAGCATCACTATGGTCACGACGACTTCATGCAGGGGCTGCTGCAGTCCCGGGAGTCGGTCCGGAATTTCTACGCGGAAACGGACTATGATTTTGCCCTTGTTCGCCCGTATATCGAGGATCTGAACAACGTCTCGGGCGGGATGATGTACCAGAAGGGAGCCTGGATCCTGCACATGCTACGTCGCGACCTCGGCGAGAAGGCGTATCATGCCGGCATCC
>JAFMNH010000050.1 GCA_017859335.1 Rhodothermales bacterium | reverse complement strand
CAGCATCCGGGCGCGACAGAAGGAGCGCCTCGAAAAAGCGGAAGAGAACTACGAGCGGTTGATTCAGATCTTCCCGGACAGCCCCCTCATCAAGGAGGCTGAGACTGTTTATCTCGCTATCCAGGCCATGCTGGAGGACGTCGAGGCTCGATCGTGATGCAAGAGCGGGTGGGTGTTTTCGGAGGTACGTTCGACCCGCCACACCGGGCCCACCTGCATGTTGCCCTGACAGCGTGCGAGGCGTTGAACCTGGACCGCCTGCTCTGGATACCTGCGGGTACCCCTCCGCACAAGGAGGCTGAAGAGATTACGGAGCCACGCCATCGGCTCGAAATGACGCGTCTCATGACGCAGGAAGGTCCCCTTTTCATGCTGGACCGGGGTGAAATCAACCATCCAGGTCCCTCATGGACTGTGACCACACTGGAGCGCCTGAGCAAGGAGCATCCTGCGTGGGAGCTTATTCTCATCATGGGGGAGGATCAGTGGGCGGCCTTTGACACCTGGCATCGGCCGGAGGATATCCTGAAGTTGGCCCGGGTGGCTGTCTATCATCGAGCGGCTCCCAAGTCGAGCAACGATGCCTCCGACACCAGTGCATCAGGTGGGGCTGGGCCGGATACGGAGGAGAGACCGGAACGCTCGATGACCGAGCCTGATTACTGGCTTCCAGGCTCGCACATGGCCCATACGAGCTCGGGGATCCGCGAGGCTCTTTCGCGCGGCGAATCGGTAGACCATCTCCTGCTGCCATCGGTAGCATCGTACATCCACAAGCACCACCTCTATGGCGTAATCCGGAGTGCATGATCGCGTTCTGGACGCGGTGGTGAACGCCGCTGACACACCAGCGATCGTATCTTCAGAATCCGTTTTCGCATAGTCTCCAGCCCATGCTCACACCTCCCACTTCGCTGCACGAGAAGATCTCCCAGCTCATCTTTCCACGCATCGGCTCCAACATGATGCCGACGATTTCCGTTGAGGATGATGCAGCGCGCATAGAGCGCCTCATGGACGACTATCCCATCGGTGGACTGTGTCTCTTCAACGGGGATCGCATCCAAACGCCCCAGACCCTTGCCAGGCTGCAGTCCCGATCGGCCTTTCCCCTGCTTGTTGCAACAGACATGGAACGCGGACTCGGACAGCAGCTCAAGGGCGCTACCGTTTTCCCCCATGCCTTGGCGTTTCAGGCGACGGGCAAGGAAGCGGAAGCTTTGTTGGAAGCCTCTGCACGAGCAGCGGCACGGGAGGCCTTGGCCGCAGGACTGCACATCAGCTTTTCGCCCGTAGCGGATATCCATTCGAATCCGGCCAACCCCATCATATCGACGCGCGCGTACGGCACATCCCCGGAAACCGTCTCTGACTTGCTGCGCGCCTATATCAAGGGCTGCCAGGCGGAAGGTCTTTTCACGACAGCCAAGCATTTCCCTGGCCACGGAGACACCGATGTCGACTCCCATGAGACCCTGCCCGTTGTAACCCGGGATCGCGAGGCCCTGGAAGCACAGGAATTCATTCCCTTCCGAAGTGCCATGGAAGCTGGCGTATCCCTGATCATGACGGCCCACGTGGCCTATCCGGCACTGGATCCCAGTGGTGTGGAAGCCACGCGTTCGAGGGCCATCATGCGGGATCTGCTTCGGAAAGAGATGGGCTTCAAGGGGGTTCTCATATCCGACAGCCTCCTCATGGCGGGGGCAGGCGGGCGGGAAGAGCATCCTGGGGAAATGGCCGCTGCGCTCCTCGAGGCGGGGCTGGACATTCTGCTCGATATAAAGGACATCCCCGCAACGGTCGACTATCTGGTTTCTGCCATCGAGTCGGGACAGTTGTCCGAGTCGTTGGTTGATGCTGCCCTGAGCCGCGTTTGGAGTCTGAAAGTTCGCTTCGCGGCCCGATTTGGCAAGGGTGCTTTTGTAGACCCGTCGCTGGCTGTGCCCTACGACGAGATCGGGTGCCAGCGTCATCGGGAGTTGGCCGATACCATTGCTTCAAAAGCTATCCAGGCACAATCCGGAAGCAAGGAGTCCTTCAGGTTGCCTGCGCCCCGGATGGGACAAAAGGGTCCGATCTGCTTCCTGGTTCGACCGCACACGACCTATAATGACCCGACACAGGCTCCGTTGGAAAAAGCATTCCTGAAGGCCTTTCCCGATGGGGCGTTTGTCGAGATCAATCCCGACACAGACAGTGACGAGCAAGCGCGTGCCCTCGAGGCAGCCGGGCACCACCGTGCGGTCATCGTGGCTGCCGTCGTCAAGCCGGCCGCTTGGCATCGCTTCGGCCTGTTACCCATGCAGAAGGCATTCATTCAGCAGTTGACAGACGCCTACCCGGTATGGCTGGCAGCGTTGGGTACGCCGCACGTTCTGGATGATTTCCCGGATGTCCGGGCCTCCATGTGTGCCTTTTCAGACGTGGAGCCATCCATGAATGCGTTGGTTCGATTCCTGCAACAGCACGACAGTCCTGCCCACACGCCCTCCCCGGGCATGCTTCCATGAAACGATTCTTGCTCTGCGTAATCGGCCTGTGTACACTGCTCCTGACAGGCTGTCTTTCCAACCCCAATCCCTCACCGGATATGGACGCGCTCTCTTCTCGCATCGATGCCCTGGTGGCTGAGGTGGACGGTGCCACGGTTTCCGTATCGATCATTGATGCATCGACCGATACCATCTGGCACCGCGACGGAGACAGGCTGTATCATGCGGCCTCCACGATGAAGGTGCCGGTTCTCATCGAGCTCTTCCGGCAGGTGCGCCTGGGTCGCTTTGATCTTGAGGACGAGATCCTGCTCAAGAATGAGTTTCGCTCCATTGTGGATGGGTCATTATACCGTATCGAGGATGATTCCGACGATGCCATCTACGAGCAGCTCGGGCAACCCATGACGCTGCGTCAGTTGGCCTACAACATGACCACGGTGTCCTCGAATCTGGCCACGAACCTGCTCATGGATTTTCTGGATGCAGACTCCGTGCAGGCTACCTCGGAGCGCCTCGGAACGCAGCACATGCAGACCATCCGTGGCGTTGAGGACCTGAAGGCGTTCGAGCGCGGTCTGTCCAATCGAGCAACGTCGGCCGATCTGGCCCTGCTCATGGAACGTCTCAGAACAGGAGAGGCTGTTTCAGAGGACGACGATGCTGCCATGCGGGATATCCTCATGGATCAGGTCTTCAATTCCATGATTCCGAATGGTCTCCCGGAAGGTGTCCGTGTAGCCCACAAAACGGGCTCGATTACGGAAATACATCACGATGCAGCCATCATCTATCCGGCCACGGGAGCGCCGTACGTGCTGGTCATCATGACCGAGGGGATTGGCGACCACAATGAGAGTGCGGCCCTTGGATCGCGCATTGCAGGGGTCGTGCACGCAGGTATGCGGGGGGCATCGTGATCGACTGGATTCGTGGCCTTCTTACGAGGCGTGCGCCAAGTACATCAGAGCCTGATGGGTTGCAGGGTGACCTGGACCCGGTGGCTCTTTCGACCATCCTGGGCTGCCGCATCGACAACCAAGGTCTCTACCGACAGGCGCTGCGCCATCGCTCGGTGCTGCGCGGACGCCCGGGTGCCCACATGCACACGAACGAGCGCCTGGAATATCTGGGCGATGCCGTGCTCGGATTCCTGGTTGCTGAGCATCTGTATGCAGAATACCCGGATAAGGACGAGGGATTCCTGACTCGGTTGCGGGCCAAACTGGTCAATGGTCGCGCGCTCGCGCAGCGAGCGCGCGAGATTGAGCTGGCTCCGTTCCTACTGGTCAGCGACAGCCTGAGCCACGAGCAGCGCGGGAGTGACAGTATTCTTGCGGATGCTTTCGAGGCCATCATCGGTGCCATTTATCTGGACCAGGGCATGGATAGCGCACGCGCCTTCATTGAACGCACCGTACTCAATCATATGGACCTTGACCAGTTGGCACGGGTCAAGGATAATTTCAAGAGTATCCTCCTCGAGACGGTGCAGGCCGAGAGTCCCCATCAGCCGAAATACACCATCGTCGCGGAGACAGGACCCAGCCATGAAAAGCACTTTGTGGTGGCAGTCCACGTCGACGGAGAAGAATTCGGCCGTGGAGAAGGGCGCAGCAAGAAAGGAGCGGAGCAACATGCGGCCCGGGAAGCCCTGGCTCGATTATCCCGGCGTGACAGCTGACCGTAAGGCGTTTGGTTTCTCGGTGAAGTCACACGGTTTCAATCATTCTTGAACGGAACCGAGCGTACATTTTCACGGTTGCTCCGGCCCATACTGCCCGGAGTTGCAGCCCTGTCCCAAACGTCCACGGCGCGCCTCCCGCCCGGCTGCCTTCACCCTGATCCTCTGACCGCCATGTCCATCCGTCTGAGGTCTTCCGACCGCTTTGTTGATCGCCATATCGGACCTTCTGAGTCCGACATCCGGGACATGCTTGATGCTATCGGCGTGTCCTCACTCGATGCCCTGATTGAAGAGACCGTGCCCGCCAGCATTCGCATGGAGCGGGACATGGATCTTCCCGAGGCGCTCACCGAGACGGCGCTCATTGACCGCGCCCGCACCCTGGCAGGGAAGAATGAGCTGTTCCGCTCCTACATCGGCATGGGGTATCACGGAACCGTCACGCCGCCCGTCATCCAGCGTGGTATCCTTGAGAATCCGTCATGGTACACGCAGTACACGCCCTACCAGGCCGAGATTGCACAGGGACGTCTCGAGGCCCTGCTCAATTTTCAGACGATGGTCATCGACCTGACGGGCATGGAGATAGCGAACGCATCCCTGCTCGACGAAGGCACAGCGGCCGCAGAGGCGATGATGATGTTCCACCGCAAAGCAAGGCGTCGGGGCAGCAGCCGCTTTTTCGTGTCCGAAGCCTGTCATCCCCAGACGATTGCCGTGGTGGAAGCGCGCGCCACACCGCTCGACATCGAGATCGTCGTAGGAGATCATCGAACGTTTGTGTTCGAAGACGATGTGTTCGGAGCCCTGCTGCAGTACCCTGCCACCGACGGTGCGCTCTTCGACTATGCAGATTTCTGCGAGCGGGCGCATGACAGCGGCGCCTTTGTCGTGGTGGCTGCCGACCTGCTCAGCTTGACGCTCCTGCGACCTCCGGGAGAATTCGGAGCCGATGCCGTGGTGGGCACTACCCAGCGATTCGGTGTGCCCATCGGCTTCGGGGGGCCTCATGCTGCCTACTTCGCAACGACGGATGGCTTCAAGCGGCAGGTACCCGGACGTATCATCGGCGTCAGCGAGGATGCCGACGGAAATCCGGCGCTTCGAATGGCCCTGCAGACACGCGAGCAGCACATTCGCCGTGACAAGGCGACATCCAATATTTGCACGGCCCAGGTGCTGTTGGCTGTCATTGCCAGCATGTACGCGCTGTATCACGGTCCCGAGGGACTGCGTGCCATCGCAACCCGCGTGCACGATATGGCACGTCTCGTCGCTCGTGGTTTGAAGGATGCGGGAGTTGCCGTTTTGCATGAGGACTTTTTCGATACGCTGCGCGTCCAGCCAGCGGATCAGGGCGCGCTGCGGGCCCGTGCGCTCGATCGCCGTATCAACCTGCGCTATTTCGAGGACGGCTCGATCGGACTTACCATCGATGAAACGGTAACGGCACAGGATCTGGCCGACCTGCTTGATATGTTCGGCGTTGCCGATGCCGCCGCACGCGTAGAGGCGCTGGCATCCGCCATGGCGTCCGGCTATGAAGGCGATCTGGCCCGCACGAGCGCCTACCTGACCCATCCCGTCTTCTCCGAGCACCGCTCCGAAGCAGCGCTGACGCGCTACATGCACCACCTTTCGACCAAGGATCTTTCCTTGACCACGAGCATGATCCCGCTGGGCTCATGCACGATGAAATTGAATGCGGTAGCAGAGCTTACGCCCATCACGATGCCGGCCTTCAACAGCCTGCATCCGTTTGCCCCCATGGAACAGGCGCAGGGCTACCATGAGATGATGGACGAACTGCGCACGTGGCTCAACGAAATTACCGGATTTGCTGCGACGTCGCTTCAGCCCAACTCGGGTGCCTCAGGCGAATATGCAGGTCTGATGGTCATCCGGGCCTACCAGGAGAGCATGGGCGAAGAGCATCGGAATGTGTGCCTGATACCGAGCTCAGCACATGGCACGAATCCTGCCAGCGCCGTGATGGCCGGGCTGGACGTCGTCGTTGTGGCATGCGACGGAAATGGGAATATCGACGTGGAAGACCTTCGCCAGAAAGCGGATGCTGCTGGAGAGAATCTTTCCTCACTCATGATCACCTATCCGTCCACCCACGGGGTATTCGAGGAAGACATCAAGGAAATCTGCCAGATCGTTCATGATCGGGGCGGACAGGTCTACATGGATGGCGCCAACATGAACGCCCAGGTCGGCATCTGTCGCCCCGGCGACATCGGTGCCGATGTATGCCACCTTAATCTGCACAAGACCTTCGCCATTCCGCACGGCGGTGGTGGTCCGGGTATCGGCCCCATCTGTGTGGCTGGACACCTGGCCCCCTACCTCCCCGGCCACCCCATCGTGGATGCCGGCGGAAGCATCGGTCCAGTGGCTGCGGCTCCCTTCGGAAGCGCCTCGATCCTGCTCATTTCATGGGCCTACATTGCCATGCTCGGTGCCGAAGGCCTCAAAAGATCGACACAGGTTGCCATCCTCAATGCCAACTACATGGCCCACCGCCTGGCCGGACAGTACGACGTGCTCTACACCGGCAAGACGGGGCGGGTAGCGCATGAGTACATCCTGGATCTGCGCTCGCTGCGCCAGAATACCCAGCTGACGGAAGTAGACGTGGCCAAGCGCCTGATGGATTATGGATTCCATGCGCCCACCATGTCCTGGCCTGTCGTGGGTACGGTCATGGTCGAGCCCACCGAGAGCGAAAACAAAGCCGAGTTGGATCGTTTCGTCGAAGCGATGACCTCCATCCGGGCAGAAATACAGGAAGTCGAACTCGGGCTGGTCGAGGACAAGGAAAGTGTACTGGCCCATGCCCCACACACGGCTGCCATGGTTACAGCCGATGAGTGGAATCAATCCTACACGCGCGAAAAAGCAGCCTGGCCGGCCTCCTGGTCACTGAGCCACAAGTTTTGGCCGACTGTGCGCCGGGTCAACGACGCTCACGGGGATCGGAACCTGGTGTGCTCCTGCTTGCCGCTGGAGGCCTACGAGGGATAAGGGGGTAACGACCAGGGCGCGATTCAGGCTGCCTGAGCTGCGGAGGCCGTCCGGAGGAAGCTGTTCAGGTCGCCGGCTGCCCTGCGGTCCGTTCGGCCCGCGGGACCTTCGGTCAGGACTTCGTTTACAAACCAGGCGAGGGCCAGGCGCTCATCCATGGTGGCACCCTCGGCATCCAACACGGCTGTCAGTTGCGCCCATTGGTCGCGTGTGATACGACCCGTGACATACCAGGCCAGTAACCGGGTGAAGGCTGTTTGACGGGTCGAAGACGTACGAAAGCGTGCCATGCGGGTTTTCCTCCGGGGAATGGGTGCCAGCGGACGGAAGGGGTTTCTTCCGTATCCGGGTACCCGAGAGACACGTAAGACGCCGAACGTAACCTGAGAAGCGGTTCTCAGGCCTGCAGCGCTACGGCGCCCATCTCGAACCATCCGCTCACATCGACGCCATCCTCCCCCTGCTTGTGGGCATACTCATTCGTCGATGGATCGTAGACATAGTCATCGGCCCACAGCCCGGCATTGGCTGCAATGTCCTCCAGCGCTTCCAGCACCAGATCCAGCTCGGCGTCCGTCATGGTCGGGTGGAGCGAGACGCGAACCCAACCCGGCTTGTTGGCCAGATACCCACCATTTATCTGGTCTGTAATGCGCTTGGAGTGCTCGCGGTCGACACTGAGCAGATAATGTCCGTAGGTCCCGGCACATGAGCAACCACCGCGGGTCTGGATGCCGTAGCGATCGTTGAGCAGCTTGACGATCAGGTTGTAATGGATATTCTCGATATAGAACGAGATGACGCCCAGACGATCCTCGATACCATCGGCCAGAATGTGCAGGCCCGGAATGGCCCGCATGCGCGGGAAGGCTTTCGCCAGCAGTTCATGCTCACGCGCCGCAATGGCCTGCGTGCCCATCTCCTCCTTCAACTTGATGGCCATGGCCGCCCGGATGGTCTGCAGGAAGGCCGGCGTGCCACCATCTTCACGGTCCTCAAGGTTCTCCACGAAGCGGTGTTCGCCCCATGGATTGGTCCAGTCCACAGTCCCCCCACCCGGATGATCCGGGACACGGTTCTGATCCAGCTCGGCATTGATCACCATGATACCCGTCGACCCGGGGCCACCCAGGAATTTGTGGGGCGAAAAGAAGATGGCGTCCAGGCGGGCCATCTCATCCTCCGGATGCATGTCGATATCATCGTAGGGCGCATTGGCGGCAAAGTCCACAAAACACCAACCGCCATGCTCATGCATGACACGCGATAGGGCATGATAGGGCGTACGCACGCCTGTCACGTTTGAGCATGCCGTGAAGGAGCCGATCAGGGGCCGGCCTTCGTATTTGACGATCTCCTGCTTCAGGTTTTCCACCACACACAGGCCATCCTGATCCGGGTCAATCCAGACCAGATCAGCCAACGATTCAATCCAGGAGGTGTGATTGGAGTGGTGCTCCATGTGGGTGATGAACACGACAGGTCGGTGCTCATCGGGGACCTCCAGAAAGGGCTCGATCTTTTCCGGAACACGAACGCCTATGATGCGCTGCAACTTGTTGATGACATCGGTCATGCCCGACCCGGCAGCAATGAGTATGTCGTTGGGGCCCGCGTTGACGTGGCGCTTGATGATGTCGCGCGCGTGGCGGTAGGCGCGGGTCATGGAAGTGCCCGTCACACTCGTCTCCGTGTGGGTGTTACCCACGAAAGGACCAATGATATCCGAGAGCCGCTCTTCGATGGGTCCATACAGCCGACCGCTCGCAATCCAGTCCGCGTAGATGATGGGCTTTTGTCCGTAGGGGCCCGAGAAGGTCTGCCCGATACCTACGATCTGACTGCGGAACGGCTCAAAATACTGCTCTAGCGTAGACATGGTGGACCGGGACGATTGACTGGATCGATGGACGCGAAACAGACTGGAATGGCAGGAGCATACCTTCAGGTTGAGCGCTCAAAATACGGAATTCCGGGGCATCAAGACAGGACGATTTCCTTACGCAGGCGAGCCACGGGAATACCTTGTTGCTCCCGATACTTGGTCACGGTTCGCCGGGCAATCCGGAAACCCTTTTTCTCCAGCATGTCAGCAATTCGCTGATCGGATAGGGGCTTCATCTTGTTCTCGTCCGATATGATCCGCTCGATGAGTGCCTTCACTTCCTTGTTCGAGACATCTTCTCCCGACTCCGTCGTCAGGCCCTCGGAGAAGAAGTGCTTGAGCTCGTAGACACCGAATTCCGTCTGTACATACTTGCCGTTGACCACACGGGATATCGTTGAGATGTCCATGGATATCATTTCCGCGACATCCTTGAGAATCATCGGCTTGAGATGTCCTTCTCCCATGCGGAAAAAGTCCTCCTGCCGCTCCACGATGGCGCGCATGACAGCCAGCATGGTCTGGCGCCGCTGATTGATGGAGCTGATGAACCAGCGAGCCGATTCGAATTTGGACTTCAGGAAGTGCTGCGTTTCGCTATCGTACGATGTACGTCCCTTCTTCTTGTCCGCTACGACCTTCTCCAACATCTGCTGGTAATGACGGGATACCCGCAATTCCGGCGCATTCCCGGCGTTGAGGGTAATGACGAACGTGTCTTCCTCGGCCTGCACCGTGAAATCCGGTGTGATATAGTTCTCCGAGGCAGAGAACTCGCCTTCGCCCGGTTTTGGATTGAGGCGCTGGACCAGATCATACGCTTCCTTCAATGCAGCCCCATCGACACCGAGACGACGCATGATCTGCTCGTAATGCTTCATCGTGAACGCCTTGTAGGCGCGCGAAAGCATATCAATGGCGACGTCGCGGCCCGGGATGTGCTCAGGCAGCATGTCGAGTTGAACCAGCAGGCATTCTTTCAAATCCCGGGCCGCGACACCAACGGGCTCGAGGCGCTGAACACGGTAGAGCATCTCCTCCACGTCCTGCTCGGACAGTAAGACGCCCTGGTTGAAGGCCACATCATCGACAATGGACTCAAGGGAACGCCTCAGGTATCCATCTTCGTCGATCGATCCGATGATTTGATCGGCAATGAGCATCTCTTGTTCGGTCAGCTCCAGGAAGGAGAGCTGGTCCCGCAAGGATTCGACCATGCTGCTCACAGACACAATCGGGGTTTCACGCTCCTCCTCTTCTGCACTGTGGTCCACAGCCGCCTTGTATCCGTAGAGGTCGTCTTCGGTATCGAGGAACTCGTCCCAGTCGTAGTCCTCCTCAGCCTGGTCGTCAGCCTCTTGCAGCACATCGTCGTACTGGTCCTCCTCGCTCTGCTCGTCGAGGCGTTCCTCTTCTTGAATGTCTTCCCCCTCTTCAAGGAGCGGATTGATTTCCATCTCCTGCTTGATCCGTTGCTCCAGAGCCAGGGTTGGCAGCTGCAGCAGTTTGACGTATTGGATCTGCTGCGGCGAGAGCCGCTGCTGAAGGGACTGCTTCTGCTGGAGATTCAGCACGCGTCAGCCCTCCTCTTTCTCCCGGAATGAGGTGCCAATCACCGAGCGTCGCTCCTTGACCATGAGCAGGAACTGGGCATACCAGTCCTGACCGTACTTTCGGGTCAGAGGCCCCTGAAGCATCTCTGCCAGTCCGATACCCATGTCCTTTCCGTTAACGCGACCCGGCGCGCAAATATCGATCTGCTCGTAGTTGAGCGCCTCGAATTCCCCCAGACGCTGTACGCGGATGGGGTACAGATGACACGAAATGGGCTTCTCGAAATCGACCTTCCCCTCATGGTAGGCCTCCTGGATGGCACACTTGGCCACGGGCCCGTCGTAGCGTACGAAGACGCACTCGGCGTCGCCCACGCAGGTCGTGGCATAGTGACCTGGCGCGATTTCCTCCCACACTCCTTCCTGATCGATGACGTCGAGCGCTTCGGGGCGCAGTCGGTCCCGAACTGCATCCAGCACGGAATCAACCTTTGCCAACTCGGACGTCTCCAACGGGGCTCCAGAGGCTCCCTGCACGCAGCAAGCCCCCCTGCATGCCGTCAGATTGCAACTGAAGGCGGCCTGCACGACATCGTCCGATATGAGTACATCGTCCACTACAAACATAGTGCCGTATTCTATCGTCTGATGGGGCAAGAAGCAATATTGACAGTGTCAGGGGATGATACAGGTCATATGAAATGTTGTCGCACAACGAAGGGAAGCAGTGGCCGTCGTGCCCATGCATCCTGCAAACGAGAAGACCGAAGCATGTGGAGAGGTTCTTTTTCTGGTGAACCCAGGGGCAATCGCTTCGTCAAAAGGCTACATTGTCGGTACTGCTTCGCTGGGATGATTATCCCAACAACAGCCCGACCCAGCCGCTCCATCGACTTGCCTCGCTGCCATGATTGAACGTTCCGGTCAGTTCGCTCCCCGTCCGTCGGGCACGGAGGAAGACGTTGAGAAGGCGCTGCGGCCCAAATCCCTGGATGACTTCATCGGCCAGCAGAAGATCAAGGAGAACCTGCAGGTTTTCATGACGGCGGCGCAGCGCCGGGGGGAATCATTGGATCATGTGCTTCTTTCGGGGCCTCCAGGCCTGGGAAAGACCACATTGGCTTACATCATCGCGGCCGAGATGGGGGCACAGGTCAAGACGACGTCCGGTCCGGTCCTGGACAAGCCTGCCTCCATTGCCGGTCTGCTCACCAATCTGAATGAGGGTGATATCCTCTTCATTGACGAGATCCATCGTCTGTCGCCTGTCGTGGAGGAATACCTCTATGCGGCGATGGAAGATTATCATATCGACATCCTCATTGACTCGGGTCCGAGTGCGCGCAGCGTCAAGATCTCACTGCCTCCCTTTACGCTGGTCGGAGCTACGACAAGGAAAGGGTTGTTGACCGCTCCACTGCGAGCCCGCTTCGGCATAGATTTCCGCTACGATTACTACCCTGCCTCCACACTTACGCGTATCGTGGACCGTTCGGCGGGCCTGCTGGATGTGGCCTTGACGCCGGAGGGCGCCGCCGAGATTGCGCGGCGTTCCCGTGGAACGCCGCGCATCGCCAACCGGCTGCTTCGGCGGACACGTGACTACGCAGAGGTCGAAGGAGATGGGAGGATTACGAGGGAGCTGGCAGATCGTGCACTCAATGCCCTGAACGTAGATGTTGAGGGTCTCGACGACATGGATACCCGCATCCTCATGACACTTATTGAAAAGTTCGGCGGAGGTCCAACGGGGCTTGCCAACCTGGCTGTATCGGTGGGCGAGGAAGCTGGTACCATCGAGGAAGTCTACGAACCCTACCTGATCCAGGAGGGATACATCGAGCGCACCCCCCGCGGCCGTATGGCTACGGCGGCCGCCTATCGACATTTCGGTCTTCAGCAACCGGGCAGACCGGGGCACCTCTTCGATGGGTGAGTGCTGAGATGGTCCGTATGCCCGACGCTCGTCCCTGGCGCCTCCTATGGATCGTCATACTCCTGGCAGGCCTGATGGCATGGGCTGGATACCGCGCCTCCTTACCCGAGCTTATCGAAGCGCAGGCATCCGAGAGGTCCACATGGACTCCTGCCATCCTCGCGGATACATCGTCTGTCTTCCTGCCCGATTACTCGTACGCGGGTTATCGATGGGGCGAGGAGGAACGACCCGAGCCCCCCGTCACCCACCATGCAACGGCTTTCGGTGTCGTTCCCGATGACGGCCTCGATGACACCGCTGCGCTGCGCTCGGCCCTTGACAGCATGCGCGGGCAGCGTGGCTGGGCCGTTTTGGGCCTGCCGCCTGGCCGCATTGATATCAGCGGCGTCCTCTTCCTGGAACAGGACAGCCTGATCATCCGTGGGTCGCACGCTGCTGACGGTTCGGCCGGGACGGCCTTGGTCATTTCCGGCTCGCTTACCTCATGGGCCGATCCAAAGGCAGACTCCCTCCTCTCAGGCATTGCCGCCTATCAACAGGAGAACAACCTGAATAATCTGTTCCGGCCATTCTCTGCCTACACGTGGGCCGGTGGTGTCCTTTGGTCCCGACAAGCCGGCATCGCCCATCCCATCCCTCCCATGGGCGCCTTGCCCGTGGCCGGGGGGTGGGACGTGCTATCCGGTCATCAGGCTGAGCGACAGGTCCGTATCTCTGCTGGGGCGCCGCCGCCAGCGCCTGGCGCCCTTCTTGAAGTCCACTGGTTCAATCAGGATGGCGAAGAAGGAAGCTTCCTCAAACACGTACTTGGACCCTACGACCTGCCCATCGGGAAACGACTGACCGAGGACCCGAATCGGCCGCTGATTACCCAACCGGTCACGGTGCTGTCCACAACGGCTGTATCCGATGGATGGCTCCTGACCCTTCAGCAGCCCCTGCTGCACGACGTCCGGCCTGAGTGGGGTACCAGGCTCGTGGCCTTGAAGCGGACCACGCACATCGGTATTGAGCATCTGAGTCTGCACTTCGAACCGGCTGATACGGCGCCACATCACCTGGACAAGGGATACAACGGGATCTATCTGACCGACACCCGACACAGTTGGGTCTACAACGTACACATCCACGATGCGGATACAGCGGTGCTGACCAACCGCACCCACAACATCACGGTCTCCCGGCTGTGGACGAGCGGCCGCGAAGGACACCATTCCATATACCCGAGCAACTCCTACGGCGTGCTGGTCCGTGATTTCCGGCTCGACGCCCCGGCGCTGCACCACCCTACTTTTTCAACCAGAAGCGTTCTCAGCGTCTACACAGATGGCCATATACGTGCAGCACGCCTGGACCAACACGGCGGACTGAACCAGCAGAATCTCTACGACCGGTTGACGCTGCAAGCTGGCAGCGCGTGGCTGGACGGAGGAGGAGCTGGATACTGGAATCCGGTAGCGGGCCGCTACAATACTTTCTGGAATGTTGAGGTCACTTCGGAGGACGCATGGGCAGGACAGGTACGGGACGCTCCGGATGCGCGCCTGATTGGCATTACCTCGAACCTGCCGGAACTCCGGTTGCGATATGGACCCAACGCCTACGTGGAAGGGCTGCAGCAGCCCGGCATTTCAGTGCCATCGCTCTACGAGTGGCAGCGGGAGCGCCGCCTCAGAGGACACGACTCTGACCATCCACGGTGATGGTTTCAATGACCTCGTTGCCGTCAACCAGGTGCAATGCCGACTGCGTATTGACCACGACACAGGCGTGGTTCGGAACAACACGAACACGGTCTCCCACCGCCACCTCGACATCCGCTGCGGCCCGCACCCAGCCATGCTCTTCCGAGAGCCCGTTGATGAGCGTACCCTCGAGCGCACGCATCGGGTCCATGGACGCCAGGATCTGCCCATACCCTTCGGCGCCATACGCCCCATCTGATGTCAGCACCTTCTTGCCTGCATCCAGGAAGAATCGCTGGGATCCATCCTGATTGTCATGACGGGAGATGACGGTTGTCCAAACCGTCAAGGCACATCGGTCAATCGGGGCCACGCCCAGACCGACTTGTGTCATATCCAGATAGAGGTAGTTGCCCGGCCGGATCTCGGTAATGCGAAAGCCTTGACGCTCGGCGTTCGTGAAGGCGCTGATCGAGGGCGTGGATCCGATGCTGATCTCAAGGGTGCCCGCTACCGCGGCCTCGAGACCGGCATCCCGAAGCGATATGGCAGTATCCAACATGCGATCCCGCTCCTCGGCAGAGACGCGCTCCAGCGCCTCACGAAGCTGTTCCGAAGCATCCTGTGGACCACTGTAGGCATGTCCCGCGTGCGTCAGGATCCCGACGACGTGAAGGCCAGGTTTCTGATCCAGGCTGGCTGCCCAGCGAATCGATGACGGATCATCCCAGCGGATACCACAGCGACCATAGCCGATATCCATTTCGATCAGAACGTCGGCCTCCAATCCTTGCGAAGCAAAGAAGGCCGAGGCTGCGTCGGCTCCCGAGGCCGTATCCACACAGAAGCTCATCCGAACTCCGGAGCGCATCAAACGGGCTACCCGCTCCAGCTTATCCCGCCCCACGAGAGCGTATGCAATCCGGATATCACGGAAACCGGCTTCGGCAAACACCTCTGCCTCGGCTACCTTGGCCACCGTCAGTCCGGCGGCTCCCAGGGCCTCCTGCCGACGCGCCATCCTGATGGATTTATGGGTTTTGGTGTGGGGCCGTAGCTGGACGCTTTCCCGCTCAGCCAAGGCCTGCATATCAGCCAGATTGGCCTCCAGGCGCTGCCGATCGACGATAATAGCCGGTGTAGAAAGGTCGTTGAGCATCATGGCAAATAGGGAGTGATCCACACAGGATACGGCAGGGCAGAAGAAAACAGGGCGGCGCGTGCTTCCTATTCAATGGAGGTGCTGATCCATCCCTCGGGTCCTTCAATGGGAAGATCGGCCAGCGCAATACGGGCGATATCGGTCTGACCGGCACGGTGCGTGGTGAAATACAGGGTGGCACCGTCACGCGAAACCCACGCACCATACTCGTCACCCGCAGAATTGACCTCCGGTCCGAGAAGGATGGGTGCCGACCAGCCTGTGCCCTCTGCAAAGACAATCCAGAGGTCACTGCCTCCCAGTCCACTCGTTTCATCGGTACGGGAGATGATCAGGTAGCGTTCGCCCGGATCAACCCACACATCCGTCTCAGGAAGGGACGTGCTTACGGGAGCTCCGATCGCTTCCACCTCATATCCCATCGATCCCAAACGGGCACGATAGATATCTTCTTGGCCCTCTCCACCATCGCGGTTGCTGGCAAAGTAAACCGTCCCACTGCCCGAAACTGCTCCGTTGGACTCATCAGCCTCCGTGACACTTATCATGAAAGGCTCCGGATCCATCCATGCCTCGCCGTCGTGCGCTACAACCCATAGGTTGAAGTCGCCAGCCTCGTTCTCTCCCGGAAGGGGTCGATTGGAGGAGAAGAGCAGGACATTCAACGCCGGATAGTAGCGGGGGGCCCGATCGTCCCACGCGCCAGAAAATGGCAGCGGTACAGCACTGCCCCATTCAGAGCCCCTCTTCTCCATGGCCATGAGGATGCCCTGGTCACCTTCTGATTGACCATACACGATCAGGTTTCCTTCGGGACTTTCGGAATACCACCGTTCATCCGCAGGGCCTGACATCGGCAGGATAGAGGTCGTTACAGATACATCGCCACGCTCTTGATTATCGTCCGGCGTGCACGCAGCTGCGAAAACAAACAGAGGTATGAGGAGGGCGCGGATGTGAGGGGGAAGGGACATGGGATGCCACACAATTGGTGCTCAGGGAACGCCGCCTTAGACGCTGATGGACCAGGTGGGTTGCCGCATACTGCAGGAACCGGTGTGAGGACGAAAACATATTCTCAGCTCGTTCAAATCCCTACCAGACGATATGTCATGAAACGGCCTGCTTGGTCATTCCCCGCCCTTTTTGGACGTGTGACCATGGTCCTCCTCTCGGCCATGGCTCCCCTTCATTCTGCAGCCCAGGAGCATTCATCCCTGCCCGATTCGATCTATCACCAGGTCGTGCGGTTTTCTCCAGATGGCTCCCTCATGGCATGGTCCGAGCGGAAAACGCATACCGGTGCCAAGGACTCCTGGACCATCTGGTTGGCTCCGACCGACGGAAGTCAGCGCCTGCGCGTGACAGAGGGCGACCCCTTCTTTGTTTTCCATCCCGACGGCAGCCGAATCGTGTATTCAAAGAGTGTGAAAGACCGCTCCGAGCTGTTCCACATTCGCATCGATGGTCAGGACGATCGGCCTATCACATCGGACGGGTTCAGGAGTTCGCACCCGTGGGTTGCACCGGACGGCCGAACAATCTATTTCGTGACCCGGGAAAAGGGTTCAGGCGACATTGCCCGAATCGATATCAGCGGCTCGGACCGCAGGGTGCTGACACGCAGTGCAGCCGACGACCTCTTGCCATCGCTCTCACCCGACGGGCGCCTGATAACCTTCTATCGAAGCAGCGGCAGCGGGAGGGATCAGATCCACCTCATGAATCCAGACGGCACGCAGGAACGCGCCCTGACAGATGGGACTGGGCATCATTTCTTTCCCGCCTGGACGCCCGATGACTACGTCTCGTGGATCACTGACTCTGACAAAGGGCAGCGCCTGATCAGAACTTCCCCAACCACGCTCCTGCGCCCGCTCGACAAGGAGGCCAGCGGCGTTCAGTGGCAGGTGTTTTCTCCGGATGGTCGGCGCATGGCAACCATCCGCGGGCACTGGCCGGTAACGTGGATCGAGATCAGCGACGCCAGTGGACAGAACGCCCGTCGCGTCGTCAACTGACCCATTCGAGCCGCAGGACAAACAAAAAAGCGCGCCCGGCCTGATGGCCGGGCGCGCTTCACGTTCTTGCACAGTGCTGATCTCAGCGGCTGGTGCCGACAGATCCCATGGCCACACGTACACGGTTACGGGCGCGCTCGAGAGCGGCTTCCATCGTGGCTTTGACCTGAGGATCGGCATTGGCCAGAGCCTCGACGGCACGCTGCTCGGCCGCCTTGGCACGTTCCACATCGATCTCCGAGGCCAGCTCGGCCGTTTCCGCCACCACACTGACCGTGTTGTTCTGTACCTCCACGAAGCCACCCGAGGTGGCAATCGTGATGGGGTTTCCATCGACGCCGGTCACCACAATGGTTCCTACCTCAATGGCAGCAATCATCGGAGCGTGGTTCTTGAGCACCTCAAACGAACCTTCCACGCCGGGTGCCTTGACCCGAGTGGCTTCGCCATTGAAGACGCGGCCCGAGGGCGATACGATATCTACGATCATGGTGCCTCTACCTTGGAGTGGAATCAGGTGGCCTTGGCTCAGGCTTCGACAGCCGCTTCAGCAAGCATCTTTTCGCCCGCCTCAATGACCTCCTCGATGGCACCCTTGTAGGTGAAGGCGCCTTCCGGAAGGTGATCCAGCTCGCCGTCGAGGATCATGCGGAAACCGCGGATGGTGTCGTCGATCTTGACGTACTTGCCGGGGTTACCCGTGAACTGCTCAGCCACGAAGAACGGCTGCGACATGAAGCGCTGTGCACGACGGGC
>JAFMNH010000151.1:505-4093 GCA_017859335.1 Rhodothermales bacterium | reverse complement strand
CGGCTTTGCCATCCCCAAATACGTGCTGGACACGCCACTTGGCAAGATCCCGCTGACCCGGGACTACATCCTTGGAAGGGATGGCGATCGGGTAGTCATGAAAAGCACGCGGGGCGCGGTTTGGGCCGAGCCCAACCCGCGCCCCGCGCGAAATCACTATCCGAGTGACGCCCCTTCTGACTCCGAGACCGTTCAGCTTGGGGAGGTAACAAGCCCTCCCGGAACACAGACGCTCTCTATGGAGACTGGGCAGATTGCCATCCTTTAACGGCGATTCGGCTACTTGAGCAGAATCATGGTCCGCATCATGGTCTGACCAGCAGCTTCCAGGCGGACGAGGTAGGTACCGCTTGGGTTGTCACTGGCATCCCAAGTGACCTGGTGCTGACCTGCTTGCAGCATGCCATCCACCAAGCGACCGACTTCACGTCCCAGCAAGTCATAGACCGCCATGGTTACGTACGTGGTTTCGCTCAGGTCGAAAGGAATCTTCGTCTGTGGATTGAACGGGTTGGGGTAGTTCTGATCCAGCGCGAAGGATGTCGGGACGACTGCGCCAATGGCACCACCTTCCACACTGGTCGACATCATCATGTTCTGCGCAAGGAAGAATCCGGAACCGCTTGTACCAATGACCAGCGTTTCGGTCTGCTGGTGTACAGCGAAGGCAACGACCGGCACGTCAGCAAGACCGTAATCGACCCACTCGTCGTCTTCCACGTCGTACTGGACGATACCTGCGTTCCACGTACCGCCGTACATGTCTGCGCCAGCAAAGGCGATTGTGCGGAACTGGAAGTCCTCACCGCCATCCCCGAACAGTCCCCACGTGTCTGAGCCGGCATCGTAGGTGTATGCCCCAGCATTGGTGGCTGCAAAGAGCCCTCCGTTGTACGGAGCGCCAGCCGGGCCGTAGACAAGATCAAACACGTGCGGGTTATCCAGGCCATTGACCTCAGAGCCGATCTGATCGAACGATTCTCCCTGATCCAGCGATTCGTAGACGCCGGACCCGAGCGTTCCAACCACGACGTGATCGGAATTGGCAGGGTCTACCGTAACAGACCAGACAGGGTAGATGAAGGTGCCTACGACACCCCAAGTGTCGCCACCATCGAGAGAGCGGAAGAGGGCTCCTTCACCAGAAATGTTGGCTCCGGCGTAGATCACGTTATCATCGGCTGGATCTACGGCCAGCGAAATGATCTGGCGCGTGCCATAGGCCAGGTATTCCCAGTTGCGTCCTTCGTCCTCAGAGCGCCATACACCACCCAGCCCGTCGGCCCAGATGCCGATGAAGAGCGTGCCTCCTGAAGTGCGCTCGATGGCAAACGTCCAGAGGTTATCCAGTCCGCGGTTCATCCGGGTCCAGCAATTGCCTCCGTCGCTTGAGTAAAGGACGCCATATCCATAGGAAGCGGCCCACATGTCGCCGTTGGGAGCAACAACCAGGTCCTGAATGACGGCATTGGTCAGGAAGTTGGCTACTTGGTGGCCTGCTTCTGGAATACCGTCCAGGTTCTCATCATAGATGGCGTAGATACCTTCACCTGGTGCCCCGGCGTAGACTTCGCCTGTCGGTCCCGCTGTGATGGCACTGACCGTGAAGATGGGCAGGTTGCCGATGGCAAGCCATTCGCCCGCGTTCAGGTAGTAGGCACCCGTTTCACGGGATCCGGCTACTACTTCTCCGTTCGGACCGGAGCCAATGGATTCGATGGGCTCGCTGTCCAGGCCAGTACCGTATTGTACCCACTGGTCGCCGTTGAGCACATGGGCACCGCCCCACATGAAAACACCACTGTTGTTGTGTCCGGCCAGCACTACACCAGCAGGGGTCCGATAGAGGACATTGACTTTGCCGTTTGGCAGGCCGTTGCTTGCGTCCGACCAGGAGCCGTCATGGAACAACCAGGTACCGCTGGCCGCCGAGCTGGCAAAGAGGAAATCGTTGGACTCCTGATAGACCACAGCCAGGACCTGATCGCCAACGAATGGATTCGTTCCTGCACCTACGGTGGTCCAGCTGTTGCCGTCCCACGTCATTACGCCATCTTCGGCGGCAGCGTAGACATTGCCCGTATCGTCATCGACATCCAGGTCATTGACAGAAGCTGCCACAGGGCCGATCGCATCCCAGCTGGTTCCTCCGTTCTCCGAGCGATACACACCCGAGCCAAAGGAACCCACGTAGACGCGGCTGTTGGCGCCCAGAACGATATCCCGGATAGGTGCTTCGTCATCTGTGTTGAAGAACGCTGGCCAGCTTTGTCCGTCATCGTTGGAAATGTGGACGGTACCTACTTCGGTACCGGAGTAGATCTGATCGTCTTCGACGCTGTAGACCAGCGCATTCACGGTACCTAGGTCAGCACACTCAACCGCCACGATGTCGCCGACTGATCCAGGACCCCGCGTCTCCAGGATGGCGTTGTCCTGATCGTCCTCGGACGGCACGCCGTTTCCTGGTGTCGAGTCAACATCCTCCTGATCCACATGGGACACCTGAGCAATGTTCTCGATCATGTTGGTAATAACGACTTGCGTACGGATCTGCAGTGTCTCAGTCTGACCCACGGCCAAATCTCCGATCGTCCAGTATCCGAGTACACCTGCCTCGTACGTACCACGAGAGGACGTGTAGTCCTGGTATACAAGACCGACCGGAATAATATCGCGGACGATCAGTCCTGTGGCATTGTCGGGTCCTTGGTTGGTAACCGTGATCGTGAACTCAACGACATCGTCGAGCGCAGGGCTGCTGGTGTTGACTTCCTTCGTAAGCTCGAGATCCACCACGTCGTCGCCGCCGTCGTCGTCATCCGGGACGTCTACACACGCATCGTCGTCTTCGTCCGAGCTGTCATTGCCCGGGGTGGAGTCGGCGTCCTCCTCGTTTGCTGAGGCTACTTCCGCACAGTTGTCAAGGTCGTCTGCATCAGTGACCGTCGCGACGATCTCCAGGGAGGCTGAGGCGCCCATAGCAATTGTCCCTACCTCCCAGATGCCAGTTTCGTCGTCATAGGCACCCTGCGAAGGATTCGAAGAGGAGAACGTAGCCCCTGCAGGAAGGACATCTTCAACGGTTACGCCCGTGGCATCCACGGTTGCGTTGTCGACGTTGTTTTCGATCGTGATCGTGTAGGTGATTACCCCGTCTTCAGGGCCATCGAAAGCCTTGTCCAGCTCGAGATCGATCACGTCGTCATCATCATCGCCGCCAGGGACAACAACGCAGGCATCATCGTCTTCGCCTTCGCTGTCGTTGCCCGGGGTGGAGTCGGCATCCTCCTCGTTTGCTGAGGCTACTTCCGCACAGTTGTCAAGGTCGTCTGCATCAGTGACCGTCGCGACGATCTCCAGGGAGGCTGAGGCGCCCATAGCAATTGTCCCTACCTCCCAGATGCCAGTTTCGTCGTCATAGGCACCCTGCGAAGGATTCGAAGAGGAGAACGTAGCCCCTGCAGGAAGGACATCTTCAACGGTTACGCCCGTGGCATCCACGGTTGCGTTGTCGACGTTGTTTTCGATCGTGATCGTGTAGGTGATTACCCCGTCTTCAGGGCCATCGAAAGCCTTGTCCAGCTC
>JAFMNH010000151.1:0-405 GCA_017859335.1 Rhodothermales bacterium | reverse complement strand
TGATCGTGTAGGTGATTACCCCGTCTTCAGGGCCATCGAAAGCCTTGTCCAGCTCCAGGTCCACAGCGTCCATCGGATCCCCGGGTCCGCCCGGAGGCCCATCACATAGGAAATCGATATTAGAGATCGCTTTAACATCTGGCCCGCCTGTACCATAAGGATTCTTCCACGTCGTGCCCGTCCACGTCGACAGATCCAGTCCTGACTTGACCCGGAATGTGGATTCCACATCGATGTCGAATCCGATGTATTCACCGGCTTCTCCGTCCTTTTGCACCCAGTTTGAGAAGGTGACAATTACACCGTCCACGTCCAGCGTGAGCCCTTCTACGCCAATGTCGTCACCCTCAATCTTGCATTCGGCGCGGTTATCGTTCGAAATCGCATTGGAGCCGGCTGCAGCCG
>JAFMNH010000150.1 GCA_017859335.1 Rhodothermales bacterium | reverse complement strand
ATGGCACGTAGCGCCATGAAATGCTCGATCGGCTGGTGGGTTGGTCCATCCTCGCCGAGTCCGATGGAATCATGCGTCAGCACGTAGATGACCGGCTGCTCCATCAGCGCACTGAGCCGGATGGCAGGGCGCATGTAGTCTGCGAAGACCAGGAACGTTCCACAGTAGGTCCGGAGACCTCCATAAAGCTGCATCCCGTTGCACATGGAGGCCATGGCGTGTTCGCGCACCCCGAAGTAGAAGTAGTTGCCGCCCGGCGTCTCTTTCTGAAACGCCTCCCGGCCCTTTATCTCCGTCTTATTCGATCCACTCAAATCAGCAGATCCGCCCAGCAAGTTGGGCATAACGGTATCAAGGCGCGCCAAAACCATACCGTTGGCTGCGCGCGTGGCAACCGCCGAGCCTGCCTCGAACGCGGGCAGGATTGCCTCGAGATCCGTGGGGAGTGATCCGCTCATCCAGGCTGCCAGCGTGGCGGCCAAATCCGGATGCGCCTCTTCATAGCGGGCCATTGTCTCGTCCCACTCTGCTCGTTGGTGGGCGCCCCTGCGACCAATTTCAAGCATGTGATCAGACACCTGGGCAGGGATATGGAAGGCGTCAGATCCCTCCCATCCTAGGCGCTGACGGGTAAGAGCAATTTCATCGTCACCCAGCGGCGCTCCGTGCGAAGCTGCCGTGCCTTCCTTATTCGGGCTGCCGTAGCCGATGACAGTGCGCACACGAATCAGCGTCGGCCGCTGCGCCTCGGCCTTGGCTTGTGTGATGGCGGCATCAATGGCGTCCACATCGTTGCCATCAGCCACGTCGAGCACCTGCCACCCATAGGCCTCGAATCTGCGGGTCGGGTCTTCCGTGTATGCCAGATCCGTGGATCCATCAATCGTGATGCCATTGTCATCGTAGAGATAGATCAACTTCCCAAGGCCGTAGTGACCTGCCAGCGATGCCGCCTCGTGGGAGATACCCTCCATGAGATCTCCGTCAGAAACGATGGCAAAGGTATAGTGGTCGACCACTTCAAATCCGGGGCGGTTGAACCGGGCTGCCATGAAGGCTTCCGCGACAGCCATCCCGACGCCGTTGGCAAACCCCTGCCCCAACGGACCTGTGGTTGTCTCCACACCCGGTGTGTGTCCCTTCTCAGGATGACCGGGAGTCCGGCTGCCCCATTGACGGAACTGCTTGATGTCATCGAGTGACAGGTCGAAGCCACTCAGGTGAAGCAGGGCATAGAGCAGCATGGATCCATGCCCCGCCGAGAGGATGAACCGATCCCGGTTGGGCCAGTCCGGTGCCGAGGGATCGACAGACAGGTGTCTTTGCCACGCAGCGTAGGCCATGGGGGCAGCACCCATGGGCATGCCCGGATGGCCGGAGTTCGCCTTCTGAACGGCATCAGCAGCCAAAAAGCGTATCGTATTGACGGACAGATCGGACAGGGAGGCGGGGCTGGACTGGTGCGGCATTTCCTGATCGGAGAGCGGGTGTGAAGGCAATGAGGCGACTGCGGCGCGGTCGAAAACTACAACATCGCCCTCCCCAAAACGTGCACCGTGGAAATCTTTCCACTCGATTCAATTGCCACCGAAACCTCGTCTGTGAACGGACCCTCAGACAGCTGCTGCACCGCTCAGGAATTACCCGAGGCCATCTCCGCAATGAGTTCGTTCATGCACGTGCGGGACTTCGATTCACTGGCCACGAGTCGGCCGTTGATCATGACACTTGGCGTACCCCGAACACCTGCATCAGCAATCCGTGAACGCCGCTCAATGATCATCTGCTGATACTGCCCGCGTTCAAGCCGCTCAAGGAACAGATCCGGATCAAGACCGATCTGCGATGCAATGGAAACCAACTCGTCCAACGACATGCCACCAGGCTTCTGGGCCTGATATTGGGCGTCGATCATCTCGAAATACTTTCCCTGCTCGGCTGCCACGTACAAAGCTTCCGTCTGTGCCAGCGAGTAGCGCCACAGTGGAAAGGGGATCATGTAGAACTGGGCATGTTGACCCATTTCTTCCACCACCTGCTTCATGATCGGATGAAAGGTGGCACAGTGCGGGCAGTTCGGGTCGAAAAATTCGAAGACCTTGACGTCCGCCTCCGAGCGGCCCAACCACGGATCCAGCCCGGACACCAACGACAGGTAATCATCCATTACGGGAGCGTCCGAGGCGAAGGAACAGGCCGCCGGCGTACCGGGCTGCGTGATCTCGGGAGGGAATCCATTGGACAAAGCCATCGTGGCTACCATCATGAGACCCGAAATCATGGACATATGGTGGCGTAGCAGCATGGTAGTGGCGGTGGGTACTGAGAGGATTCGTATGGTCTACGAACCCCTTCGAGCCCGGGAATGATCCGTGTATGGATACCGGCACGGCCCTACAGGCATGGCATCCGGCATTTATCTAGATTCCACTTTCCCAGGCGTGCTCGACCACAATGCCCCGCGGCCACCGCGTGGCACGGACCCATTCCGGTTTTCATGCAATGCGTGACAATGCAACGCTGAGCGAACTGCTCCAAAACGACCTGTTTGTCGATCTTCTGCTGACCATCGTCATCCTGCTGGCAGCCTTTACGGTGGTCCGTCTCAGTCACCGGCTCTCAAGCCGGTATTTCGGCTCTCCTGAACGGGTCTACCATGCAACCAAGTCCGTTCGCCGGCTGATTGTGCTTTTGGCCGCAGTGGCCATCACGCTCGTTTGGTCGCCAGGCTTTGGGGAGCTGCTTACACTGCTGACGGTGATCGGGGCCGGTATGGCCATCGCCCTGCGAGAAGTTCTCTTGTCCATTGCCGGTTGGGCCCGCATCACGTTCATGTCATCCTACAAGGAAGGGGACCGGATCGAGATCAACGGTGTGGCCGGCGACGTCATCGATGTCCGGGTCTTGCGCACGTCCCTCATGGAAATAAGAGGATGGGTGGACGCTGATCAGAGCACGGGACGCATCGTGCACATTCCCAACAGCTGGATTTTCCTTCATCCCCTCTACAATTACACCCGATCGTTCAAATTCATCTGGAACGAGATCCCGATAACCGTGACCTTCCGCAGCGACTGGCGCGCAGCCCGGGAGATCATGATGAAGTATGCAGAAGAATCGGCAGCCATCGTCGAGCAACAGGCACGAAAGGAGATCCAACGCATTTCGAGGGAGTTCCTGATCCACTATTCCATCCTCACGCCCTTCGTTTACGTGCGCATTGTCGAGGATGGCGTACAGTTGACCCTTCGCTATCTTTGCGAGGCGCGCAAACGTCGGGGGTCAGCCCACGCTCTAAACCTGATGATGCTGGACGATTTCAGGGTGCATCCCGATATCGAATTGGCCCATCGCACCCTTGCCATGCGGCCACCCGAGGCCCGGCAGTTCGATGACCTTCCCCCGAAAAGCCCCATGCTCGATTAGGGAGTTGCCCAGTCTGCTCCCGGGCGGTATCTTGAGGGCATGAAGGTCCAGAACCACGATAGGTCCATGATGCCGCTCCGCTGGTGGCGTTTCCGCTTCAGCGGGTTGTCGCATCAGTGAACGGGACGGGACGTCGTTCCTTCCCGCTCATTGGTAAGCCCGCTGCCTCTGGTAGTGGGCTTTTTTCATGCCCCAACCTTTCATGCCCCGCCGTTTGCTGATGCTTTTTCGCCATCACCCATATTCGCCCGGTTTGGCTCCGATCCGCGCTTTTCATGCTTCAGGAAACGGCATCGTGACCATTGTTCCAACCTGACCATTACCTAATGACGTTTGACGCTTTCAAGGAGCGCGTGACCGCCGAAAGGAACAAGGGACACGAGCACATCATCATTCCGGTCCATCGCCGTCGAAGTGCCGACCTGCTGACGCCGGTCAGTGCCTTCCTGACCCTTCGGCAGGATGCTGAGATGCCTTTCCTGCTTGAATCGGTGGAAGGGGGAGAAAAAATGGCTCGGTACTCCTTTCTTGGACGCAATCCCTTCCAGACCGCCCGGGCCCATGGACGGAGCACCGTCATCGATGCGCCCGGTTCGGAGGCCCGCACAGTGGAGCAGGATATCTTCAGCGTCCTGCAAGAGACCATCCAGGCCCGTCACGAAGTACGT
>JAFMNH010000001.1 GCA_017859335.1 Rhodothermales bacterium | reverse complement strand
CCCACATCTCCCGGTCATTGAAAGGCCTGGCCAAAGAGCTCAATGTGCCCGTCATTGCCTTGTCTCAGCTGTCCCGTGCTGTAGAAACGCGAGGAGGCGACAAGCGCCCGCAGCTCTCGGACCTGAGAGAATCGGGGTCAATAGAGCAGGATGCTGACGTTGTGGCCTTCATCTATCGGGCCGAGCGGTACGGCATCACGGTGGACGAGAACGGCAATTCGACCGAGGGCTTGGCCGAGCTCATCATCGGAAAACAGCGTAACGGTCCGATCGGGGATGTCTCGCTGGCCTTCGTGCATCAGCATGCCCGTTTCGAGAACCTGACCACGTACTACGGACCGGGAGACTATCTGCCGGAAGACTCGAATTCAGGGGCTCTTCCCGAAGGCGGCGAAACGGCACCGTTCTGAGACGTGTAAATACTCGTCTCACCCGATCAGTGTAACTGCGTCGTTTTCGGCATCTGGCATGATGGACCCCAAACAGTTTTATCGGAAAATGGACCGGATGCTGGCGCGCATTGCCAGCGACGGCGACGAGGGTGCGCCGCTGGCCCTCATCATGGACGACCTGGTGGCCTCCTTCGGCGAGGAGCTGAAGTTCGATCATGGTCACCTCTACCGAGAGCTCTTCGGCGTCTACGAACTGCTGCACGCCACGGGGAATGAGACCATCTTCCCCGCGCGGCTGACGGAGGAGGACCCTGCCGTCATGATGCTTGCCGAGCACGGGTCCTTCGTATTCGAAAACCCGTGGGAAATGCCTGCATGGTTCCACGCAAGAGATGGTCTCGCCGACAAATTCGTCGCTTTCCAGATCGATGGGCCACCAGGGCATCGGTATCTGATGGTGTTCACTCTGGGAAAAGACTGGAACAGGGACGAAGTGGCCTTCTGTCTGAATGGCGCCCGATTCGCCCTGAATTATCGACTCAAACACGACGCGGCAGAGAACGAAATGGCCACCGCTGCGGCCATTCAGCGAAGCTTGTTGCCCAAAAAGGCACCATCGTTCCGCGGATGGGACGTGGCAGCACGTTCGGAGGCTGCAGAAGCCGTTGGCGGCGATCTCTACGATTTCATTGATCTTGAAGAGGATTTGCTCGGGCTGACGATTGGTGATGCATCGGGGCACGGTCTCTCTGCCGCTCTGCTGGTTCGCGACGTCTTGATGGGCATCCGCATGGGTGTAGGCATCAACATGAAGATGATCTACACCATGAAAAAGCTGAATCGGGAAGTGAATCGAACGACCTTTTCGACACGGTTTGTATCGGTTTTTTACGGCGAACTCCATCGCTCCGGCGGTCTGCTCTACGCCAATGCCGGGCACACCTCCGGCCTGATCATTACCGATGATACCGTTACGCCCCTCGATCCCACGGGGCCCATCATGGGTCCGCTTCCAGATATTCCTCTTGAGCGAGGGTATGCCAACGTGCCCGAGGGTGCCATCCTGGCCCTCTATACCGATGGCATCACCGAGCGTGTGACCCCTGAGGGAACGCCTTTCGAAATCGAGGGGTTGGTTGAAGAAATACGCCGCCACCGGCATCGTTCAGCTTCAGACATCGTTTCGGAGGTCTTTGAGCACGTGGCCACGCTCGGACACGAGTCGGATATGTTCGAGGATGACATGACGCTTGTCATTCTCAAACGCGAGCAAGCGGTGCCCCAGGCGTGAGCATCGCGCATGTCCGGGTGGCCGGCCACCGGTATGTTTGCCCGGGCACACGCTTGGAATGATTTCTCGAACCCAGTCCGGTGCCTACCTTCATGTCATGACGCGAAGCCGCAGCATACCGCCCGCTCCGGGGGTTCTCGCCTTTCGAATCCTCGTCCTGCTGATGCTGTGCGTGTGGCCATCGGTAGCTTCCGGACAAGGCATCCGCGAAAAGGGAGCGCATATGGACACGGACCGGCTGCGCGCGATCCTTGAGCGACTGCGCGAGCAAACCGAGCAGGAGCAGGGGGCCCTGAGTAAGGCATCCGGGGACGCTGCGAAGACGCCGCTGTATTCCGATTCCCTTATCGCGGCCCGAGAGTGGGTAGGCCTGAGGCAGGGTAGACCCGTGATGCGCATTACCCACAACAGGGAAGCTGCTGCATCCTCTGGAATCGATGCCCTCCACGAAAACGGACGAAGTGGCCTCAATCTGAGCGGCATCAACCAGATGGTAGCCCTTTTTGACAACGGGCACCCCCGTCTGACACACGTCGAGTTGAGTGGAAGGATCGAGCGCCGGGATGCGTTTTCCACCGAGTCCAGTCACTCCACCCATGTTGCGGGTACCATTGCAGCATCGGGGCAGTGGCGCGATGCCATGGGCATGGCCCCACAGGCACGGATTCGCAGCCATGACTGGACAAATGACGTGGTTGAAATGGCCGAGGTAGCTCTGGAGGGCATTCGCGTCTCGAATCACTCGTATGGGGATCCACTGGGGTGGACTCCCAATATCCTCGGGGACGGGTATTGGGGGTGGATGGGAATTCCCTCGATATCCGAGCGTGAAGATGTCTCCTTCGGCCGCTATGGACAGACGGCTGCTATTTGGGACGAGATTGCCGATGCGGCAGCCCATCTCGTGATTGTGAAGTCGGCCGGAAACGAGCGCGCAGCCCAAGGACCACCCGATGGTGCCCCGCATTATGTATTCGATGGCGGCTGGCAGCTGCAAACGACCGTTCGGGATGCGGACGGGGGGGCTACGGGATACGATACGATCGGCGATGCCGGAGTGGCCAAGAATGTGATTACCGTTGGCGCCACGGCCGATGCTCCCTGGGAAATCGAGGGACCCGCCGATGTCGTCATGACCTCGTTTTCCGGATGGGGACCTGTCGATGATGGCCGCATAAAGCCTGACCTGGTGGCCAACGGTACCGCCCTGATGTCATCGAAAGCCGGCGGTGATGCGGCCTATGGTGCTTCAAGCGGAACCTCCCAGGCGGCGCCGGTCGTGACCGGCGCCGTACTCCTCATACAGGAATTGTGGGAGCAGCTCTTTCCCGGCAGCGTGCCTCTGGCCTCGACCATCAAGGCCCTCTTGATCCACAGTGCAGATGAGGCAGGTACGCACCCTGGGCCTGACTACCGGTTTGGATGGGGTCACCTCAACGCCGAGCGGGCAGCAGAACATCTGAAGCAAGCAGCCGACGCGGATCGCGCCGCCGGACCCGTTCGGCCGTATCCCGCTTGGGTGTTTGAGGGCGCAGTGGGGGGAGGCGAGGTGGCTGAATTCGAGGTTGCATTGGCAGAAGCCTCACCGATGAGCGCTACACTCGTCTGGACCGATCCGGCTGGACCAGTTGTCGAACCTCTCCTGGATGATCCTGCCACGGCATTGGTCCATGACCTGGATCTATCGGTCGCCCAATCAGGCCAGGTCCATCTTCCGTGGCGTCTCGACCCCGCCAACCCGACCATGCCGGCCACCAAGGGGATCAACGTCCGGGATAATGTCGAGCAGGTAGCCTTCGAGGCGAGGGCGGGCACGCTGCGGATACGCGTGGCGGCACCAGAGACCCTCGTGGGTTCGGAGCAGCGATTCTCCCTTGTAGTCGGCATGCCGGTAGATCGACCCGACGCATCGAGCACATCGTACGTTTCGGGTATGGTTCGCACGGGAGGCATGCCTGTTTCCGGTATCAACGTGCGTTTGAGCGGCCCCGTTGAGCGCGGCTCGAGAACGGGGGAGGACGGCGTATTCCTGATTGACGACGTGCCAGCAGGTCGATATACCCTTCGCGCCGATCCGAGTCTTTTCGAGATGGAGCCGGTCGAGATCCAGCTGCCGGAACAGGCTGGTCGTATTGATCTGCAGGCACGAGCACGCACGCAACTGACAGGAGTGCGCATCTTCACATCGTCACGACTGCTGCAATCTGGTGAACAGGGATACGCCGAGGACATCTCCTCCGTCCCAGCCGGTGGATTGGTCGGCATCGAACTTTTCTTCGCCCCCCATCCAGCGGTGGATCTGAGTGGAAGTGCGCTGGTTCTGGACACCGACTACGACGCGCGGGTCGTCCCTTGGTCGGGTGTGCAGGCCAATACCCTGGCTGCTCTCTCCACCGCTCAGAAACTGGTTCAGGATCCCGATGGTCGGCTTCGCTTCCGTATTCCCATCCTCTGGTTTGATGGCGACGCAGAGGAAGGAAGCCGCGTCCGGATTCCATTCGAGGTGCGTCATGGGTCGCAGACTGGAGCCCTGGCTTTGGCCGATACGCTTGATGTGACCATTTCAGGCCGGGATACGACAGGTCCTTTTGCCCTCATTTCCGTGCGAAAAGAGGGTCTCTCCTACGCTGACGTCGGCAACGATATGGAAATCAAGGCTGCTTTTGTTGACGGCAGTGGCATCCGGCGTGCGCGGGCCCACCTCGTAAACCGCTTCGATACAACCCGTGTACTGGCCTCCATGCCTTTGAGAGATTCGGGCGATCTGACGGGGGATCTGGATTTTGTGGAGGGCGACGGCATCTACTCCGCACGCTTTTACCCACGCGTATCCGCAGAATACCAACTACGGATAGAGAGCGAAGACGGCGCCGGGAATATCTCCGACCAATTGGTCCCTGCTTTCTACAGCTCAGCGTCCTTTCGTGCCGGTGGATCCATGCTCCTGTTGGCCGAGGATGAGGGCACGTCGAAAACAAACGAGCACCTGCGTCTGCTCAATCGCTTCGGCGAAGACCCCTCGTGGTGGGAGCGCTTCGTGCGGGGTCCCCTGCCGCAGACCCAGGCCGAGACCTTCCCGCGAATCTGGATGGCCCGCCTTGGGCGGGCATTGCAGCGAAGTGACGATGTGGCCATGGCCCGTCGGCACCTCGAAAGAGGCGGTTCACTGCACCTGTTCAGCCGTTTGCCGGTTCAGGGGGAAGAAGCAGAAGCATGGCTCCGCGACTGGGCGGGCATGGAGGTGGGCCCGGCGCTCAGCACCGATACCGTGCGCGGCGCGGGCCTTCTGGAGGGCCTTGTCCTTAGCCACTCGGGCCCCGCGCCGCGCACGCTGAAGGTATCCTCAGCAGCCGAACCGCTTCTGGTAGCTGATGGCCATGTGCTGGCCGCGCGATCAGGCAACGTGGTCGTTTCCACCGTGGGGGTGGGATCGCTGACCGATACCCTGACCAGTGCCCTGCTCGTGTCCGCCTTTCTTTACGAAGAGAAGGGAACGCTGCAGGGGATACCCCGCCCAGGCACGATCCGTTCGCGACTCGAGTCGCCTACGCGTGTGCAAGGGGACAGTATCACCCTGTCATGGGACGCACTGCCCTGGGCACGTTACGAGGTACAGGTATCATCCGATTCTCTATTTGAATCCGGTATCGAGACGGTAACTACCACGGACAACCGGGTGCGCGTGGGGCCGCTTGTACGCGGGGTGCGCTATCACTGGCGCGTGCGTGGCATGAACCCTGTGGGAGTGGGCCCATGGAATGCAGCCCAGGTGCTCCTGACGCGAGACGTCAATCGATCGCCCGTAGCCTATGAAACCTCCCTGGAATGGACCACAGGAACGGGCAAAGGGCGCACCTACTTCAGTTACCGCTCCTTTTTCGAAGACCCCGATCAGGACATTCTGAGGTATTCCATTGCCGTTTCAGATACGAACATAGTCTCCATCGACACCCTTGTATCCGGATTCTACGTATGGCCCGAAAACGCCGGAACCGCATCGATAGCGTTGACGGCCACCGATCCCGACGGACTCTCTGTCGAAACACTACTCATCGTGGAGGTGCTGGCCAACGGTGTGCCACGCTTTGTTTCCTGGCCAACCAACCCACAGTATCTGCTGCCTGAAACGGAGCACGCCTGGCCCATCAGTGATCTGATTGAAGAGCCTGATCAGGATTCCCTGAGATTCTGGCTCTACAACGAACATCCTGGTGTAGCCGAGGCGCGTATGGATGCCCGGGAAGGGCTGCGTATCTCGACGCGAGCCACAGGACGAACCTATGTCGCCCTGCAAGCCAGTGACGGTCGGGGAGGCCGCATTGACACCTCACTGGTCGTGATTGTCCGTACGAACACGGCCCCCATCAGAAATCCGCTTGAGAACCTGCCGCAGTATCTACCCGGCGATTCAGTGGCGCTCCATCTCCCGACGTTTATTTCCGATCCAGAAGACGATCCCCTCTCCTTTGAGCTGGTTGAGATATCGGATGCTTTTGAGCGAGTTATCCTGCGCAACGATTCCCTTTTTGCTCGGCTGGGGCTTGATGGGAGTCCCCGCCTGACCATCGAAGCCACGGATGTGTTCGGTGCCAGTGGCCGGATCGATGTGAGGCTTACGCTCAATGCAGCCGCTGCCCTGCGCACCGACGATGAACGTATCCCCGAACGATTCGAGGTCCTTCCCACCTACCCGCAACCCTTTTCCGATCGTGTTGCGTTTCCGTTTTCGTTGCCTGCTCCTTCCCGCGTCCGGCTGGACGTGTATGACTCCCTGGGGAGGCACGTTGCCCGCATTGTGGACCGCTCTGTGGTGGCGGGTTCGCACCGACTCGATTGGATACCACCGAGCAGATTGCCTGCAGGAAATTACTATTATGTGTTACAGGCCGATCAGAATGTGAGCCGAGGCATCGTGGTCTTTGTGCCCTGATCCCGCTGGCTCAGCCCGGCCTCCCTCCGAAGACCCCCAGTTGAGTCTGTTGTAGCCATGCGCACGCGCACCCTTGCCGCCCTTGTATTCCTCCTGCTTGCCGCGCTTCATTCCAGCGGCTGCCAGTCGCCCGAGCGGCCTGATCTTGCAGAACTGACGGCCGAGATATCCCCACTCGTGAAGGCCTTCGATGGGAGGGCTGGCGTCTATATCAAGGACCTCGTTACTGGAGGGGAGGTGGGTATCAATGCCGATACGCTCTATCCGACGGCCAGCATGATCAAGGTGCCCATCATGGTGGCTCTCTTCGATCGGATCGATGCTGGTGAATTCGATTACCAGCAATCCCTGACCTATGTCGATTCCCTCTTTTATTCCGATGCCGATCTGACGGGGGAGCTCAGGGACAGCGCCACCGTCCTGCTCTCCGAAATGGTATTCCTGTCCATTTCCAAGAGTGACAATACGGCCAGTCTATGGCTCCAGGAACTTGCCGGAGGGGGCACCACCATCAATGCGTGGCTTGCGCGTCAGGGATTTGAGCAAACGCGCGTAAACTCCCGAACGCCTGGCCGACGCGGTGACTGGGAGGTTTTCGGATGGGGACAAACAACGCCAAGGGAAATGGCCCGCCTCATGGAATGGGTTCATGAGGGACGAGCTGTGAGCCCCGCGGCAAGCCATGAAATGCTGCGCGTGTTGCAACGGCCGTGGTGGGATGATGAAGCCCTCTCAGAGGTGCCTCCCCACGTCGAGGTAGCCTCCAAGAGCGGCGCTGTCAGCGCGTCGAAGTCCGAAGTCGTTCTGGTACACGCCCCTTCCGGGCCCTACCTGTTTTGTGTCATTACAGCCGATCAGGCCGATACACGCTGGACCAACAACAATGCCGGTTATGAGCTGATCCGAGGGGTATCACGTATCCTGTGGGATCACTTTGAACCATCCTCAGCATGGTCCCTTCCCGAAGGGTGGGAGCGCTATGCGGGATCCGACGAGTGATCGGCCACGGGCGCCGTTTTGGGAAGCCAAACGCGAACCCTCGTACCTTCTTCGGCTGAACTGCTGACCGACATGCGCCCCCCGTGGGCCGTGACTACCGTGTAGGCATAGGATGTACCCAGACCCGTTCCACCGGACCCCTTTTTCGTCGAATTGAATTTCTCGAAGAAGTGGGGTAGTAGCTCCTCGGGTATTGGTGGGCCACCGTTGGCTACGACAATACCCACGCCATCGTCCACTTCGCCGAGGGCCACCGACAGCTTCTGCTCGGAGGGGTCCAGCGCCTGAACATGCTCCACGGCATTCTTGATGAGATTCCTGAAGACACCGGGCAAGAACATCGTGTCGGCCTCGACAATGACCTGTTCGGATTGCGATCGAAATGCAATGGATATCTTCCGGCCCGCGGTGGCCTCCTGTGCCGCAATCTCTTCCCTGACCATGGCGACAAGATCGACAGGCGTTTGGTTCAGGGATGTCCGTCCATACTCAATGGCCTGAAGGTCCCGAATGGCATGAAGCAACTCCTGTAGCGTCGTCACCCCTTGGCTTATGCGGTGAATCTGGTTGCGACGCACGTCCCGATCCGCATCCACCTCACGGGCCATCATGTCAACATAGCCCTGTATGGGACCAATGGCGTTGGACAGCTCGTGCCGAAGCAGGGTCTCATTCTCACGGGCCATGCGCGAGATAGTGTCCACCGCATCTCCGAGCTCCTCGACCCGCTTCTGAAGGTTTTCCTGGAGTTCGCGCATCCGAAGATGTGTCCGGACGCGGTGGAGCAACTCGGTGGCATTGAAAGGCTTCACAACGTAATCCACACCACCCACATCGAACGCATGGGAGATATCCGCCGGATCGGCCAAGGCGGACAGGAAGATGACGGGTACATCACGCAAATCCCCATCTTCCTTGAGTGCCTGACAAACCTCAAATCCATTCAGGTCGGGCATGGTGATATCCAGCAGAATGAGATCAGGACGCACCTGATTCACCTTCTCAAGGGCTTGTCGACCCCCCATGGCCACATTGATGAGGAATCCCTGCTGCTTTAGGACTGCCCCGAGAACCTGAATATTCTCCTGGGTGTCATCTACGATGAGAATGCGTTTTTGCGATGGATCCATATCAGTCCAGTTCGTTCAGAAGGGTTTCAAACCGGTTCAAGGAGGTGTTCATTTGATCGATCTGGAACAAGGTGGCATGCGAGGTCAGGCGCTCACCCCATAGGTGCAGGGGTTCATATCCATGCTCGGCCCCGAGATCAGCCATTTCCTGACCAAAGGCTTCCACATCATTGATGGTTTGCGATGCGATCATCTCGGCCACCCGACTGCGTTCCTGCTCCAGACGCTCCCGCAGGGCTGCACGCTTGGCATCGCTGAGCGCTGCCTTGGCACCAGTAAGATCGGTGGAGGAGTCGGCCTGCTCATCTTCAGAACGATCGACGTCCTTATGGGGAAGAAATTCCATCAGGGTACGTACCAACTCCGGTTTCGGGACCGGCTTTCGCAGATACGCCTCAACCATGGTCCGCATCTCTTCCTCGCTCTTGGCATAGGTCGATGCCGTGAGGGCAACGAGAACGACATCAGACCAGGCCGGGTTCTGAGTGATGCGGCGGGCCGTTTCGATGCCATCCATGACCGGCATCTTGACGTCGAGCAAGACTAGATCAGGCCGGGTTTGCTGCATGACATCGAGCGCCTGCTTGCCATTGGATGCCTGTAACAAGGTAAACCCATACTCCGATAGATATCCCTTGATGAGGTCCCTGTTTGACCGGATATCATCCACGACCAGGATCTTGGACGGTTCGAATGCCACATCAGGGACCGTTTCCCGAGCTGTTATGCTGCCGGCAATGGAGGCATCGATGCGTTCGAGACCTGGAATACGAACGATGAACTCCGAGCCTTTGCCGACTTTGGACTGCAGCTGAATCGTTCCCTTCATCAGGAGGACAAGTCGACGCGTGATGGCCAGACCTAGTCCGGTACCACTTTCCATGGATTCATGCGACTTCCCGGACTGCTCGAAGACCGAGAAGATACGCTGCTGGTCGTCCTCTGGGATGCCGATCCCTGTATCCCGGACGCGGAAGGTAACGTCCGCAGTCAGCTGATCGGCGTCCGACACACTGGCCTCAAGAATCAGGGATATGGTTCCGACCTCAGTGAACTTGATGGCATTTCCGACGAGGTTGACAAGGATCTGCCGCATCCGAACCTCGTCGATCATCACGGCTTCAGGGAAATCTTCCTCGATCTCCAGAACCAGATCGAGTCCCTTCTGGCCAGCCTTGTGCTGGAAGATCTGCTCGATTTCCCGGGCCATGGTCACAAGTTTCGTCGGTGTTGGGGTAAGATTGAGCTTGCCCGCCTCCACCTTGGACAGATCCAGAATGTCGTTGATGAGCGTAAGGAGCGCACGACCTGAGCTGTGGATCGTGTCAAGGTACTGGCTGTGGACGGGATGAGTTATCTGCTCGGAGAGCAAGTCGGCAAACCCGAGGATGGCATTCATCGGGGTCCGGATTTCATGACTCATATTGGCCAGGAACACCGTCTTGGCTCGGCTGGCCATTTCAGCCTGGTCAATCAGCTCCTGCAATTCAGAAACATCACGCAGCGTTACCAAGAGGGCAGGCACCCGGTCGAACTCCACACGGTTCAGCGAAGCAAGATGTTTGACTACCTGGTCATTACTGCGCTTGATGAGCCATGTGAATTGCTGATCTTCCCCCTCGATGGCTCGGGCGTATACGGTCTGACCCATGGTGACTGCGTCGATTCCGCCTTCCTGCTCTTCTGCTGAATGCTGCGTGAAGAAGGTGCCCACTATTTGATCCGGGTCTTCATAGCCCAGCGTGGCTGCCAACCCGATGCTGGCCTCCAGAATTTCACCTGTCGACGAAAGGAAACCAAAGCCCTCCATGGGCGCATCAAAGATCTGACGCAACTTGTTCTGCTCCGCACGCAGATCGGTAATATCGCGCACCACGCCAAAAACACTCTCCAGGCGACCCTCGTCCCCAACGGTGGTCCGCAACGTGTCACGGACATATCGTATATCCCCGGTGTCCTCACGGATGATGCGATATTCACACGAGCGGTATCTGGGTACATCCGGCAGTCCGTCCTCAAAAAGATCCCCCAGAAAGTCGGTTTCGACCCGTTCGATATCCTCTGGATGGACCAACTCATGCCAATCCTTGCAGGGCGCCGTGTCGTCCAATTCAACACCCAGAATGGTGCGTAAGTTGGTGTCGCGATACAACGAGCGGTCCTCCAGGTTGAACGACCAGAATCCGATGGAAGCCGCCTCGAGAACGAGCTCCCGAAGATCCATTTCGCGGCGCATTTGATTTCTGCTCTCAAGCAGGGCACGTTCGGTTTCCTTGATCTCCGTGATATCGGTGGACATCCCACAGACACCCGTGATCACGTCATTCACATCACGAATGGGAAACTTGATCGAGATGAAGTCCCTGGGCTGTCCGTCGACGACCACCTTTTCCTCCACTTCAACCAGCTTGCCGGTTTCGATGACCTGCAGATCAGCCTCCCTCAGTTTTTGAGCGATGCGCGGAGGAAACAGATCGCTGTCCTTGGATCCGACGATCTCTTCGCGATCCATGCCCGAAGAGAGGACATCCATGAAGCGCTGGTTGACCAAGGTGTACTGCCCTTCGAGATCCTTGGCCGCAATAACGGCCGTGGAACTCTCCATGACCTGTCTGAGGAAGGTCTCGGCCTGTTCCAGACCGCGTTGCGCACTGAGCGATTCGGTCATGTCACGCGCGATGATGATCACAACCAGCCCATCTGCGGTCTGCACAGCCTTCATCATCAGATCCACTGGGATCAGGTGATCATCCTTTGTGGTGGCTTGCATACCAGTGAAGGCACTCAGGTGGTGAACTTTTTCATCATCCACAAGGCGACTGCGGGCCTGCACGTAGGCAGGCACGTGAACCTCTGGAATGAGGTTTTCGAACGGCATGCTCTCGAGCTCTGCTCGGGTGTACCCGTAGAGCGTTTCCGCTTCCTGATTGGCTTGCAGGATGAAACCCGTTGCCGATACGACGAGGAAGGCATCGGGCGAGCCATCGAGATAGGCCAAGAGCCTGTCGGACTCGGACACGACCTTGGTCATGTCAACCACGAGACCGTCAACACACTGCACGTCACCATTCAACGAGCGAACCACCAGCAGCGAAATTTCCAGGTTGTGCACATCACCCTGCGCCGTGGCATAGCGCAAAGACAGGCTTTCCCGGTCCTGATCAGACGCCATGAGCGTCAATGTTCTTTCTGCTACTGTCTGGCCGGTATCCGTAACGGCATCATCAATGGTCGCCAGGAACTCGTCAGGAGAAATGCCCAGTACGTCATGAATCCGCCCACTGACGTATCGGGGCTGGTCTCCAGGAAAAGACTGATAGAAAAAATTCTTTCCGGGCAGTAGCTCCACAATATCGGCTGTGGCTGAGACGCGAAGCTGATTCAATTGGTCTTCACGCTCGCCCAGCTGCTCAATCATCAATCCGAAGGCCTTGATCAGGATACCGATCTCATTTGGCCCGGACCTGGGCAAGGATACGTTCTGATCGCCCTTGCCCACGCGCTGCACGGCGGCCGTAAGCCTCAGAAGTGGATCTATGACGGTTTCGGTGCTGTGCCCGAGAAGCAGTCCCATGAACCCGAAGAAAAAGAGGACCGCGCCGATCATGGCCGCAAGAAGGGTGGCATCGACACTGTAGAGCGTCGCGTGATCTGCCTCGACAACCAGCCACCATTTAGTCCCCCTCATGGGCGATAATGCAGCAACAATGTGGCTCGATTCATCCTCCCGCCACTCATGCTGCAACGCTGGTGCCGCGGCCTCGGAAAGCATATCAGGCAGCTTCTCGCGAATATCAGAAGGGATGTATGCGAGAGAAGAGCTGGCCATGTCCTGACCAATCAGGTCCGGGATCGGGCTATAGATGATCTTCCCATCAGAGGAGAGGAGGGTGGCCTCGAAGGCAGGCCCTTGCGAAACCGGTATCCGTCGCTGAGCATTCCGGGTGGCACGTTCAATAAGGGGGCGCATTGTTTCGGGAGCCAGGCTGACAGTGAGCACCCCGATGGCTTGATCGTCATCACCGGCCAGCATCATGCCGTATGTAATCACATTCGATCTGACCACCCTGTCATCGTAATAGGGCTCCGACCACGCTGCAAGGGCCCCTTCATTCAACTGATCGTAGATATCCCGCAATCCGACTGGAAAATCCTCACGTCGGCTCTCATAGATCGTAAGGGAAGAGTCCTTTTGGGCCGCTTCCTGGATGACGTGGTCGATGTAGTGATGGTTTCCGCTCTTGGCAGACGAACCATGAAAATCGATGCTCCCTGCCAAGACCATCTCGTTTTGAAGGATGAGGTCCTCCAGCAAAGACTCCGTACCCAGGGTCATGATCTGATTGGAAGCCATGCTTGAGATGATGTCCGACACCGTCCGGACCGAGGCCATCACCTCCCGCATGGACGCATCAATTTCCTCGGACATCTGATGGGTTGCATCCACAAGCCCGCGGTCTCCCTGATTGTGACGGGAACTACGATTGAGCAGACCTATAACGACAATGGCCAACACCGCCGAGGTAATGGTCGGGATCAGCGTTGTGCGCAACAATTTGAAGCGGATAGAAGCCATTACAGTCCGTGTATCAGAGCCCTTTCAGGGCATCCATCTATGAACAAAAGGAGGGAGTGACAATAACGGGAGATTCCACCTCAAAAGCCATGAATACCGCCGTTTTGAGCGGCTGTTGGAACCCATGACGGTCTCGTCGTTTACGACATCCTGCAGAAACCACCCGCCCCGCCCATGGATGAACTCTCCCTATTGAAAGGATTGCCGGAATGTATCCATGTTCGGGATGCGGACCTGCGTGTAACGTGGGCAACCGACCATGCATGTGCTGTGTTTGGCTGGTCTCCTTCGGATTTCCCGTTGGCTCCCGGGGAGACAGAGGATCTCTCCGAAGCGGCCAAAACGACCCGCCAGGCCGGACAGTGGGTGGGCATCCTTGCACGCAAGGATGCCCACGACAGTACCAGTAGCTTGGCCAGCCGCTGGAGTGCATTGAAAGGTGCCGACGGCAGTCTAACAGCCTTTTTCATCCTGGAGTACGATGTCCTCGAGGGCAACATGGCCCATGAGCAGATGATTCGTGCCCAACGTATGGAGTCCATCGGGACGCTGGCAGGTGGTGTGGCGCATGACATCAACAATGTCCTGGGACCGATCATTCTGGGCGCCGAAATGATGCGCCGTCGCATTGACGATCCGTGGGCCCTCAAAAAGATCGAAGGGATCGAGCAGAGCGCACGAAGGGGCGCTGATATCGTCAAACAGGTACTCGATTTTTCCCGGGGCACTACAGGCGAAAAAATCCCGGTTCAGATCCGCCATGTCATGAAGGAGCTGGTTGAATTCGCGCAGTCGACCTTCTCGCGACAGATGGCCGTCGAAGGGTCGTTTCCGCGTGATCTTCCCCTTCTCCTCGGAGATGCCTCCCAGATACGACAGGCTGTCCTGAATCTGATGGTCAATGCCCGCGATGCCTTGCAAGGAGCCGGGTCCATAACCGTCGACATGGAAGGAATAAGCCTGACGGCAGAGGAAGCAGCGGCACTGTCGCCAGATGCACGCGATGGGGACTTTGTGCGTATTTCCGTGACGGACGACGGCTGCGGAATGATGCCTGATACGATGGAGCGCATCTTCGAACCGTTTTTCTCGACCCATCAGCGTGGGCAGAGCTCAGGGCTTGGACTATCCACAACCTTGGCCATCGCAAAAGGCCACGACGGATTTCTCTCGGCCACCTCCGAGCCCGGGAAAGGAAGTTGCTTCTCCA
Organism: Rhodothermales bacterium; assembly: GCA_017859335.1. GTDB lineage: Bacteria > Bacteroidota > Rhodothermia > Rhodothermales > UBA10348 > JAAZVD01. The sequence continues at coordinate 48,272 of JAFMNH010000001.1, read as the reverse complement.
TATACCTGCCTCAGGCCACCACTCCTGATGCGACAGCCGAGGATACAGTGCCGCTCGCGGAAGCCGTCCCAGGAAAGAACACCTACAGCATTCTCGTAGTCGACGATGAACCCATGATGCTTGAAATGAATGCCGACCTCCTGGAATCGTTCGGCCATACGACCCTAACAGCGTCGCACGGACAGGCAGGCCTCGATATTTTCCTGAAGAATCCCCAGGCGATCGACTTGGTGATCACGGATATCAACATGCCTGTCATGGATGGCCCCACGATGGTTCGAAACATGCGCGAGGTGCGTGCCGATCTGCCCGTCGTTGCTGTCTCCGGACTTTCTGAAGAGGACCACAACCGCGACGGTACCGTGCTGGCTGAAATGGACAGGGAAGGGATCACCATGTTGCACAAGCCCTACACCACCAATCAGCTCATGAACGCCATTGGTCTCAAGATGGGTGACCAGACCGAGGTACCCGGCAGTAGCACGGTCTCGCCTGACTCCACGCAGGCCCCTGATGCCACACTGTTCCATACCGGTGACACCCTTTCAGACTCGGATTTCGACGAGCTGATGGGGGGTGATTGGTAGTCGAGATCGAGCCATGGCCAACGACCAGGATACTGTCCGACCAGGCGATCGGATCGGCAATCGATACGAGGTGATGAGCATCCTCGGGAAGGGTGGCTTCGGGGTGGTCTATCATGCCCGATCGCTCGAACATGGTCGCGAGTTCGCCCTGAAGACCTACCTGAAGTCGTCCCTGGATCGTCGTGCCATCACACGCTTTCGCCAGGAGTCTGAGATCTGGATTGCACTCGGAGCCCATCCATACCTGGTACAGGCCTACTTTGCCGATGAAATCGACGGGCGTCTCTACGTGGGGATGGAGCTTATTTCGGCCGGACCCCTGGGGTACAACGATCTGGATAAGATTCTGAAGAATGCCTCTCCGGGGCTTGATCAGTGGCTGCGCTGGGGTGTTCAACTGAGCCACGGTATGGAGTATGCCGGATTGAGGGGGATTCGTGCCCACCGGGATCTCAAGCCTGCCAACGTCATGATCAACGAGGCAGGCGATGTCAAAATCAATGATTTCGGCCTGGCCACACAGCCCGTGGCAAGTTTGGGAGAAACGCCTGACACGCGTCTTGAAGAGAATAAAAAACTCTTCCGGGGGCAAACCATGCACGGAATCGGCTTTGGAACGCCCACCCACATGCCACCCGAGCAGTTTGAAAATGCGGCTACCTGCGACGCCCGCTCGGACATCTATGCGGTTGGTGTCATCCTGTATCAAGCCATGACCGGGCAGTTGCCGGTTACCCTTGCGTGGCCAACTGAAACGACGTTGGAGAGCCGACTTCGGTTCTGGAATGAGATGGAAAAGGCTCACCGACGCTTTGAAGTGCCCAAGCTGGGAACGCCGCTCGATCACGTGCTGCGGCGCTGTATGGCTACGGAACCCGACGGACGGTATCCAAATTTTGCAGCGCTTCGGGCGGATCTCGAACAGGTGCAGCGTGAACAGGGCTTTTCCTTGGTACCACCGCCTGTCGTTCGCCCGCTATCCCCAAAAGGATGGCTCTCGCGAGGTAGGAGCCTGGCCCGTATCGGCAGGTATCCCCAAGCCATCCACGCCTTCAGTCGCGCACTCGAGGGCGATCCCTCGGATGAACTCAGCTTGTTGGGTAAAGCAGACGCCCTGCTGGCCCTGGGCCAACCAGCGAGTGCGCAACCCGTCTACGAATCCCTGCTTGAATCCCAGCCCGATCATGCCGAAGCCCATGTGGGTAAAGCACGATGTATGTACATGAGAGGCTACCATCGCATGGCACTGGACTTGTTCGATCGTGCTGTCGAATTGGATCCGTCACTGCCTCAATCCTGGGTACATCGGGGCGTACTGCTCCGCTCCATGGGCACGTACGAAGAGGCCATGGAAAGCTTGGAGGAGGCACTGGCACTGGCGCCGGGAGATGTGGAGAGTCTGACAGCCAAGGCGGCCTTGCTGGCCAGCATGGGAGAGGTCAGCGATGCGCTTAAGCTGTTCGAACGGGCCCTTTCCATCAACCCCCTTCATACACCTGCTGCCCGGGGTCAGGTCATCTGCCTGGTCCGTCTTGGTCGCTATAAACGAGCGCTCTCACTGTTCCGACAACTGGACCGCGCAGGCGATTTGCAGCCGCGCCATCACCTGGCCTGGATCGAGGCGTTGGCTCGTTCGGGGCAAGCGGGCCTTGCTCTGGCCCGACTCGACGAGATGAGCGGTCCTGAGGTAGAGGAAGAGGCACTGCGCATGCGAGCACAGATCCTCGTGGATTTGAAGCGTCTTGATGAAGCGCTGGAAGCGTGGAAACGTATCAAGCCGGAGGACAGGGATACGGTGCTGAGCGTTCAGGGGCAAATCCTGTATCTGCTGTGCGGGCAGGAAGCATCTGCTCTGGCCCTTTCCGGGAAAGACCTTCCGGCGCATGGGCACATGGACTATGCCTATGCAGCAGTGAGCGGTGCTGCGCTACGCATGGGGCAGGATGAGCGCGCGCTCGACACGATCAAGCAGGGGCTGAAACAGCACCCCGATTCGGCGCTGCTTCATTACAATCTGGGCGTAGCCTACTCGCTGTTGAACCGCTCGGAAGAGGCATCGATCACGTTTTCGACGGCGGCACGCATGACCCATGGGAAGGGGGCTATAGGAGGAGCTGCGCTTTTCAATGCCGAGATGCTGTCCCACCTGCATGCCAAGGGCCTGCCGGCCGTTTTCCCAGGTGGGTTCCGCAGCATTTCCGAGGAACTACAGCAGATACTCTCCGATGATGTGTTACCCTCACAGCCGGTTTCCACACTGCGCATTCAGGCAAATGGCTGGCATCCCCGCTACCGTCTCCCCCATTTACGTCCCACCTTCTATCTTTTCCCACGATATCTTCCCGCCGACCTGGCCGGCTGAATCCTCACCTTCCTGCGCTCATGGCTGAATTGACAACGACAACCCGGCTCGTCTGGAAGCGGGCTGCTGCCGAGGCTGCTCGAAGTGGGGCACAGCATATCGAACCCACGCACGTATTGGCCGCCCTGGCCGCCAGCGCTCAAGCTGTCCTCGATGGTTCATTGCAGGCCGATGAGGAGACGACGGCCCTCAAGACGGCATTTGCTGCCGCCGGGTGTCTGCCCTCTGCCGTCCATCGGGCCGCTCAGGTGCAGCATACGGTTCCCTCTTCCCATGCTTCCGGGGGCGTCATTCACCGCAGTCCACGGACGCGTCTTGTGTTCGAGCGTGCCGAAAGCATCGCCGGACAGGATGCCATCAGCAGTATCCACCTTTTGGCGGCCACGCTGGAGGATGCGGATGAGGACGTTCTTCGTGCTCTCCGACGTGTAGGCAGTGACCATACGAGCTTTCGGGAGAAAGCGGGCCTTCCTGCCTCGGGATCCGCGCGGCCCGCGCCACCGCGGGCCGCGGCCCAGTCGAACCCCGAAGGCACCGGTCGGGAGCGACTCCTGGAGCAGTTCGGAAAGGACCTGACCGAGGAGGCCAGGCAGGGACGCATTCCTGACATCATTGGCCGGCGCCAGGAAATTCTCGAAACCGTTCAGGCGCTGGCCAGGAAGAAAAAAAACAACCCCGTTCTGGTCGGGGACCCCGGGGTGGGTAAAAGTGCCGTGGTGGAGGCGCTCGCGCTGCGCGCCGTGCAAGGCAAGGACCCCCAGGTTCTCGGTGGTCGTCGCATCATCGAGCTGAATATGGGGTCCCTTCTGGCCGGCACCTCCCTGCGTGGACAGTTTGAAGAGCGACTGACGAAAATCATCGAGGAGGCCAGTGAGGATGATGACCTGATCCTTTTCATCGATGAGATCCACACGATCATGGGTGCTGGCGGCGGGTCGGCAGATGCCGCCAACTTGCTCAAACCAGCCATGGCCCGAGGTACCCTCAAACTGATCGGTGCCACTACGATCGATGAGTATCGTCGCTTCATCGAAAAGGACCCGGCGCTGGATCGTCGCTTTGAGCGGGTCCGGGTGGACGAACCGCCGCGCGAAGAAGCTATCGAAATGCTGAAGGGCGTGGCGCGGGGGTTGGCCAAGCACCATCAGGCCACCTACCTGGACGAAACCATCGAGACGGCAGTTGACCTCTCCATGCGCTTGGATGTGGACCATCGCCTTCCGGACAAGGCCATTGATCTGCTCGACCGTGCCGGTGCTCAGGCTACCGTTTCGGCACTGTCCATGAACCCAGCGGACTTCCAAACGTCAGCGGACATGGGCAGCCCACTCTCCGGCAAGGTCGTCACACCGGAGGATATCGCGCATGTGCTGGCGCAGAAGATGGGGATGCCCCGCGATATCGTGGCCAGTCACCTCAGCGATCATGGCGGAGCGCGCATGCTGGAGATGGAAGCCTTCCTGGGCCGCTCTCTGAAGGGACAAGATGAAGCCATCCATCAAGTATCCGAGCGCATGATACTGGCCCACGCGCCGGTCATGGAGCGGCGTGGGCCCTTGGCAACCATGCTCTTCCTGGGTCCTTCGGGGGTGGGCAAAACGGAACTGGCCAAGCAATTGGCCCTGTTCCTTTTCGGTTCCGACAAGAACCTGATCCGCTTCGACATGTCCGAGTTCAAGGGCGAACACACCGTATCCAAACTGATCGGTTCGCCACCCGGATATGTGGGCAGTGAGGAGGAGGGCCAACTGACTGGTCAGATCCGATCCAAACCGTACAGCGTTGTACTCCTGGATGAGGTGGAGAAGGCGCACCAACGTGTCTACGACGTCTTCCTGCAGGTCTTCGATGAGGGACGCATTACGGATGCCAAGGGTCGGCTCTGCGATGCCCGGAACTGTATTTTCATCCTGACGACAAACGTGCGTCCTGACGTAGACGAATCTGCGGACCGAAACGCCATCAATGAGGCCCTAAAGACGTGGTTCAGACCTGAATTGATCAACCGGATCGACGAGATTGTCCCCTTTGTCCATCTCTCGGCCGACAGCATCCGAGCCATTCTCGACGGGCTCTTTGCAAAGATGCAGGCCCATGTCAAGAAACAGCATGGGGTCGAGCTCTCTGTCGATGGTTCGGCCCGAGACCTGCTGACCGATGCGGGATACAATCCGGAATACGGAGCCAGGGAAATGCGCCGCACCCTGGAGCGTCTCGTCCAGATCCCTCTCAGTCGCAAACTTCTCTCGGGAGAACTGAAGACGCATCCGCGCTGGGTATTGACGGCGCGTGATGGCACCCTGACATTCGAACACGCCTGAGCACGCCCATATGCCCCGCATCCTAGTCATCGACGACGATCCGATGTACCGCGACATGGTCTCGGAGGTCCTCTCCGAGGAAGGTCATGAAACGCTCCTGGCTGTCAATGGCCTCGAGGGCATCGACAAGGCACGCGCCTACGTACCGGACCTTGTCATTTCGGACGTCGTGATGGACGGTGCGGATGGCTATCAGGTTCTTCAGACGCTTCGCAGCGAACCGGCCACCGCGGTCATCCCCGTCATCATGATGACGGGCTATTCGAGCAAGGGCGGCCACCGCCAAGGCATGACACTCGGTGCCGATGACTATCTGCCCAAACCCTTCAACGCTACCGAGTTACTCAACGCCGTCGGCGCCCAACTGCGCAAGCGGTACGAGGCGGCCTCCATACAGACGCGTAATACCACAACCACCGAGACGGGTGTCAGCGTTCTTCTGCCGGCAGAACTGTCCGAACCCCTTCGCTCTATTTCCGGGTTTGCGCAGCTGCTGACCAGCCCCAATGCACCCCTTGAAGCCAGAGAACTGAGACGCGTTGGCGAGCAGCTGGGGGCAGCTGCTTGGCGTATGCGTCGAGCCGTAGACAATTTCAGCCTGTTCTATCAGCTTTCCCGATTGGAGAAGGATACCGCCGCCCGCGCTCATCTCTCGGATGCTGAATTACCATCGGTAGAGGCTTTTCTGCGAAACCACGCCATGGCGCTGGCCAAGGTGCGCGGGCGGCAAACAGATCTCAAGCTGGATATCAAGGATGGGACGATTACCATGGGATCGGATTATCTGGGACGGATCCTGACCGAACTGCTGGACAACGCATTCACGTACAGCCAGCCTGGGCAACACGTGGAGGTGGTAGCAGCGTTTGCTCCCCAGCGCTTCGGCCTGGCAGTGACCGACCACGGAAAAGGCATGAGCGCCGAGGAAATAGCAAGGGTGGACGCCTTTACGCAGTTCGGTGAGCGGGATGTCAATCATCCTGGCCTCGGGTTGGGTCTGGCCATTTGCCGAAAGATTGCCCTATTGCACGGCGGGGGCATGTCCATAAAGAGCAAAGAAGGCGAAAAGACCCGCGTCGCGGTAGAGCTCCCCGTACGGTCCTGACCCACCCGGCGTTGTGCTGCAAACACAGCATGCACGACGGATCAAACCAGTCCCAGGCTCAACTTATGGTCACAATCTGTTAACGCAGAGCTAACGGTAGGGTACTATCCCGAGGGTAGGCTTCAGCTGAATTCATCCCGTCACCCGGATAATAAGCCTGAACCCCCATGTCATTCTCCGTTGAGCGCGATCCCGCGACTCTACGAACCATTTGGATTTCGGATATCCACCTGGGCACCAAACATTCCCGCGCCGAGGATCTGCTGTCCTTTCTGAAATGTGTCGAGTCAGAAAGACTCTATCTGGTCGGGGACATCATTGACGGATGGGCCCTGTCCCGCAATTGGCTTTGGAAGCAGGCACACAATGATGTGGTTCAGAAACTGCTGCGCAAGAGCCGGAAAGGAACCCGCATAGTCTACATCCCGGGCAATCACGATGCATTTGCACGTGAGTATACAGGTCTTCGATTCGGAGACATCCTGGTGGAACGCGAATGTGTCCACACACTGGCCGATGGCCGGCGGCTGTTGGTGCTTCACGGGGATGAGTTTGACGGCATCATCCGGTATGCGCGCTGGCTCCAGGTCCTGGGAGCTATTGCATATGGGTTCGCACTCGGCCTGAACAGCGTCTTCAACAGGGTCCGACTGGCCATGGGCCGGCCCTACTGGTCCCTCTCTGCCTACCTGAAAAAGCGCACGAAAAAGGCCCTACAGTATATCGACGATTTTGAAACACTCGTGGCAGAGCGGGCCCAACAGGAGGGCGTCGATGGTGTGGTATGTGGACACATCCATCAAGCTGAAATGCGCCCCATCGACAACACGTTGTACTTGAACACAGGCGACTGGGTGGAAAGCTGCACCGCACTGGTTGAGCACATGGATGGCACATTGGAAATCCTCGATTGGACCGATGTGGCCACGCGGGAGCGTTTTGACCCGGAACGACGGACTTCACTGGATCAGCAAGAACTGTTCATTCACGGGGACGGCCTGCCAGGCAAGGTGCCGTACATAGCTACCCCCGAGCTCTTGCTTACACGGTCAAAAGAGGCATGAAGATGGGTCTGAAGGTTTTTTTCAATGTTCAGGGCGAAGGCCGTGGACACATGACCCAAGCCATAGTGCTGGCAGACATGCTGCGGCGTGCCGGCCACGACGTGGTCGGGTGCGAGGTCGGGCATGGAGAGGGTGCCATTGTCCCGGAATTTTTCCAGCAAAAAATGGGGTGTACCGTTACCTCACACGCCAGTCCGACCATCAAGCTTAAGACCTCTGCGCGTTCCATTGATGTATGGAATACCACCCTCTCTGCCGGGCGTCTGGCCGGTCGCTACGTGAAGAGCGTCCGTTCCATGGAGGCGGCCATCAAGCGGAAAAAGCCGGATGTAGTGATCAATTTCTACGATCCTCTCTTCGGGTTTCTTTCTCCGGATCTGCGCATACCCAAAGTGGCCATTGCCCACCAGTACATGTTCCATCACCCGCGCTATCCGTTCTCGAGTGGAACGCACCTGCAGCGGCAAGGTATGCTTTTCTTCACGCGACTGACCTCGTGGGGTGCCGATCGTCTGCTTGCACTCAGCCTCTACCCGGCTCAGGACCTTCCGGCCCTCAAGCTGCGTGTTGTGCCTCCCATTCTGCGCGAAGAGCTCTTTGGACTGAAGCCCTCCTCCACGCAGCCTTCGTTTCTGCTTGTGTACGTCTGGCAGGCCAGCCTGCTGAACGAAATACGCGAGTGGTGCGAGGAGAACCGGGACATGTCCGTTCGCTGTTTCCTGCCTCACCCGCAGAAGAAAGAGCACGACCCCGTTCTGCCCAACCTCGTACTCCATCATCTGAACGACACCTTGTTTCTTCGGATGATGGCTAAATGCTCCGGCGTGGCTACGACGGCAGGGTTTGAAACCATGGCTGAAGCCATGTGGCTCGGGAAGCCCCTCTTGATGGTACCGACCCACATCGAGCAGCAATGCAATGCGGTTGATGCTACGCTGATGGGTAGCGCGCGCTCCTCGGTCATGTTTGACCTTGGTCGACTTCGCGAAATCAGTCCAAGCGACCAAACCGCCTTCCGGGAGTGGGTCGTACGTGCTGAGGAACTGATCGTAAGCGAAATCAAGTCTACAGCACTTGGTTTGCCAGTTGGACACATCAGAGAAGCGGCCGGTACTCTCCCTCTTCAGCCCTGGGACAGGACAAAGGTTGGACACGTGGGCCCGTCTCCACTCGTGTCCGTGTGATGCCCGGGGCCTGTGCGATGCGTGTACCGCGCGGTGTGACCCGGGGCGGCACGCTCGGTGGGTCTCAAGGGTGCCACTGAGGCAAACGAATCAATCAGCCTCCACACTCCGATCGATATTGAGTCCGGGTCCGGCACCTTCAGGTTCTCTGATCGAGAGGATGAGATCCTGAATGCTCTGATCCGGCGCAGGAAAGAATGGGGTAAGCGTAAGGGTAACCAGGAAATTGAGCGCCATACCCACGACTCCTATGCCCTGCGGTCCAATACCAAAAGCCCAATGGGACCATCCGCCGTAGACACTGCCAAGAATGTAGATGGCCGTGAAACCAATCCCGGCAATCATCCCAGCAATAGCCGGGACCGTACCGACGCGTCTGGAAAAAATGCCGAGTACGATGACCGGAAAGAAGCTTGCTGCTGCCAAGCCAAAAGCAAACGCCACTACCTGACTGACGAATCCGGGTGGATAGATTCCGAGGAAGCCGGCAACAATGACGGCCACACCGATAACAGCACGACCCACAAGCAATCGCTGACCCTCCGTGGCCTCCGTGTTCACGATCCGAAAGTAGATATCGTGCGCCACGCTCGATGAAATGACCAGAAGGAGACCACTTGCCGTAGACAGTGCGGCGGCCAGGCCTCCGGCAGCCACAAAGGCGATAATCCAGGCCGCCAAGCCAGCCATCTCAGGGGTTGCCAAAACAATGATATCCCGATCAGGCCCACTCAAACCGGCTTGCCTCAGAACGGCCCGACCGTCACGCCCGGAAGCCTCTCCACGCAACCATTGCTCGTGATCCTGCTTGATTTGCGCCACCTGCGCCGTACCCAGATTGCCGCTACGAAATATTTCATTGGACGCGGTGCCCGTATAGGAGAGCGCCCCATCGCCATCATCCAGCCACAGGATCAGCCCGGTCTGCTCCCACGAATGAAACCATTCCGGCAATTGGGCCTCTGTCTTTCCATGCAGCCCATCGAGCATGGCATAGCGTGCAAAAGCGCCAATGGCAGGGGCCGTCAGGTAGAGCAGGGCAATGAAGAGCAGCGCCCAGAAAGCGCTCCAACGCGCCGCTGCCACATTTTTTACTGTGTAAAAACGGACGATGACATGTGGTAGGCCGGCGGTACCAGCCATCAGGGCCAAGGCCACACAGAAGACATTCAATTTGTCCCAACTGCCGATGAACGGCTCCGTGTAGGAGGCAAACCCGAGATCGGCATGAATCTGGTCGAGCTTCTCGAGCAGTGCTGTGCCTTCTCCTATGAGCTCACTACCCAGCCCAATCTGGGGAATGGCGGCCCCTGTATACTGCAAACTGATAGCAATGGCCGGCGTCAAAAAAGCTGTGATCAACACCCAATACTGTGCCACCTGCGTCCAGGTAATGCCTTTCATGCCGCCTAACGTAGCATATACGAAGACAATGGCCACACCGATGTAGACGCCAACGTTTACATCGACCTCCAAAAAGCGGGAGAAGACAATACCCACGCCGCGCATCTGGCCGGCCACGTAGGTGAAGGAAACAAAGATGGCGCAGACGACGGCCACGATGCGGGCCGTGTTCGAGTGATACCGATCGCCAATGAAATCGGGCACGGTAAAGTGACCGAACTTGCGCAGATAGGGAGCCAAGAGGAGCGCCAGAAGCACATAGCCGCCCGTCCAACCCATCAGATACATCCCACCTGCGTAACCAAGGGTGGAGATGATGCCCGCCATGGAAATGAACGAGGCCGCGCTCATCCAATCGGCAGCTGTTGCCATGCCATTGGCAGCAGCAGGGATACCCTGACCGGCCACGTAGAATCCTTTCGTGTCAGATACCCTGGCAAGCCATGCGATGACCAGATAGAGCCCGAAGGTGACGCCGACAAAGAGGAAGGTCCAGGTCTGAACGCTCATGCCTTGGCACCCCGGACGGCTTCGAGTTCCTCATGGTGCCTTTTGTCCAAGCGGTTGAGGACGATGGCATAGACCAGGATGAGCATCACGAAGACCAGGATACTTCCTTGCTGAGCAAACCAGAATCCGAGGGGAATACCACCGAGGGAAAAGGCATTGAGCTTGTCAGCAAACAGGATTCCGGCACCCAACCCGGCAACGGCCCAAATGACGAGCAGGATCACCATGGTGATGATATTGCGCTTCCAGTATCGATCGATCGCTTCCTTTTGGCGCGTATCTGCCACATCAGACATGTCGAAGTTTCCATCTGGGAATATTGGTCCAGGTGCTCAGGCGCTCATCCCCAGTGCGTGATGAGTAGGACAAGGGCCCATGGAGCGAGACGAATATAACACTTTGTGGCTTGGAAGCTAGAGGTTCCCAGGTTCATTTCAGGCTGGATGCGCGCGAACGCTTTCGCGCGCCGTGCAGGGAGCACGGCGCGGAGGGAGGTACGCGCAAGCAAGGATCTTGCAGGGTGATGAGGAGTGATAGCAGGGCCATGATCCAAGTCACCGCCAACACCCTGGGCGAAGCCCACGCAACCTGCTCGTGTGGTCATGACCTGCACAGTGTGTGGGTCAGCCCACATCCCAAACACAAGCGACGGAAGTTTTGGTACGGCGTCTTTTGGGGTGTTTCCGGGGGTAGACCCGACCGTATCGTTTGGGCCTGCCGATTATGCGGCGATCAGCTCGCAGAGAGCACGGACCCTACACTTCTGGTGCGTTACCGGCACGAATAGCGTCCTTCGTGAATCGTTTGGCTGCGCCTCCTCCAAGCGGGCATGACGGGCGATGCATCCATTTACCGACTTGCCATGATCTCATCGAGCGTGGCGCCGGCCAGTTCGGACAGCTTCCGGTATCCCGCTATTGAGAGATGAACATGGTCTGTCGTGAGCTCTGATTGCAGACCGGCCGCGCCGTCGGTCATGACGGAAAAGTAATCGAGATACCGAAATCCCATGCGCTTGGCATAGGATGCGAGCATGGCGTTAAGGCGCGGAATGTCTGTCGCTGGATCGGGACCTTCCCGCCATGGATAATGCGAAGCCGGAAGGACAGAGCACACAACAGGTTCAATACCGTTGATCGATGCCAGCTCTGCCATGGATTGAATGTGGCCTGCAACCGTTTCGAGTGCCACAGGTCCCTGATTTTCTGCGATGTCATTCGTCCCAGCCATAATGAATACAACATCGGGGTCAAGCTGCAGCACATCGGCTCGAAAGCGAACCAGCATTTGCGCCGTCACCTGGCCCCCGATCCCTCTGTTGATGTAGGGCTTTCCTTCGAAGAACTCGGGGTAGGATGCGCTCCAACCCTCGGTGATGGAGTCGCCCATGAAGACAACGCGTACCTCGTCCTCTGCGACCGGTGGCAAGGCCTGGTTCTGCTCGGCGTAGCGATCGAACGCAGCCCACTCCTGAGCGTGTATGGGAAGGTGCGTCATGAGAAGCAGGAAGGCAGAAAGTAAGAATACTGGGCGATGCATGATGATTGACATAGAAGCTAACCTTCGCGCGAGGTGTAATGAAACCGTTGGAGAACCTGTGGATCGGGAATGGCGGGGTATCCACGCCTTCCCCTGCAGCAGGGTGGCCTCGTTAATAATACAGATTTCTGTACAGGACCCAAACTACCGTCAACCGGATTCAGAAACGGCGTATTCCCCGCCCTTTACAACGGACACTCGGGTTCAGGCGGTATTCCTGCTTGCGCTTATCTGCGCTCGATGACTGTCGCTCGATAAGCTCCCTATCCAGTTCGTTGAGACCTATGTCATTGATAGACGATATGGCCCTGTTGATGGTCGTGCGCAAGGCATCTTCGGCGTAGGCCATCGACTCAAAGGGTATTTCCAGCTCCTGACGGTTCATCCAGCGACCAGAAGGCTGCTCAGAGAGATGTTTCAACAGGAGCATGGCATTGGGTACGATGTCCACGCGCATGACCAGGGAGCCACGTCGAATCAGGAGGACATCCTGATCCTCTACGAGATACACGCATCTCCTGAACCACACGATCCAAACAAATACGGCCGAGAGGAGCAGGACAAGCACACCGCCCACGGGCCAGTACCACGGCATGGGTGGACGTTCTATTTCAGGCAGGGGTTGCCAAGAAAGCGAATTCGAAATCGGGAAGGACAGCGTCTCGACCCTGGGACCTGTTGTGTTCGATATATCCATCACAATAGCCATGGCCTCATTGTCCCCTACCTGCAATCCGACAAGGTACCTGCTCGAAGGCAGAGGCGAATTGAGCGGTTGATAGGCCCATTCCCCCGTCTCGGGCCGCCAGAAGAGAAGGGAAAAGTCCAGGATCACATCCCGGTCTTCATAGAGCGGACCGCACGCCTGGGACGCCGGATGGGGTATACCCACGTAGGTCACTTCAGGCCCCTGAAAACTGGCCAGACGCACTTTGGCATGGGTTGATATCAGACACGCGACCTCGGCGTTCATGGGGGTGGGTTGCCACATCATTGTATCGAAGTCGAAACGCAGGGCCAGCGCCTCCGGGCGTTGGACATAATACATGGGCGAGACCTGCTTCGAGGTGCTTCCCTGCACCAAGTAGACGTCTCGTCCATTACCGACATCGAGCAGACTCGATCGTATCTGGGGCGATGGATCATGGGGCCCGGGGGTGTAGGCCAGTTCGAGCCATTGGTGTAACGTGGTGTCGAAATAGATGAAAAAGTCCTGCGCCCGCCAGTATCCATAGCCGCCAAAGACCAGCGGCTCGCCCGTATCCGGCCGTGTGGTTGCTGCATGTCCGAACCGCGTACGGGAGGGATATTGGGGGTAGGACTTGAGAAGGCCTTCGCTGTTGTAGGCGAAAACAGATCCGATGGACGCATCCCAGATCCACAGCGTCGAGTCGGAAATGATCGCTGAATTGGGAACGGGCTGGGTATTGACCAAGAAGTGGGACTCATCGGGCATCCGATCGACGCCAAGTACCTGCATCGACTCTACGCCCACACGGAAGAGCGAGTCATCGTGTGAAAAAAACAGGAGGTCGTTGCGCTGCCCGAAAAATATGATGTCGTTTGCCAGACGCAGCTGAGCCTGCGCCCGGCAGGGCCAGAGCGTGGCAACAAGAAGGAGTCCGAGCCAAAGCGACATGCAGGGACTTCCGATATGCTTTCGCACGGAGAAGCGTCTGTATAGAACTATCGGAAACATCATGTGCGCACGGAGTGGACGTGTCGAAGGCGTCTTACGGGAGTTCCTTTCAAGGAACTCCCGCCGCGGAAAGAAGCCTTCGAGCCGGTTTGTGGTGCGCTGGGCGGACCGGTGTCTCTTTCCGTTAGCGCAAGACAACCACCGGTTGGCTTTGTACGACGGACCCTGCCTGCAGCGTAATAACATAGATGCCAGGCGATATTCCTTCCGCTGACCAGATAAAGGTATGATCTCCTGCCGTTTGCCTCTGCCCTTCAAGCGGCGCGGCGATGCGACGTCCCAACAGGTCGGTCAGTGTTACGGAGACGACCGAGGGCTCTGCGAGTGCGTAGGAAATGGTGGTCTCTGTCTTCAGGGGGTTGGGGTAGGCCGGCTTGAGGTCAACTCGCTCAGGGGTCGTCAGGGCTTCTGTTGACACGCCGGAGGCAATGGAAACCGTAAGCGTCTCCATGTCGCTTTCCAGCCCGTCAGATACCATCAGGCGCACCTCGAATTGCCCGAAGGAGGTGTAGGTATGCCCGGCCTGCTGACCTTGCGCCGTGGCGCCATCGCCAAAGTCCCAATAAAAACTGAGGCTATCCCCATCGGGGTCGCTGGAGGCGCTGGCGTCGAAGGTGATGGAGACGGGTGCCTGTCCACTGGTACGGGAGGCTGAAAAAGCGGCATCAGGCGCATTGTTTGTCGGGGCATCCCCCTCCTCGAGCAGAGCATACTTGTGCACAAATACCCCATTGCCCCGCCGGTCATAGGACATGAAAAGAGCGTCGTCGTGAATGTGCAGATGGGGCCGGAAGTACTCACGAGCCGTCTCGTGACTGCGCGTGATGAGTCGCTTGAATCCGGCGTCGTAGACAGCAAGGTCCACATGCTCCTCGTCCAGCTTTTCGCCCTCGTACAAATGCTGAAAAGCGACATACCAGAATCCGGTCGATGTGTCCTGCGCCACACCGGTACCAAACCATGCGCCCTCCTCGGCAGGGTCATCAATCAGGACCTGAGGCTCCATCATGAGCGGCTCAAAATCCCGGTCCCACCTAGTCAGAATCAGGTTGGCACCCTCTTGAGCCGGCATGCCGGCGCCCCCAGAGGTGGCGCCTCCGAATTTGTCTCCCGTAATGAGATGGAAGACACCTTCTGCCTGCTGGAAGTAGAGTCCCCCCACATTGTTGTGAACGAGACGGGGGTCCGTGTTGAAGGGATCCCGCATACGGTTCATGTCGGCGTCGAAGGCGTGTATACGATGTCCGATCCCCACCGCAAAGTGTCCGACGTAGAGGGTAGCCTCGCTTGCCCCCAGGATCATGTCGTTCGTCGGAAGCCCTGGCTGGCCTGCGGGCTGTTCGTCCTGGTCGTACACCTTGAGGATCTCACCGACCCGATTTCCCTCTGGCGTTACCTTCATCAGGTAGAGCTGCCTATCCCCGGCCAGTGAGAACGCCACAAAAAAATGGTCCTTCCAGAAGATGGTCTTGTGATCTGCAATGGTAGGCAATCCATTTTGACCGAATCCGTCCGATTCGAAGGTCAGACGCACCGGGTCCGGACCCGGAAAACCTACTTCCTGCAGGTTGCTGTCCAGGTAGCGCAGGTAGATATGCTGGGCCTGGGCCGTCGTGATGGCCATATGGTCCGGCGCCTCGGCCAATACACCCCAGATGTTGGCCCTGTCCAGCTTCGTAGAGTCCAAGCGGACGAGCTCAACCTGGGCCCTGATCGGAGCAACGAAACCAAGGAAACAAAGAAGAAGTGAGGGCAGTGTTTTCATGCAGGTGGGGGCTACATGACGCAATCAGAACAGGCGTATCAGGATTTGATTGAGCAGCACCAGGGCTCATCCGCGCGCGAGGCATCCCGGAAGCCACATGCATCATTTCCGGAACGCATCGCTTGAAAAAAGGGCTACGAGAAATATCAGGGTTACTATCCCACCCATGATGAGAAGCAGGGTATTCTGGTCCATTACTCCTTCTCCTCCTGAAGTTTTCGACTCTCCTTGATGGCGGCGAAGTTCATCCAACCCAGGATACTTGGGACCCACAGCCCTACGAAGATGGCCGCTTGGCGATACCCCAGAAACCATACCACAATGGACAGCCCCAACGAGAGAATGGCTGCCGCATTGAAGAGAAACTCTGAGCGTGAAAGATTCATGCTGGTGGCGAGACGTGGTGAAGACAATTGGCGGGTTTGTGCCCGTCTGAATACCGAGGTAACGGACGTCAGACGAACGGGGCAATGATACTGTGAATCACCCCGGAAATGGAAATGGCTCCTCTCCCACCGGGAGGAGCAGGGCCATCCGTCACAGGAAGAACAGGGCTGAAGAATGCCATCTACGCCTACGGCTCAAACAGCCCTTGTATGCAGGGAGGTTGGCTCATATGTCAGTAGGCGCGGCTCCAGAGCTGGCGCGAATCGTCTCCAAACACGAACATCATGTTCTGCGCATCCACCAGGTACCGTGAAAAAGGTTGAAAACCGGTCCCAGTGTTTGTCCACAACACTTTCTGTTCCGTTTTCCAGTTGCCTTGCGCCACGAGCTGCCCTTGTCCTGCGCCTGTTGTCCCAAGGATGCCGCCCGCGCTTTTTGAATACTGCGAAAACGTCCCGTCGGCGTTCAGGATGAGCGTCCATTGAACCACAAAACTGAAATTGGCCGCGGGGTCGGTCGAAGATTCCGTACGCATCCAGGTACCGACCAAGGCAGGATCGAGCTTACTCGACTGCGCCGTATTCGTCTCGGGGAGGCTACCGGGGGGATAAAAATTGAGTTCCAGCAGCGGTTGCTGTCCTTGCGAGGGTGCAGGACTTAGTACGGAAAGCGTCAATTGGCCCGCACCCAACCGCAGGGTGCAATCAAGCCGGGCACCTGTCTGGGGGTCGGAGAAAACGCCCTGAGCATCCGTGCCGGCAACGGTGGCCTCAACGAGATAGGTATATCCGGTGGGATCCGTGATCCTTGCATTGAGCCATTCGCCAGCAACCTGGCTCTCCATGACCAACCGCGTGCCGTTTGCCTCAGCTTCCCAGGTGCCAGCCCACGCGCTGCCGAGCGCCTGTTCCTGAGCTGCCGCCGACATGAGAAACGACACCGAGGCAAGAAAACACAGGGAAACACGCTGAAAAGGATTCATGGCAAAACCCCCATACCTCGAACGCACCTGCATCGAGGATTTTGTTACAACGTCTTGGATTTATGCGGCTTTGAGCCGGATAAACCTACTCCATGGACACCTCTTTGTCAATATATTGTGAAAAGACGAGGTACTTCCTTCCTGGAGTCACAAAAAAAGCTGGTACGCAGGATTGTCTGATTCGAAGCGGAATGGAAAGCCGACCTCGCTCAGATAAGACTCGAGTACGACCCGATCTTTCCTGGCCGTCTGTATGCCAACGAGCACATCACCATAGTCCGCCCCAATGCCGCGATAATGGAACAAGCTGATGTTCCATTGGGAGGGGATGCCAGAAAGAAACCGCATCAATGCACCCGGGCGCTCTGGAAACTCGAACCGGTAGAGGAGCTCTTCCTTCGCACTCTCCGAGCGGCCACCGACCATATGACGCAGGTGCGTCTTGGCAAGCTCATCATCAGACAGATCCAAAGCGCTCAGGCCGGCCGTCCTGAAAACAGAAGCCATTGCCTCTCGATCCTCCTCCGATCGTATCCCAATCCCCACCAGGATATGTGCTTCATCCCCATCAGACATCCGGTAGTTGAACTCGGTCACATCATGATCACCAAGAAGCCTACAGAGCGCGCGGAATGAGCCTCGCTCCTCGGGAATGGTAACGGCAAAAATGGCCTCGCGATGCCGCCCTACCTCGGCACGCTCGGCAACGAAGCGAAGGCGGTTGAAGTTCATGTTTGCGCCGCAGGCAACGGCCACCAGGCGACGATCTACCCATCCGCTGGAAGCTGCCACCTTCTTGAGGCCTGCAAGGGAAAGCGCGCCCGCGGGTTCGACAATATGGCGGGTATCTGCATAAACATCGCTGATGGCCGCACAAATCTCATCGGTACTGACAACCACCAAGTCATCGAGAACCTGCGAGCAGAGCGCCATGGTCAAGGCGCCAACCTCCTTGACAGCGGTACCGTCCGAAAAAAGGCTGACATGATCAAGGCGTACGCGTTCCTGTTCATGCAGCGATCGCATCATCGCGCTCGAGCCCTCCGCCTGAACGCCGATTACCCGCGTTGCGGGGCGCGCTGACCTGACCCAGGAGCCTATCCCCGCTGCCAACCCCCCTCCTCCCACTGCCACAAAGATGGCGTCAATCTCTGCAGGATGCTGCTCGAAGATCTCCTTGGCGATAGTGCCCTGACCCGCAATGACATGGGGGTCGTCAAAAGGGTGGACAAATGTCCTGCTCTCTTCCCGCACCAGTGTGGTGGCGTGAGCATGTGCATCGCTGTAGGACTCTCCGTGCAAAACGATGGTTACGCGCTTTCCCCCAAAACGGCGAACGGCGTCCACTTTGACCTCGGGCGTCGAAACCGGCATGACGATGGTGGCATCGCAGGCCAGCACCGATGCTGCCCGGGCAACCCCCTGCGCGTGATTGCCGGCCGAGGAAGTAACAACGCCGCGAGAGAGCTGCTCTTTTGAGAGGTGCGCCATCTTGTTGTAAGCACCACGCACCTTGAACGAGAAGCTTACCTGTTCGTCCTCCCTCTTGAGCAGCACATGGTTTCCCGTGCGATGGGAAAGCTCACCCATTGCATCGAGCGCCGTTTCGCGGGCTACGTCATAGACGCGGGATGAACGAATCAAGGCCTCTATGTCGCGGGGAGATATCACGGCATCGCGCGCGGTGAGGGCTTGTGGCAATCATCAGCGCTGATCATTCCGCTCGAGCCGTTCATACTGATTGTGAAGCCAGAGAATGGCCACACCGAAAAGGACTGCCGTGACCGTGAGCGCAGCATTCAGCAAACCAACCACACTGAAGGAGAGCTTGATGAGGATGGTGGATATGACGAATCCTGAGTTTCGAATCACGGTGTGAAACTTGTCCGTGAGGACAAACGACATGAGTAGCAAGAGGACATCCACCAGAATCAGGACAGCAAAAAAGTCATCAAAGAAAATATCATTGACATCATGAAGCTGCCCTGCCGAAGCTGTGCCACTCCCGAAAGCCACCCATCCCCAGTGTCCCAGTGAATACACCGCCAGGGCGGCCAGCAATGGAATCAATGCGATCGCCAGATATTGCTTCATGGCGATGAATCGCTTGACCTGCGGGGTCAGGCTGCCTGTTGACGGGGTTGATGGTCGGGCATGGTTGAGGCGATAAAAAAGATAGATCAGACCGAAGAGCGCCAGCGTTGTCAGCAAGTCATACGTGAACTGCAGGTCATACTCTTTCTGAAACCAATCCGTCGTCAGCTCCAGGTTGGCAATGTCCTTGAAAAGGCGCCTGATAACAATGAGCGTGACAATCTCGTACTGCTTGGCTATGTAGGTCGTCGTGGATTGGGGGAGATAAAAAACAAGGAGATATACTTCGTAGAGCAGAATGAAGGAAAACGGCGTGTAAATGGCCGCTATGAATCCAGACAACATCTCCGATTCCGGATTCAGGCCTGTCAGTCCTAGGCGGGTCAGGGCAATAAGCAGGAGGTGCAATACGAACGTGCCGATGGCAACGCCTATGATGAAGCGCTCACTGCGCTCGCGGGAGGCATCCGAAAGCAGGGTCCCTATCATTCTGTTGTGCTGCATGGGGAGATAATCTAGAGACCTGTGCAGGCAGAAGCACGGAGGACACCCATGGGGACCGACGAGCCCAACTGCGCTTTACGCCGGATAAGGATGCAGACGTATCCTATCGGGCGATTAGCCCATTGGTTATCAAAGGGATCGAATGCTGATTCGGCGCTCGCAGGCCGTTGCAGTACCCTTCAATTATGTGAGTGCGCGATTGGGGTGTGCCCGACTAGGGCGCGCTAATCCGAAATACCTTCCGGTATATCTCGGTGTCTATGATACCTTTGTGCTTGACCCGAATGGAATCCATAAACGCCTCGTAATCAGGTCCAAGGTCGTGCAGTTCGGCATATTGATCGGCACTCGTATACGAACTGACCAATGCATACCGATAGGTATCGACCCCGGAATCGTCAGCAACTTTCAACACGGTGTAATTCTTTGGGTACGAGGCCTGCGTATAAAACTCATTCAGGGTCGCGACATCGGCCAGATACTCTTCCTCGGACATTCCCTCGGGAAGATCAAAAAGATGAATGCTCATCTGGTTGACGACCTCAGGGGTGGAATCTTCGGAGACGACAGTGACCTCCACTTCCTTGGAACAGCCGACGAGAACAACCGCCATCAGTACGGTTGCAACAGTATTTTTGATCATCTTCTTACTCCACGCACAAGTGAAAATTGACGAGAGTAAAAGTATAGACCGCGACCCCACTAGGCAACCATGAGACATAAAATAGGAACAGGGTACACGCTTGATTAGACGATGAACCTACAGAATGCCCTGGCGCACGGTCCCACATCCTTCGTCCATGGTACCCATGAGATGCCCTGAGACATCATAGTTGGCTGAGTAGCGCCTCAAGTTCGTCGCGCAATCTCTCATACTGAGCAACCTGGCCGCTATGGATGCGAATCCGATCCTGCAAGGCTAACGTCGCGGTCAAAAAAGACACATCGGAATACAGTCGTTTAATGGCAGGATCCCTGAAAAAAGAGTGCGGGATCCCATCATCGTGGAGCGTGTCTTCCTTCCCAAGCGACTGAAAGTTGACCCATGGATGATACTCGTTGTAGTACGCCAGTGTAATGCGGTCTACCAGTTCGTTGTTGTCGTCTACGCGCTTGGATACATACTCGTAATAGTCCCGAAGCTTTCGATTGATATGCTCCGGAAAGAGCTGCAGCCTGCCCGTTGCCACCAAGGACGTATACGTCGAGGTGTTCATGAAAAAGGTGCCGTACTGATAGGGCGTACCCACATCCTGAAGAGTCAAGGCCAACTCAGAATACGAAAGCTCATTTTCCCTGTACGCAAGGATGTCGTTCAGAATGAGCCGCACACTGCTGTCACCCTCCTCAATCATATCAGAGACGCTTGAAAGGCGCTCCTTATCCTGTTCCAGATCTTCCAGTAGGCTTCTGATTTCCGACAGGTGGAGCTCAGACGTGATCCGGTCCTGACGCCATCCGTCCAGGCTGAAAGACACGGTAATCCCAAGCACAACAACGACAAACTCTACGAGATGAGTTCGAAAAGAAGACCACTGGGTTGGTTTCATTTGATACCCCCATCAGATCCTGCGTCCGTCTTCTTGACCCTGGCCGAAAAGAAATACAGCGCACCCGACAGCAGAATGACAGCACCGTAATTGATCTGGGACCACTCTCCTGTCTCAAAAGCAGGCGCTGAACCCACGATGACGAAAAACAAGCCCGCCGCACAACACAGAAGCGTCAGTATGTAATGGTAGATCCTCAAAGCCCTGGCGTATCGGTTATAGCATCAGGATATCAGTGTAAATAACAATATATCCATGGTACAAGCCTCTCCGTAAAAACAGGTACCTATCCAGGTATCAAGGTTTTTCTGCGTCCCAGCGGAGTCCAAGAATCGTGTTTGCCCCATCATTCACAGGGTGCCACATCTCTTTGCTTCACCAGTTCAAGACGCCAAATACGGTGAGCCAAGACGCGATCATCGTGAATATCAGCGCCTGTGCCATTTGCAGGAGTGAGTCCCGTTGCATGATGCGCTGAACAACAACCATGATCATGAGAAGCGCAATGCCAGCAGCAGCTAAAGCACCGATCAGCGGGACGAACAATCCCAACAATACACCCAAACCCCCCAGGATTTCCAGAATACCGGTAAGGACGCGGTACTGTGCGGCTCCGAAACGCTCGAATTCCTGTCGCATTGTTGGGGAGACCAGACAAGAAATGCCGTAGTAAATAAAGCCGACACCGGTCAGAATGCTCAGGCCTTGGTAGAGTAGATTCATGCGGGACAAACCTCGCATTTGACAGCGCGTTTCTGCTATACTCAGACTTCATCAAATGAGACGCATCATGCCTGAGTTTACCCTCGCCTCCTTCTTTCAGATTACCGTAGCACTCGGATTACTGAATGTCTGGATCCTTCGCTCAACGTCAGCAACCGCTTATCGCGGCGGTGAAGCACAGTCACTCAAGGAGGAGTTCAGCGCTTACGGCCTTCCCGATGCCGCTTTTTTCATCGTGGGAGCACTCAAAGTCGGATCCGCAGTTGCGCTTCTGGTCGGGTTCTGGATACCAGAGCTCGTTGGGCCTGCAGCGTCGATCATCGCTCTCCTGATGATAGGGGCATTGTCCATGCATATAAAGGTCGGCGATCCTCTCAAGAAATCAATTCCTGCCTTCTTGATACTGGTCATGTCGGCCGGCATTCTATGGTTGTAGACCGATCTACCAAGTGCTGCTTGGCCGTGTGTACCTGATTCCAGCCCTCCAGGCTGTCCCATGTGATCTGGACGGTGCCCAGACAAAAGGGCCATACGCCTGACTTGTGGGGCCGTACTTCAGGGACGTAATGTTGCTCGCTGAGTCGCACTTCCCGAGCATCACATGGCCCAATTGATTGCCATGTATTGAGTGGAATCATAGAAGGTTAGCAAGAAGCTGCATGACAGAGTCAGAAATAAGCGACATCATTGAAAAAGCGTGGCAGGATGATGTCAGCTTTGACGCTATCGAAGCGACCACAGGCTTATCTGAATCCGAGGTAATCGCCTTGATGCGCCGTGAATTGAAGCGTTCGAGCTTCAGGATGTGGCGCGAGCGTGTCACAGGTCGAAAGACCAAGCACCTAAAGCGTGGCTAGGTACAAACACATTCATAAACGTTCGGTAACGACTGCCTACCCGTTCTGACCTTGGTCCTATTAAAGGGACAGATGATTGGCGTACTATTGCATCAATCAATAGGTACGCGAAGCGCACCAGAAGGAAGTATTCAAAGGAGTTCAGGGCGATCGGAGATGGACTAGGATACTGTTCGGCTTGTAGAAACCAGCGGTGAAATACGATTATTGGGTCAGCTGTAGATGCCTCCTCTGCTGCTTGGAGCTGACTTTGTCGTTTGACATCAAACGTTGTTTTCTGGGAAAATGGGTGGCTAGCATACTGAGAGGTGAACATTGTGCGGTATCCCGCCTTGGAGAACAAAAAAGCTGCTTCCGTGGACTGTGGAATCCACCTACTCGCAACTTCAAAGCACTCTGCCCACCACCATTAGTCATCGTGGCTCTCCTTAAATAAATGATGCTAAGACCGTCCAGATGTTATCAGCGACCCCTTACAACTGAATGCTTTCACGCACCTCGGTGGGGCATTGCTGAAATGGTGTTCCTCATTGCCCTCTTCTTCGGCGGCTCAGAAGTCCACGCCCAGGTTATATCACTTGGCTCTGGATCCTATCGTACCCACGCGCCGAGTGGAGACGTAGGACCCCAGAACGCAAATGGCCAAAGCATTTCTCCAAAAATATCCGCCGGGTTTCAGGGTGCCATCCAGACAAATGATTTTTGGAGTAGTCTGATTTTCCCATTCTCAGGTCTGCCTCACTCGAACGTTATTTTTGCCCATCCCCTCGCCATGAAGGCTGTCGAGTCAGGATTAGAGCTCGGATACAGTGATGGGCACGTGTTCGCGGCAGCTGATTACCTCTTTCCCCACTCCGCTGATCTCACAGTGGGTATCGCCGGGATGACCGCACCCCTAACGACGGCTCTCTCCTACAGCGATTGGGTTGTCACGGCTGAGTGGAAAGACGGCAGCCACAGCATGACAGCTACGATGGGGCACGGTATGCCGTATGTGTTTTTCAAACTTGCGGGGGACCGGGCTCAAATTAGATCCACGAGTAGCTTGGACGTGTGGTACCAAGAAGACGGCACCTTGGGCCTGACCGTATCAGGTAAACATTACGGCATTTTTGCTCCCTCTGGTTCTGAGTGGTCGCAGTCAACAGACCTGACCTCTGACCTCGGTGGTAAGGACTATCTCTCCGTAGCCGTTTTGCCAGATCGTGAGCTGACCACATTGGAGCTCTTCAGAACGCATGCCTTCGCCTTCGTCACCAATAGCCGGGTGACGTGGAACTACGACGAGTCATCATCAGGGGTATCTACGGAATTCAGTGTCGAAACGGAGGTCATGGAAGGGTCAGAAAACAGGACGCTGATGGCACTTTACAGACATCAGTGGCTAGCGACACGTTCTCCCTTTCTGCCCTTCGAGTACATATCGGCACGAGGTACAATGAAGGTAGTCGCCGGAAACACCTTTTATACAGAACATCCCTTCACCGGTATCCTGCCTGCTCTACCAAACCTTGGAGACTATAACCCTGTCCAGCTTCATTCACTCGTCAAAGAAGCCACGTCCCAGCAGCTTTCACCAACGGATACCTACAACAGTGGAAAACGGATGGCTCGCTTCGCCAACCTTGCTCACATAGCTGATCAGTTGGGCGCTGATGAAGAGCGAAACTACTTCCTGGATCAAATCAAGGCACAGCTTGAAGACTGGTTTACCGCCGGAGGGGCGCTTCAGTATGCTTACATACCGAACTGGGATGTGTTAACCGGTTATCCTTCCTCATTTGGAGCGGATAATCAAATCAATGATCACCACTTCCACGCCAGCTATGCCATTTTCAGTGCAGCAACGATAGCGCGATACGATAGTGTTTGGGCTGCCCCAAGCCAATGGGGACAAATGGTAAATCTGTTGATCAGAGATGCCAATAGCTGGGACCGAGACGATCCTTTATTCCCATTTTTGCGTTCCCATGATGCATACGCGGGTCACTCGTGGGCTGCAGGTCATGCTGATTTTGGAGACGGAAATAATCAAGAGTCCTCCTCTGAATCGCTCAACTTTGCTTCCGCTGTCATTTTGTGGGGCGAAGCAACAGGGCAGACCGACATCCGAGATCTGGGCGTATTCTTGCATGCAACAGAGTCAGCAGCCGTTGATCAATATTGGTTTGATGTAGATGATGCTGTCTTTCCCGAGGAGTATGGGCACGTGTCCATAGGAATGGTTTGGGGAGGAAAAGGCGTACACTCTACGTGGTTTGGGGCAGATCCGGAGTTCATTCACGGTATCAATATTCTACCTGTGACAGCCGGTTCGCTATATCTGGGTAGACATCCAGATTACGTTCTTCGGAATTACGCAGAGATTGTAGAGGAGCGAAGCGGACAGCCGGTTTTATGGAAAGATGTGCTATGGAAGTATCTCGCTTTGGGCGATGCCGACCAAGCACTTGGATACTTTCTTTCAGATCCCGGATATGAAGCATTCGACGGTGCATCCAAAGCCCACACGATGCACTGGCTATTCAATCTCCGCAAAATGGGGCATCTGGATAAAACTGTTACAGCAAATACTCCGACATACACCGTCTTCGAAGATGCAGCTGGTGATCATACTTACGTTGCCTACAACTCGAACAGCGAAGAGCATGTCGTCACATTTTCAGATGGTGTTGAACTGAGGGTAGCACCCAGGAGCTTTGCTACATTTACCACTGCGGATATCAATCCAGATGCACCCGTTGCCATCATTCAGGCAAGCACAACACGAGGCAAGAAGCCGCTGAGGGTATCCTTCGATGGAAATCTCAGTTTTGACCGGAAGGGTGGCATTGTTAGCCATCGGTGGCTCTTCGGTAATCTGGGGGAGACGCAAGAGAGCGCTCCTGTCTTCACCTTCGAAGAGGCTGGGGAGTACCCCGTCGTTCTTGAGGTGACCAATGGCGAGGGGCTACAATCTTCCGATAGCACGTACATAACAGTGCTCGAAAACGGAACGCCCTTTCGCGGACATACGCCTAGTATTCCGGGACGCATACAAGCGGAGCACTACGACGAAGGAGGCGAGGGGCGTGCCTATCATGACGCCGAAGAGCAAAATATCGGATTAGCTTTTCGGCCTGATGAAGGTGTCGACTTGGAAGCTGCCAACGATGGTGGTCATGCCGTCTTCTGGATCGTCTCCGGAGAATGGCTGGAGTACACGATCAATGTGCCAACGACTGGGCGCTACATCTTCGAGCCCTCCGTAGCAACGGTGCCTGGATTTGGGGAGATCCGGCTTCTCATAGACGGACAAGACATTGGCGGCTGGAAACCGGTCACATCCACTGGATCGTTTCAGTTTTGGAGGTCGCTCCCCTTCCCGGAGGTCCATCTTGAAGAGGGCACACACATCCTACGGGTGGAAGCACGATCAGACTCCGACAAAACCGGGTGGTTATTCAGTTTAAACCATATTGATGCACACCTTGCCACCGGATTGGGATCGACACGGCAAGAGGGTGCTTTATCCTTGGCCTTGGAACAACCATGGCCCTATCCGGCCAGCTCATCGGTCAGTACGACCATCATGCTTCCAAGAGCAGGTAGAGTGCGCGTCGATATCATAGACATCTTGGGCCGCCAACACTCTCCGATACTGGACGAAGCCCTGGGCGAGGGGCGCCACGACATTCGCTTCGACATTTCAACGCTGCGTAATGGGGTCTACTTTATCCGCCTAGTCAGCGGGTCCGGCAAAAGGTTGCAGCCCCTCGTTGTCTCAAAGTGATAGTCACCGAGCATCAGACAAGGGGCTGGATGCAGCCAACCAAGCGCCCTCTCATACCCCAAGGAGGTCGAGCAGAAGCGTACGAATCCTGTCCGCCAACGCTAAAACCAAGTCAGGGGTGTGATGTCGGAGTAGTTGTATATACCTACGGGTAGTGTTCGTTTGTTGAAGCTCATTAATCGCCTAGAAGAACCTCTCTTTCGGCTTTCCAGGTAAGCGAAATCAATATCATTGCCGCAACACAGGCGCTAACAATCAACAAAAATCCGGCATCCCACCCTGCTGCGTCTACCAGGGCTCCAATAGCCACATTTGCGGCTACGGCCCCCCCAACATATCCGAACAGGCCGGTGAATCCTGCAGCCGTTCCGGCCGCTTTTTTGGGTACGAGGTCCAGCGCGTGGACCCCTATCAACATCACCGGGCCGTAGATGAGGAAACCAATTGAGATCAGCATAGCAATATCTACCCCTGGATTTCCGGGGGGATTGAGCCAGTAGATGACGACGCATATACCTGTCAGGAACATGTAGATGATGCTGACGGGCGCTCTGCGGCCTCTGAAAAGTCGGTCTGACATCCAGCCACAAAGCAAAGTACCTGGAATTCCTGCCCACTCGTAGAGTGCATAGGCCCAGCTCGAGTCATCGAAAGAGAAGTTCTTGACCTCTCCCAGGTAAGTCGGCGCCCAATCCAGCACGCCATACCGAACCAGATAGACGAAGGCGTTGGCCAGGGCAATCGTCCACAAGAGCCGATTATTGAAGACATTCCCGAAAAAGATCTCCCTCGTCGAAAACTCCTTTTCGTGGGTCGAATCGTAATCGAAGGTTTTTGGGTAGTCCTTTCGATGTTCTTCAATCGGGGGGAGGCCCTGGCTCTGCGGCGTGTCTCTGACCGTCAGAAGGATGAACACCACCACGATCAGTGACAATATGCCGTGCGTATACAAGATGGCATGCCAATCGGCAAAAATGGCGACGCCCAGTATGGCGATTGGCCCCACAAGCCCCCCGCCTACGTTGTGTGCCACGTTCCAGAAGGCCATTTTCGTGCCGCGCTCGCTGGCTGAAAACCAGTGCACCATGGTTCGACCAGAGGGGGGCCAGCCCATCCCCTGAAACCACCCGTTCAGCAGCAGGAGCGTGAACATCATGGTAACTGATGCCGTGGCAAACGGCAGTGTCCCCATCATGATCATGATGACGGCGCTGACCGCCAAACCCAGCGCCATGAATGAGCGGGCATTGCTTCGATCCGAAACACTGCCCATCAAGAATTTGGACAATCCGTATGCGATGGCCACCCCAGATAAAGCAAAGCCCAGTTCCGTTCGGGAATACCCTTCCTCGATCAGGTAGGGCATGGCCAGAGAGAAGTTCTTTCGGACGAAGTAGTAGCCGGCATAGCCGACAAAGATGCCCATGAACACCTGCCATCTCAGGCGGCGATACTTCTCGTCAACTTTCTCTTCCGGAACGCGAGGCTGATGGGAGGGAGGCCGGAGAATACCAATCATACCCCGGCCCCGATTACGAGATACAGGCCAGCAGCGAGCAAGCCGCCGATGAACGGACCCACGACAGGAATCCAGGAATAGGACCAATCACTATCCCGTTTACCCGCGACAGGAAGGAGCGCGTGCATCAATCGAGGCGAGAAGTCACGGGCCGGGTTGATAGCATACCCCGTGGTGCCGCCGAGTCCGATCCCGATTACGAGGACCAGCAAGGCGACAGGTAAAGCGTCCAGCGCTCCGAGACCCACTTCCGGCGCTGCCAGAAGAAGAACACAAAACACGAGCGCAAACGTCCCCAGAATTTCTGAAATCAGGTTGGACGACGTCTCCCGGATGGCAGGAGCCGTACAGAAGACAGCCAGCTTGAGATCGGCATCTTCAGTCTTTGCAAAATGGGGCCGATAGTGCAGCCATGCCAGAAAAGCGCCCAGAGCTCCGCCAATGAACTGTGCAGCCATGTAGAGCGGTACCAGGGACCAGGAAAACTTTCCTGCCGCAGCCAATCCCAGTGTGACGGCCGGGTTGATGTGCGCGCCACTGATCGCTGCTACGGAGAATACCCCCACAAAGACCGCCAATCCCCAGCCCACGGTAATCACAATCCAGCCGCTGTTGTTTCCTTTGGTTTTACTCAATACGACGTTTGCAACGGTACCGTTGCCGAGGTATAGAAGAAGAGCCGTTCCCAGAATTTCAGCGATGAAGGGTGTCATTTCGGTACGAGATGATAAGTTGATTGTGGGTGCAGCTTCCGGAATCAAAGCCGCCTTTCGTACAGGCCTCAGTTGGCCATGGCTTTCGCTCGATCAGGATAGTCAGTAATCAGTCCATCTACACCAAGATCGAGAAGCTCACGCATTCGCGCCGTCTCGTTTATGGTCCAGGGTACGATCGTCAACCCCGCTGAATGTACAGAATCCACGAGCGCACGATCGACAAGGCGATGATTCGGACTGTAAATCTGGGGAAGAAAGCTGAGTCGGTCCATATTGGCTTGAAACCCCCATTCATTGCTGACCAGCAAAGCAAGCGTTGCCTGCGGTGCGATGCGGTGATAGGACTCGAGCGAACGTGGATCAAATGACTGGATCGTCGTGCGATCCATTAGCTCGTATTCGTCGATAACCTGGTGGACCAAGCTGGCAAAGGTGTCTACATCCGGATGGAACACGCCATCGCCTTCTTTCCTGGACTTGATTTCGATGTTGTACCGAACGGGTGTCTCTGCTGCCGATTCGACAGCTCTGAGGGCATCCGCCAGAAGGGGCTTCACTACGGACAGCGGTTCCTGCTCTGGAAAGCGTTCGTTACCCCTTGATCCGCAGTCAAAGAGGGCAATGCGCTCATAGGGCATCGTAAATAGATTGAGCGACATGGCCTCTTCCTCACCGACGACCGTGCCATCCGGATGAGAGCATATTTCCGGTGACATCCAGGGTTCATGGGATACGACGACATGCGAATCAGCCGACACGACCACGTCCATCTCAATGGTGTCCACCCCGTACTCAAGAGCCAGCAAAAATCCTGGGACTGAATTTTCTGGAAGCAGGCCCCTGGCACCGCGATGTCCCTGAAGATCATATTCAGTAACAGACGAACAGCCGATCAGGCACGCCATGAAGAGGTAGGAAAAGATGCGGAAACGCTTTTGCATGTCTTTCGAAGTTTGATTCTTTCTGGTCGGATTCCAATCGCTGCCTTACGCATGCAACTGATACTGAGACGCCAGCGTGTTGAAAGAGGCAACCTCCCGGTCTATCCAGTCGGCAGTCTGGTTCAGATGATCGGCCATCAGCTGAGCTACTCGCGGAGCCATGTCCTTGCTGGCCTGTGCATTGAAGAAAAGGGCACGTGTGCGACGGGCCAATACATCTTCCACGGTCCGAGCCATTTCGTTCTCTACAGCCCAGGTAACCTGTCCTGCCACATAGGGCAGATCAGGGTGCAAACGATCGCTCCCATTCGGTTCATCGTCAATGGTATTCACGATGGCGTGATGGTCTGTGCCATACTCACCAAAACGTAACGTCCCTTGATCGGTCATGTGGCCATAAAGAGGCAGATTTCTGGTCACGCACTTTTTGTCGGAAGCACCAAGACGTTTGCACACGCGATCCACGACTTTTTCGGCCATGTGTCGGTAGGTTGTCCACTTACCACCTGCGATGGTTATCAAGCCGGAGGCTGATTCGTGAATCACATGCTCCCTTGAGAGCGATTTTGTGGGGCCATCGGAAGATCCAATGAGCGGACGGAGTCCGACGAAGACACTCAACACGTCCGCACGGGTCGGCGCCCGACGCAGGTATCTGCCCGCATGGCCTATCAAGAAAGAAATCTCGTCTTCCAGTGCTTTTGGTTCAGATTCAATGCGCTCGACCGGGGTATCGGTCGTCCCGAGCAAGACATGTCCCTTCCATGGGATGCAGAAGAGCACTCTGCCGTCATCCGTGCGCGGCACCATGATGGCAGCATCTCCGGGCAGGAATGCTGAAGGCAATACCAGATGAATTCCCTGACTGGCCCGTATCAGACTCTTGTTGTTCGAACCATCCATCGTGCGCACAGCATCGGCAAATACGCCGGTCGCATTGACCACGCAGCGGGCGTTGATACTGAATTCCTCGCCTGACTCCGTATCTCTCGCCCGGACATTCATGCCGGACGGAGAAGTCGCCGATAGGTGCGTCACACCGCAATGATTGACCACGGTACCCCCTTCGCGGACGCAGGTCTGGGCTAAAACGAGGGCCAACCGGGCATCGTCGAATTGACCGTCCACATAGGATACGCCGCCCATCATGGACGCATCATTGATGCCTTCTTGCGCGCTGATAACGTCGTTTCTACGCAATATCCGCGATGGGGGTATGCCACGGCCGGAGGCCAAGATGTTATACACTTTCAATCCGCTGCCGTAGAACGCCATTTCAGCCATATTCCGACACGGAACGATAAATTCTCGCAATGCTACCAGGTGTGGGGCATTCATGCGGAGCAGGTCCCGTTCTTCAAGGGCCTTCATCACCATTTTCACGCGTCCCTGCTTCAGATATCGAATGCCTCCATGTACGAGTTTCGTGCTTCGGCTGGACGTTCCTTTTGCAAAGTCGTCCCGCTCAAGCAGCAGTGTGCGCAACCCCCTTGAGGCGGCATCAACGGCCGCTCCCAGCCCCGTGGCTCCTCCTCCGATAATCATGACGTCCCACACACCACCATCTCGCATTTCTGCAAGCGAACGCGTTCGATTCAGATGGCCCAGAGGCGAAGCAAGGGTTCCGTCCGATGGATATCGTTGGTCGGGTTCAGGCATTCGAGTCGGCTTCTATCCAATTTTGGGACCGCTTCACTGCCCGCGCCCAGGATGTGGTCAGCTCCCCACGATGGGTCTCGGACATCTGCGAAGTAAACGTTCGGTCCTCTGCCCACAGTGCTTTCAGGGTTTCAATATCACTCCAGAAGCCGACGGCCAGCCCAGCCAGATAGGCGGCTCCCAACGCAGTGGTCTCAAGAATCTTAGGCCGCACAACGGGCACTTCCAGAAGGTCTGCCTGGAACTGCATTAGAATGTTGTTCGCGGCCGCGCCGCCATCGACGCGCATGCTGGCAAGTTCGATCCGGGAGTCTGCCTCCATGGCATCAACCAGATCGGCGCTCTGGAAGGCAATGCTCTCCAGTGCTGCTCGTGCGATGTGCCCGGCTGTTGAGCCACGTGTCAATCCAATCAGCGTGCCACGCGCATACGGATCCCAATGAGGTGCTCCGAGGCCTGCAAATGCCGGTACCAGGAATACGCCGTCGCTTGACTCAACGGTTCCTGCCAGATCTTCCACCTCGGATGACGTCTGGATTATTCCCAGACCATCTCGTAGCCACTGAACGACGGCACCCCCAATGAAGACACTTCCCTCCAAAGCGTAGGACGTTTCATCTCCAATCTGCCACGCCACAGTTGTGAGCAGATTGTTCTGGGAGGCTACCGCACGAGAGCCGGTGTTCATGAGCATGAAGCAACCCGTACCATACGTGTTTTTGACCATGCCTGGATCCACGCATACTTGCCCAAAAAGGGCTGCCTGCTGGTCACCCGCCACCCCTGAAATGGGGATTTCCTGTCCGAGAAGAGAGGCCTGAGATGTTCCAATAAGGCCACTGGACGGCACTACATCCGGTAGCATGGAGCGGGGGATCCCCATGATTTCCAGGAGGGAATCATCCCATGCAAGATCATGGATGTTGAAGAGCATTGTTCGGGAGGCATTGGATGGATCCGTCGCGTGTACTTCACCCCCCGTCAGATTCCACATAAGCCAGCTATCCACTGTCCCGAAGGCAAGATGACCCGCATCTGCCGCCTCCCGGGCTCCGTCTACGTTGTCCAGGATCCAGCGCACCTTCGTGCCTGAGAAGTAGGCGTCCACAACCAGGCCCGTCCGGGCCCGGATCTCATCTTCGTGTCCCTGGTCTTTGAGCTGATCGCAGAAGGCTGCGGTGCGTCGGTCCTGCCACACAATGGCGTGAGAGATGGGTTTACCAGATCGGCGGTCCCACACTACTGTTGTTTCCCGCTGATTGGTTATTCCAATGGCTGCCACATCCGAGCCATCTGATCCAACCCGAGCAAGAACCTCTTTGGTCACCTCCAGCTGAGAGGCCCAGATTTCCTCTGCGTCATGCTCTACCCAGCCTGGTTGTGGATAGTGCTGGGTAAACTCCCTCTGCGCTACGTCCACTACCTTTCCGTTTCGATCGAAGAGGATGGCACGTGAACTTGTCGTGCCTTGGTCGAGGGATAAAACGTAATTCATGTTGGGCATGTGACTTCTAAAGGCCGTAATCCGTGACGGGCCACGCAGGTCGACCTGTGCTGGCCTTGAATAGTTGGGTGGGTGCCGATGCAACCTCAGTGGATGGAATCGAAATCAGCTCAAGCGCATCTCGATCAATCTCGATGCGTGTGGTGCTCCGCAGTTCTACCAGGATGTCTTCAAGTACAGCGCGCGTCTTGGCATGTCTGACCTGGCGCTCTACCTCTGGACGTACCTCTTTCAAAGAGGAGGCATCCGGCCAATTGGAACGGTAGCGCTCGAAATACACCAGTATATCATCTTCATCTACTGACACTGAATCGGCTATGAGGCTTCGATACGCTTGATAGGTCCACTTGTCGGACCAGCGTCTGACTTCTGTCTGCAGTGAGGGATCACTGTCATATCCCTCCTCGATCGCCAAGCGAATGAAACTGCGATCCCTGACCAGCAGTCCAAACGCATCGTAGAGATCCGAACGAAACTCCTCGAAAGAGCGCGTGGACACCGGATACCGATCATGGGGGTACTCCTCCAAGAATTCCGCAACCGACCATGAGCGCTGACTTGTCTCCATAACCGTATCTGGGCCAAGGTCTCTCAGGGATTTCGCATACGGAGAGATGTCGGTAGCCAACTGCGCTCCAAGCGTCAGGTAATCATTCTTCGGCTCTACTTCTCGATTGTTTAACCACTGCCACAATGCCTGCTCCAGGCGCCCATAGACTGAGCCTTTCAATCGAAGGTTGCTATCAGCGACTGTCCTTTGAATCAGGGAACGAGCTGCTCGTTGGGATTGCTCGGCGTAGACAATCTTGCGATATCGTTCGAGCGCCTCGGGACCCGGATCCGCTGTTATCGGTGTCCGCACAATATCGATCACTTCAACCAGCAGGAACGAATTCCGATAGGCAATTGGCTCTGAAATAGTGCCGACAGGCAGGCTGCGAATGGCCTCCCATACGGCAGGGTCCAGCTCGGCTGCGGATAGCAGGCCTGTTTCGAGTGAGGCCGACATAAGACTCAAACCATCGCCCGACCCGGCCGCTATCATCGCAAGTGCCGCATCAAAACCCTCATCCACAAATCTCTTTCGAACGGTATCTGCAAATTCAGGGTCAGGGACAGGGATGAAACGAAGAGCAAATCGGACGGCATCGAGCCTACGCAGGGAATCAATGTCAGAGGGTTTTACATGGACCGAACGAGCAGCGTCCTCGTCGAATATCTTGCCCACGAGCAGCTCATTCGTGAGGCTCTTGATTCGGCGCTGCACCGACGAGGATGAGTCAATACCGATTCTGTAGCCCTCCATCGCCAGGAGGCGCTCGTCAATCATGTGTTCCAGATAGGATGCTCTCGGATCTGCGCCTCGTTTAAGCTCCGGAAATCCCTGCTCGAAGTCTCGTTGGAATTCCAATCCCGTGATTGAGGTGTCTCCAATCCGAGCTATGACGCCTGATTTATGTTGGGTATCCGAGCACGCCACCAAGAACAGAAGCGCCATCATCATATGTGGCATGCAACGGATCATCATTCTGCCCGAACGATCGGGGTGACGATCCTATTCTTCCCGCTTTGAATAAGGGTGAAGTATGCCCCGGCAGGAACGCGTGTAGCATCCCACTGAAATTCCAACGGCCTACTCGACAGGGTATTCTCGGCTAACGTGGCGATGCGTCGCCCTAGAACATCGAAAATGTAGACCGATACAGCTTCCGTGTGCTGGCTCTTCAAGAAGATGCTGAGAGTGTCATTGAATGGGTTCGGAAAGACGTCCACGTCCAGATTCGCCTTTACAGGAATGTGTTCACTGCTGGTAGGCATGGGAGAACCCAGCACAGATGACGCAGGAATACTGTAGACGAACGGATAGAAGCTGGACCAAGCGCCGCTCGATTTGCGCTGATAGTAATCGGTTCCGGATTCCGAATTGGTCCAAAGCGATCCGTCAGGAAAGAACGAAAGATCTTCGATTCCATGCGGCATGATGATGACAGAGTCTGGATTAACCAGAAAGGAAGACGACAAATCTTCGCGTCGGTAGCGCAGCAACTCGGCCGTGGTTGAGGTTCTGTTTCTGGAGAGAACCACAACCGTGCCTCGCGGGCCGTCGATCAAATCAACACCTTGAATTCGTCTGGGTAGAGGGAATCGATGCGACGGGGTTGGATTGGGGCGTCCCTGCTCATCTAGAGCATGTGCAAACAGGTAGGGAGCAACATCGGACGACGTGCGATAGTCCCCAACCCAAAGCGTATCCTGGAAGGCCGATACGAAGGAAGCCTTTGAAGGGGTCTGGATGGTCCCGTCGGGATCGGCTTCCAAATCGAGGTATTTCTGCGGATTCGAGGGTTCCCACTCAGGTAGCGGATAACGCTCCAGGATACTTTCTGAAGAGATATACAGCGCTCCGTGTGAATAAGCTACGCCACCCACATGAGAGTGCGACAGCTGACCCATCAACCGAAAGGCCCGGCGCACGGTACCCGTCTCGGCATTGATTTCCGCCACAATGGAATGTTGTAAGCCTATCGTGCCGAGTCGGGTGCGATGGTAATACGAAACGTACACAAAGGGTGTGCTCCCATCCTCGGTACTTTCTACCCGGGAAGCCGTGCCTTGAGGAATGTAAAGGTCATTGGCATAAGGCAGGAAGAACCGCTTCTTGATTTCAACGGGAGACGACTGAATTCTCAGATCAGCTGGAAGGCGTTGGTCATCAAGGTCGTAATCATGGTAGGAGGGAAGACCGAAGTAGGGGCCACCATCATGAGGGACTCCAGAGGTCACATATTCCTCCGGCACCTCATAGGCTTTAACACTGGCCGCAAAGATGTGACCGGTAAAGGTGCCTGCCAGTGACGGATTAGCGGGATCCCCTGAGGCAGTGGATCCGATCATGACAGGATGGGCAAAGGTGTACGGACTTGGAATTGAGACCGAAACCGATTGCTCTGACTGCGAAACGCCATCCACGAATAGCCGCAGCGTGAGCGTTCCTTGCCAATACTTTAGCGTTGCTGCAATCCAAACATTGGTTTCCGTTGCCACCGGTTGATCTGCAAGCAGGCGATACGTCGCGCCCTGGATTGCGAATTCGAAGTAGGGCACATCACCGCTTAGACCGACGGTGAACCCTTCACTGGAATCCACCCGATTGGAAAACAACGTAGACGTCTGCCCTGATTCTTGACCTCGAAACCAAATCTCCATCGAGAACTGTGGTCCCAATGGTTGCGAAAATGATTCCGTTTCTTGGCTTCGAATTGTGGATTGATCAGATTCAAACTCAGCCGTGCTGGGCGCTGTCATTCCCCACCCTCCTGGATTCCGTGCGGCGAACTCGACAGGGTCCAGAAAAGGGCCCTCCTCTACATTATTCGTAATTACGGATGAGGAAAGAGAGGCTCCCTCAGGCAGATACCTGAAGAGAACAGCTGTTGCCTGTCCGCTGGCCTCGTGGCCAGCGGACAGGACGAACAGAGCTGTGACAAACATGAGCTGGAATCGAGCACGGGTCATGTTCTACTTGATCAGCATCATCTTCTGAGTCAAGAAGGTCGTACCCGCACGAAGGGTGTAGAAGTACATTCCACTAGCATACCGAGAAGCATCAAATGTTACCCGATGCATGCCCGGTGCGTGCTCACCTGAGACCAATGTTGTCACCCGCTGGCCCAACACATTGAATACATGGATTTCAACGTTGGACGTTGCTGGCACCATGTACTCGATGGCTGTCGTGGGATTGAACGGATTCGGATAGTTCTGGAGCAACTCATACTGGAGAGGTAGCTCCTCCGTAGCCGTTGAAACAAGTGTCGCAACGTCCACCCAGGAAGGTGCTGAGGCTGGATCTGGATTACCCTCCGAGTCGAATCCTCCCAGAGATCCTGTGAATCCATTACCAGAGGCGTCTGCCGCAACTTCTCCGCTTCCCTCATCAAAGTGCCACAGGGCCAACGTGAGAGCATCCGACACATAGGGCTCTGTGGGAAGCTCAAAATCCGTCGTATACCGCTCAACCACAGATACACGGACCTCGTCGATCATTCCCCTAAATGCTTCGTAACGATCATTCCAGAGGTCTTCAGCACCATTGCCAAGAGCCATTGCCATGGTTCCACCAAGCAAGGAGATGTCGGACTGTATGGCAGCAGTATGAACGCCATCGATGAAAATGCGCATCGAATCGGCAGTATTCCATGTGACGGCTACATGGTACCAACGCGGATAGTACTCTTCATCCACCTTGGCACTGCTTTCCAGGTTGGTTGTGTTGACGCCATCCTGCATGAAGAATAGCATACGCCCCTCTCCTCGGCGCCAACCCAGACCCAGATCTCCCGGATTGTTTCCCCCGAGATTCTTTCCGAACAAGTAGGTAAAGTCGGGGTCGTGCGTATCGTTCGTCAGCAAAGAATCAGGCCGGAACCAGAGCTCAATGGTACCTTGGTCCATCTGCAGTGGAAAGAGGGCCGCTGCGTCCCGAATCTCGACACGATCCCGCTCCCACCACGTGAAATGCAGTGCATGGCCGCTACCCCAAGGGTGGGGTACATCGACAAAATCATCAAGTGAGTTAAGGGCGTCTATCGTCTGAGCAGGCGAATATGCCATTTCGCTGACTGACGAATGAAGCACAAATGGATCCTGGGACAAGAAGTTACCGTCAGGATCCCGTGTGATCGACGACTGCTGATCGGCGGCGGAAGCCGTACCAATAGCGAATTCCCATTCCTCGCCGGGAGCATCTGAAACCATTGGATCTCCAGTTCCAACCTTTGACCCAAAGGCAACATATGAGTCGTAGGATCCATCGCTGGAGAGGACGACTGCGAAGTCTCCAGATGCATCCATTCCGTCACCTATAGAACCGGTGGCAGCAAAAACTCGCGTGAGCATGGGGTCCGCATCATAGCCGGGCACATTGGATACATCTCCACCTCCAAAAACGACCACCATGGCCTGAGGAGCGAGGGAATAACCCGACGGGAAGGCAAACGAGAGTCCACCTTCATCTCCAACGTGCCACCCCCCAAGGTCAACAGCATCTTCCTCACTCGTGTTAACAATCTCGATGAACTGATCTTCCGTGGCACTGATGACGCCATCACCGTTTGCGTCTCCAGCCCCTGTAGCATCAGCCAATACTTCGTTAATAACCACCGTCAGCTGTGGCTGTGGTGGCGGTACCGTGGATCGACCATCCACGGTGGTGTTGGGCGAGAATGCGGCATTGGCAACCGTCAAATGCTGAACAAAAGGATCTACGATATTCGTATTACCGTCCGGATATCGCGTAATGCTGTTGTCTGCATTAGCTGCCGCCGAAACATCAATTTGAACTTCGTAATCATCCGTATTTGGTGGCCCACCGGTTCCAGACTTGCTTCCATAGGCAAGCCATGTATCGTAGGACCCATCTGGCGAATGAAGTAGAATTATTTCTCCCCCATTTGCAAGACCGTTGCCAACAGTACTATCCGCACTGAAAACGCGGGTGAGAAGGGGGTCCACGTTGTATCCATCAACGCCTGAAACATCTCCTCCGCCAAACACAACAAGGAAACTTCTTGGAGCCATGATGTAGCCGTCAGGGAAGGTAAAGTTGACGGCCTCGTCATCTCCCAGCATCCATCCCGACAGGTCAACCGGATCGGATGACACGTTCGCCAATTCCACAAATTCGTCTTCTGACGAGCTTCGTGTTCCATCTCCATTGGCATCACCAGCATCTCCAGATGCAGGATCTGCTAACACCTCGTTGATGATTACCGTCAACGTTGGTGGGGGCTTTGGAATCACAGAGAGCCCATTGGCCGTCTGGCCTGGAGAAAACAAAGCCGAGCTTACAGAGGAGTGTAAGACCCAGGGTTCCGCATCCGTGACGTTACCATCAGGAGACCGGGTTACCGCCTCATCCGCATTGGCTGCTGGCGTAATATCCGTTCCAAATTCAAAGGTAATGCCATCGGTTGCTGCCGTTGCAGGAGCACCCGCCCCTGTTTTGGATCCATAGGCCGCGTATGCATCAGCCGACCCATCCGGTGACTTCAGAACCACATATTCCCCACCGTTAGCCAAACCGTTTCCGACGGTACTGTCTGCACTGAACACGCGGGTTACCAAAGGATCAGGATCGTAACCATCAACATTTGTTACGTTTCCGCCGCCAAAAACAACGATCAGGTGTCTTGGGGGAAGTTTATATCCCTCGGGAAATGTAAAGTTGATGGCTTCATCGTCTCCCAACATCCATCCCGTCAGGTCGAGGGTGTCTGCGCTGACGTTTGCCAGTTCCACGAACTCATCCTCAGACGAACTACGCGTACCGTCTCCGTTTGAATCACCGGG
This sequence comes from Rhodothermales bacterium, assembly GCA_017859335.1. Taxonomy (GTDB): domain Bacteria; phylum Bacteroidota; class Rhodothermia; order Rhodothermales; family UBA10348; genus JAAZVD01. The sequence continues at coordinate 9,173 of JAFMNH010000001.1, read as the reverse complement.
CGTATCGGATGCCGGATCCGCAAGAATCTCATTGAATATCAGCGCCTGCTGAGCTGACGTCGTGGAAAGGGATCCCACGACCATCATCAGTGCTGTGAGGAATAGCCATCTTTTCATCGTCTTTCTCATTTGTGGTACGAAAAGTGCTTCTGGTTATCGTCCGACGCCAAGGGTAAAACGTTGGGCAGCCCCAAGAAAGCCCATGTCAGCGTAGGAATACTCGGCTACAACCCGAACGCGATCCAGGAGCCTGCGATCAACGCCGACTCCAAAGGACAGCCCACTTACACGATCTCGCTCAAAGAGCGCTGCGTATCCCCCGCGAAGGGAGAGGGTATTGCCAAAAGTGTATTCGAGTCCAAGATTCACCGATTCATTGTTATCCGAGGGGTTAGTCAGATCGGCGGCTAGTGTGATTCGGTGATAGTCTGTGATCTTGGTTTCGTAACCGAAGCCAAATCTGAAGGTCAGCGGGATCGAAAACTGATCCGTATCAAGACTCACATTCAGCTGGTTATTACTAAAGTTTTTGGGGTCATCATCAAAAGCTCTTCGCAGATCTCGACCCTCAAGCCGCATGTTGCCTCCAAAATTGAGGATGCTGGCAGCCAAAGTGAAGCCGTCCAGCTTTGTCTGATACAGAATGCCCAAATCAACAGCGAATGCCCTGGCCGATTCATTCCAAAGGGTTTCTCGGATGTATTTGCCTGTTATGCCAGCGGAAAAACGATTTGTTAGCGCTGTTGCATAGGTCAACCCCATCATCATATCCGATGCGCTGTAGAACTCTCCGGTACCTTCAGGTTGAAGAATGGTACGTACTGGTTGTTCGTCCACAGCATCAAATGCCAATACGCTCAGTCCCAGCGCTCCAACACCCGGCACCCGAAACGCCATACCAACATAGTCCAGCTTGGTATCAACAAGCCAGTCGGTATGGTCGAATGTAACAGCCGCTTGGGAGGTTAATGAGGCTACGCCAGCCGGATTCCAATATAACGCCGTTGCATCCCTTGCAAGGGTTGTACCCGCATTGCCCATGGCCATGGCACGCGCCCCAACGCCGATCTGCAAGAAAGCTGCTGCACTCGTTCCTGCATTGGACACATCCTCCACAAAATTGGCTGGAGGAGAGTCCACTTCCTGCGCAATCGCCACCGGCGTTAAGAACGCAGCGGGGATGGCGAACATGGCTATGAATCCACGAAACGTCATTTTATGAGCGTGAATTTGCCGGTCGTCTCGCCCGAATCAGGCGTTTCAACGTGAAAGAAATACACACCAAAGGCGACAGTCAGACCGTCCTTTGAGACGAGATCCCAACTCTCTGATCCATCTTCAAATGGAGAGTCGTGGTGTAATACTTGAACCAGTTTCCCGGCCGTATTGAATATTCGAATCGTACACTGAGGAGGTAGATTTACAAAGTCTATGCGGCGTTCACCTCTTCCTGATGCATTGAACAAGGGGCGCTCCCAAGACGCGCTAGCCACATACGGGTCAGGCACGACGTAAATATTGGAAAGGTCATCTTTGGCCTTTTCATTTTCAAACCGGGTCTCAATGGTTGAGAATGAGATGATGTCGAGTGAGGAAAATGGTTTACTCACATCCAGTCGGTACACATCTCCCGGTTCCGGGAGCCTGGGAGCCTCCCCGTCAGGAGCATCAAAGCGGAATCGCCAGCCCAGGTTGAACCGGAACCCAACAGGATCAAATACGAGTGTGATCAGATCGCCGGGGCTCAACAGTCCATCAGGACTCTCCGTCTCCTCGAAAATAAACTGGTATTTGCGCCCTGTGGTCGCACCATAAACCTCAAAATTGACGGGCGTACGTTGTTCGAAAGCGAACTGCACAAATGAGGAATCCACGCCAGGAGCGCCTATTCGTATTTCAATATCGTCCGGAATGGGGACCGTACGCCCGGATTCGACCAGGTCTATTGAGGCAGAAAGGTTCGATGCGCCGTCTTGCCAACCGAAGGTTGTAGGAATAGGCTCTGGTGGACTGTAAATCCTGAAATTCATACCTCCCAACAATCGGCGGGAAAGGTCCACGCTGTCAAATTCGGCCGCTTCGTAGATAACTTGGTTTCTCGTGAGCTCGTCGATGCGCACGCCGCGCGTCAACAAGGCCTTGGTGGTATCAGTAAAGGAGATCCGATATTGTGCTCCCTGCTCCAGGCTGTCTGGTACGACTACCTCTACTTCAACAACGCCGGTACCAGGGCCTTCATGAGCAATATCACCGTCAAATCCTCCCAGTACAACCCCAGCAGCCGGGGCATTGGGCACCACAACAGCGGTATTGCGGTCAACAAAAGTCACATTTCCGATCAGATCGGTCTGGATGATTTTAGAGGCTTCACTGGGAGCGATGGGTGTGAGTTTGTCCCGGGTTGAAATGCCTCGGTCAAAGAAATCCACATCATATCCGGCGTCGTAGGGTACCAGGGCGTAGTAATAAGATCGGCCATTATCCAAGCCTGAATCTTGGTAGTAGTAGCGTAGCCCAGAGTCTGTACCAGTGTTAAAGACAGCCCCCGTTTCGCCGATCTGAACGGGATGAGGTCCCTTAAGCCCATTATCCAGATCAAATTGCGCGATTGGCTGCCAGAGAATCGGGTTCCCAAAGGCGTCAGTGATTGTCTTGATGGAATTGAAAGAGGGATCCGTCGCGCGATAGATCATGTACCCCTCAAAGTCCGTTCCGTAGATGGGATCCCTGGAAAACTCGGCGATATTATCCCACATCAGGACAGCCGATTGATCTCCGGCCACGGCGGTTAGCTTCGACTTGTTTGGAGGCTTTGCGAAGGAGTAATCGGCATCATAGATCTTCTGCATGGTCCGCTTATTTCGGAGGATGTCATCGAAATTGCGTCCAAAGAGACAGGCGATGGCAAATTTTCGCGTAGCTTCCTGAGGAAGGGAGAAATATCCTGATCCGTAAACAAAGGCGAGGTTGCTTGGCATCTCGCCGCCGAAGCGGTTGGGCTCCATTTCAAGCCAGGTCCGTTCGTCATCACTGACGTTTCCGGCTGGTCTAAGGACATAGCTCGTCAGACCAATCTGATCCGACTCGTCGTTGTCGGTTTTTCCAAAGTTGGGTTCACCTTGATCTGGACGGCCGTTGTTTTCGGTGCCGTCTGAATCAGGGCCGGGGTAACCATCGTCTCCTGGACCTAGACCATCGGACCCTTTATCGTCCAAGAGCGGCTCCCCATCCTCTTTGAGACCATCTCCGTTCAGGTCGTTGAAGGGGACCCAATCAGCATCCTCGTCTCCTGTCCACCATTGCCCATACTCCACTGCAGGCAGCAGTGTAGGACTACCGAAAAAGCTCTCGAAATCCGTCATTAGGTAACGGGAGGATAATTCGGCCAGAATCGCATCCTGTCCGTCGATACGAATTCCAGCCTCATTCTCTTGTACTTCGTCAGCAATTCCGTCCTGATCATTGTCCTCGCCATCAAGGGGGTCTCCTGGGCTTTCAAGGAAGGCGAATCCAAAATATCCGACACCCGGGCGCCCTCGGTTATCGATGCCATCCCGGTCCCACATGTAAACGATATCGTCCTGGCGTTCAAAGTCGGCGAAATCATCCACCGAATCCCCCTGTCCCCCAACGGCGGGGTCGACATACATCCCGAAGACAACTTTGATCAGGTCTTTGTCGCTGACGTTTGTTATATCGTAGCGAACGATAAGAATGTCTTCCGCCTGTACGTTGACCCATTGATAACCACGAACACCCACCTGAAGACCTATACCACGTCGGCCCAGCGGGTAATCAGATGAATCAGCACTGCTTCCTACAAAGGGGTAATAGTTGAATTCATCATTATTGCGGTCATCCATCACATAATAGGACTCCTGATCCGCACGCTCAAAAGCGCCGAATTCGCCATTCCATAGTCCATCCCTTGCTCCCCGATCTCCAGGGTAATCATGGGGCCAAGGGTCTGGCCACGTTTCCTCGAGGTGACTCATTGCGGGGTACTCAAGCTCGTTGAACGAGCTTTCATTGAAGTATCCGGCCAGTGGCTCCCATCCATAGGTGTGGGTGCCATCTGGGCTGATGTCAAAAGAGCCTGGATTAGTGTAATTCTCCGAAACAATGCGGATATAGCGGCCTTCTTCGTCTTGTACCTCGGCCCCCGCCATCATCACAAACTCAAATCCATACCATTGACCGGACCCCTTGGGCCATTCCATCTTGGGCGGCTCGTACCGACTGCCCAGATTACCATAGTTGGAGTAGCGGGTAAAAACCAGATTGCCATCATGGACCCCAGTGCGGCGGAATTCACGGCCTGATTCCAGAACGTCCTGTGCCGATAGTGATGAAGGGGCGCACAGGCAGCATAGCAGAAGGGTTAGTAAAATGGAACGGCACGCGGAAACGCTGACCAGGGGTTGTGTGATACCCAAGACTTTTTCCCTCTGCATGTCCGTTGTGCGCATGCTCATCATCAAAATCGCAGGTCAATCCCGACGATGATACGACGGGGTGGATCGAAGTAATCGGGTCTCAGGTCGACTTCGGCTGAACTGAAATTCGGATTCATGGCCAAAACCTCTGCTTCTCCCAAGGTCCTGTATGGATGGAAGGCGTTGCCAGTGCTGGAGTACACTGACTTGGCGTTGAGTCGATCCAATACATTGAACCCTTTGGCATAAATGCGCGCTTTATACCCTGCCACTTGTAGCTCGCGGGATATATTCACGTCCAGGTTAAGTCGGGCAGGCTTGGTTTCACTGTTGGCCAACTGGGAGGAGAGCTGGCTGCCCGGGTTGGTCGGCGTATAGGGCTGTCCAGAGGAGAAGCGGCCGATGATACTCAGGGTGAACCCGCGAGGGTCTCCGAGAATCAGCGAGCCATTGAGGGAGTGGCGTTGATCCCAGTCGAGCGGGATGACCTGTTTCTCAGGTTCTACCGGAGGCTGTGTCTGATTGTTGAAAAAGACCGCATTCGGATCTGAGGCATTTCCGCGAGCGACTTGGTAGGTGTAGTCGATAGTCAAACCGAACTGGTCGGCAAATTGGCGAAGTAGGGAAAAAGCGAATCCTCGCGTGTTTCCATAGTCCCTGTTTATGTATCTGGCGTATACCTTTTTATCGACAGTGTTGACGATCTCCTGCCCAAGAAGATTTTTGATGTCCTTGTAGTAGATCGTAGCCTCGATCTTCCATGAAGAGGTTAGTGCGTACTGAAGACCCAGTTCATAGGCTGTCGTGCGCTCGGGTTTGAGGTTGGCGTTGCCCATAATCGTTTCCAAATCTCCGAGCTCCACCTCAAATTCGGAGTTGGTAAAAATGTACGAGAAGCGGGGTACCTGAAAGAAACGGCCATAAGAGACGTGTAATACCCCCCGGGTTGAGATGGGGAACGCCAACCCAACACGGGGACTTAGCTGATACGAGGACCGAGCGTCCACGAAATCGGTGGCCAATCGAATGCCATCATCCGGGTCGGTGACCGCCTGAAGGTTTTCAGGAACGGGAGCATTGGGCCGCCACAGATCAAATCGTAGTCCCGCATTGACGACCAACTCATCAACTTCAAGCTTGTCCTGGATGAACGCGACAAATTCACTAGGCTCCCTCTTGTAAGCGTCATTACCGGATGTGTTGATGTCAGGTATCCGTTGGGTGGGCTCCAGATAAACAGGGCCATCTGAAATCGTAGCCTGAGAGCGTTCTTCGACGCGATGTTTTTGCCACTCTATTCCCGCCTTGACCAGGTTATTCTTATTGACCTGGCGTTCACCTTGGATTTTGACCAGAAATGTGGCGTTGGAGGCCTTAGATCTTCCATTGCTTGTACCACCGAAGGCAAATCCATTGGTCGCGTAGGGCGTCCCTTGATATTGGGGGTCTAATGGGTTGCTGAAGAGACGGCTTCGTATCCGGTTGTTCTGATAGGAGACCCCCAGACGCATGTAAGATCGGGCATCCGGTGCGAGAGTAACTGACAGCAGGTGGTTGAACCCGAGGTCAGACACGGTTGGTTGACCGTCAGGTGCATACCGTCTGTAATCCTGATAGGATTTGCGCTCCTCATCCGTGACGAAAGCGGCATAGCTTACGGACGTCTTTGATCCAAGACGGAACGAGAGGCGACCATGAAGAGACAGTCGCTGTCTGGGGTTCATGGCCACCAGGGAGCCATCTCCAGAAAGCAGGGAGTCTGGAATCGGGATTCCCACCAGATTGTCCCGGTCTGAAGCTGTCTGCTGAGCCTGCTGGATGTAGGCCTGAATCGGCACCGTATCACTTATCAGGGCACGCCGCTCTCCATTCAACCAACCGGAATTGTCCGTGTACCGGAGATTGGAGAAAAAAGAACCATCCCGCAAAAACCGAAGTGGTCCCTGAAAACTACCCTGTATGTTCACCTCATCGAGTGCCGGGCTGTCTTTCCCTATGAAGACATTAGGGTTCGATGTTAAATAGGAACCTGCATAAACACCCACATCGCCTGAGTATCGGTCCACTGACCCTGCCTTAGTCACGATATTTACAACACCCGACTGAGCTTGGCCGTATTCGGCATTGAATACACCACTTATGACTTGAAGCTCTTGGATCCAGTTGTTTTCGATCTCGATCTTGGAGCCGCCACTGTACTGGTTTGTCACGGGAATACCATCGACCAAATACGCGACTTCTCCCGAACGACCACCTCTCATATGAAGCCGACCTTGAGAATCATAGGTAACCCCAGATTGCAACTGCAAAATGTCGGATACCTCTTGAACCGGCAGGTTTTCGATCGCCTCGGAATCGACGTATGAAGCGGAGGTCGTGCGATCAACTTCAATAATAGGACGGGTGGCCGTTATCAGTACCTCCTCTCCCTGGATGATCTCAACTGCCAATTCGAAATCGACACGCGTGGTACGATCGATAGAAACACGCACCTCTGCCTTGCGAACCGTCCCAAAACCAACCATCGAGGCTCGCACGGTATATAAACCAGGGGGGACGTTGATTATGGTATAGCTGCCGTCTTGTGCCGCGACCGCACCGATCCCTGCTTCCTCGATGTATATCGTGGCGCCAACCATTGGTTGTCCACTATCCAGTTCGACGACGCGACCAGAAATTTTACCCGACATACCCTCACCAGCATCGGCCAAAGAGGGCAGTCCGTAGATACTCTGAACAACAATAATCAGGACTAATGAGATGACCGTATGGAGTGGTGTAGCCATGTCGTTGTTTACGTGGCGTTTCGTTCAACCACAGATTTTAGTCTGGTGCGCATGGTTGGCGGCAATTGGTCAGGCAGTCTGATGCAGTTCGGAAAACGTGGTTTACTAAACCGGTAAGAAAACTGGAATCACGTCTTCCTATTCCCAACTACGATACACACCCGAGCAGACGCAGTCAATATTATAGTAACATCAGTCATTATTTGATTATAAATGATCGTTTTGATTCGTTTCTTGTTCTAATCCGCCAATAACACCGAGACGATCAAAAAAAATCAGACTCGATCATGCAAACACCAGCGGAAAGGCATAGCCATATCCTAAGAACATTACGACAGCGAGGATATGTAACCGTAATTGACCTGTGTGAAGAGCTGAACGTATCGGAGGCTACGGTACGAAGGGATCTAAGAAGTCTTGAGGCCCGAGATCTTCTTCATCGAACCCATGGTGGGGCTAATCCCCAAAGCCACCCGCTCTACGACCGTCCGTTATCAGAGAAGGCTAAACGACATGCAGAAAAGAAGAGAAGTATCGGCAGACGAGCGGCGGAACTCATCGATGCCAATGACTCGATCATTCTTGGATCAGGAACAACTGTTCTTGAGGTATCTCGTCACATCCCTCATCTGGCTCAGTTGACCGTAGTATCCGCTTGTGTTCATGCGACGCTGGAGCTAGTCGATCGCCCGGGAATACAAATAATTCAGTTGGGGGGGATTGTCCGTGCTACCTCAACCTCCGTTATAGGAGCCAGCGCGGTTGGGATGGTTGAAAAGATTTCATGTCGGAAGCTCTTTATTGGGGTGGATGGGCTCGATGTTCTTCATGGGCTGTCGACGTCTAGTCCGCACGAGGCTGATTTGAATCAGTGTATGATTGCAGCAGCTCAAGAAGTGATTGTGGTCACCGATTCATCCAAGTTTGGCGTCCGGGGGTTCAGTAAAATTTGTGACACTTCTCAGATTGACAAAATTGTGACTGACGCCCAGGCACCCCGGGAAACGGTATCAATGCTGGAAGAAAACGGCATTGATGTGCTACTGGATTAGGACACGAACCCCCTCACCGGAGATTGTGACTGCTCAGTCCCGCATCAAAGCGACCAGGTTGCGGTGCTCGAGATCACATCGGTGCGTAATCAAGAAGCCCTTTGGTGTTGATCTGATTCTGGTTCGATGAAATACACCGATTACTGTTTGATCCTGGACGGTCAGTATGGAGTGGGTCTTAGGCGTCTTCTCAGGCACGCGCGGAAGGCGTGGTCCTCTGACCTGGTTTTTCTCTATCAGCCCATCTGCGACTGCCCAGTTGAAGAACGGGGAGAGTGTCGTACTGTAGGTGCGCTTGGTGATGGCGCGACGATCAGACGCATCAATGAAGGACTGCACCTTCGCTGTAGTAAGCAGATCAAGAGCCGTCTTCCTACCAGCATGTTGGACCAATTGGCCAAGGACTGATCGATACTTGGCGACAGACTGCTTGGATAGATTCCTGCGCGTCTGAAGAAAGGCAGTAGCTGCAGCGGCAAGGGTCTGTGTTTTCGGCTGCTCAGTAGGCCGCCACGGGTCGTATTCGCCCTTTTCATAGCGAACAATCAGCCGGGCAGCCTTGTGCTGAGCCACTTTGTAAGATGACGCTCGTAACGATACATGCTTACGGTTTGGCGTCTGGTTACTCTGGTGAAAGGCGAGGTAGTAGTTATCTCCTCTTTTGTACAAGCTTGCCATGGTACACGGTGTCTGTACCTGACAGAACTACTGACAACAGTTTTGACAACACTTTGTCGTCAAAGCCAGACGTGGCCGAGGTCCGTTTAAAAAAAAGCCCCTTAGAGCGCTTTGCTCTAAGAGGCTGTTTTAAATGGACGTAATGGCTATTGCCATACGGTCCTTTATGAGGTGACGGGCGGACTCGAACCGCCGTACAGGGTTTTGCAGACCCTTGCCTA
>JAFMNH010000149.1 GCA_017859335.1 Rhodothermales bacterium | reverse complement strand
AACCTGATTGTGGCTCCGGACGGCATGGTCTGGTACGCCGGCAACCGCCGGGCCCACATCGGGATGCTGAATCCCGAGACCGGAGACATCACCAAATACGACATGCCCGATCCGGCTGCGCGCGATCCGCACACGCTGATCTGGCTGCCTGATGGCAACATTGCCTTCACCGTGCAGGGCGGCAATATGGTCGGGCATCTGGATGTGACGACGGGCGAAGTGAAGCTGGCCTCGGCTGAGGAAAGCGGCTCGCGTCCCTACGGCATCAAGGTGGCTCCCGATGGCAAGGTCTGGGTCGTCCTTTTCGGTACGAATCGCCTGGCGCACTTTGATATCGAGAACGTGACCTTGCGCGAGTATGACCTGCCGCGCGAGGAAGCTCGCCCCCGCCGCATGGAGATCACGTCTGATGGCCGCATCTGGTATGGCGACTATGAGGGTGGGTATCTCGGGGTATTCGACCCTGACACAGCCGAATTCACCGAGTGGCAGATGCCTTCGGCCAGCAAATCCCGCGTCTATGGGATGGCGAAGGACGAGACGGATACCATCTGGTTTGTGGAGACGGGCGTCTATCCCAACCGATTCGTTGGATTCGACACGCGCTCGGAATCCTTCAAGCGCGGGACGGATGTACCCTCGGGTGGGGGCACGATTCGCCACATGTATTTTGACGAGAACACGGGGTACGTCTGGTTCGGGGCCGATTCGAACACCGTGGGCCGCGCCATCGTATCGGCCCGTGAGGGGTCCTGACGCGCGTCCACCGTGGCGGGCAACCCCAGCGTCCTCGTGCCGTATCTTGGGGTCACTGCACCTTCTCACATTTGTTTGTCGGTATGTCCAAATACAAGCTCCGTTGTCTCGGTACGCAGGACCGGATCGAGGACGAATACACCGTACGCTATCACGACAAGGCGCTCCTGCGCGCGGAGTACGCCAATGAACTGACGCCCCGTGACCTTCCTGGCCTGTGGCGATGGGTGGATTGGTTGCCGGTCTCCAAGCCGGGTCGCCTGAACGCGGGGTCCATCTGTTTCAAGAGCGAAGGGCTGGCTTCGGAACTGATGCTCTCGAACCTGTGGATATCCTTCCATGGATACTGGCCGGAGCGGGGCGCCATGTGCCCAACGACCACCTTCAAGGACATGGAGGCCGTTACCACGCTGCAGCGGCTTGAGGATCACGGCGTGCCCGGGCTGATTTGTTCGTCGGCCGGGAATACGGCCCGCGCGTTTGCGCACTTCGGGGGGCTGGCCGGATACCCCATCCTGCTGGTCGTGGCTGAAAAGCATCTGCACCGCATCTGGGTCCCCAAGGGTCATCCGGTGGAAAGCGTCAAGGTCATCGGCATCAAGGGGGGAGACTACGGAGACGCCACCGAAGTGACATCCAAGATCATGGAAGTGGGTGGCTGGCGCCGAGAAGGCGGTGTGCACAATGTGGCGCGGCGCGACGGGATCGGATCCTTGATCCTGACGGCCATCGAGGCCATGGGCGGCATGCCCAAGCATTATTTCCAGGGCGTTGGCGGTGGGCCCGGTCCCATCGGTATCCACGAAATGGCACAGCGAGCCATTGAAGCAGGGTTTGCCGAAGGCCCCGTTCCCCGGCAGCACCTGTCCCAGAATGCTGAATTCTGCCTTGTCCATGATGCGTGGCAAAAACGAACCTTCGAACTGACACCCGAGACTGAAGCCATTCACCCGCGGGTCTTTTCGGATGTCCTTCTGAACAGGGCCCCGGCCTATTCCGTGCGCGGCGGGCTATTCGATATGCTCGTGGAGTCGAACGGCGCCACGTATGCCGTGGATTATGATGATGCAGCCGAAGCGTTTGATCTATTCAAGCGGACCGAAGGCATCGATCCCTTCTCGGCCGGCGCCGTAGCCCTGGCATCGCTCAAGCAGGCCATCTACCGCGGCGAAGTGCACCGTGATGACACGATACTATTGAACATATCCGGCGGGGGTGGGGAGCGCTTCATGGCAGAGCATGAAACGGAGGCCATTGCGCCGATTGCCGTCGTGGATAAAGAGGAAGCTGTGCGTCTCGGTCGCTCGTTCACCTATTCGAATCAGTAGGGGCGGGTTGCTCAGCCGTGGGCTCGTGGCCCGACAGCAACTCGTACCTGGAGATGACGGGGCCGTAAGCAGGAATCAGGTCTTGGGGGGGTGGGTGTCCGGTTGACACAAGTACAGTATTACCACAACCGCATCATCGAGCGCAGCACCTCAGGCCACATTACAGTATGACGATACGGTAATACGTACAAAGAGCACTCCGACCCCCACCGCGCAACGAGCACCCCCTCGTATCCTGCGGCAGGCGGACTGGCGCAATCAAACGCCTGTTGATACATTGGCGGCAGCTTTGGCATCACCCACCAACACCGTCATCACCATGCGATCCGTTTTCAACCTCATTCTGCTGGCTCTTCTTGCCTTGCCTTCGCTTGGGCAGGGGCAGGGCGCTGTTGTAGCCGCCGCCGGCCATCAACTTTTCGTCGGGGAAGCCGGTAACCGGGTTGAACCCGGTATGGTCTTCATGTTCGAGCGCGACGGGGACGGCCTATGGGCCGAATCCGGAATGCTTCGGGCGGAGCCCACTTCGGGAGCCGAAGATGGATTCGGGCGGTCGATGGCCTCCCACGAGAACCTGCTGGTCATCGGAGCACCCGTAGAGCAGGCCGCCTACGTATTTGAGCGTGGCAGCGACGGCGCATGGCGTCAGCTGGCGCGGCTCACGGGCTCGGGAGAAGCGTTCGGCGCTGCCGTAGCCACCGATGGGGCACGCGTTGTCGTGGCGGCATCGGGAGGCGAAAAAGCAGGCATCGCTCACGTCTACACGCGCCAGGAGGATGGGTCATGGCCCATGACGGGTCACGTTCGGAGCGCGGACATTGAAATGCAGATGGCGGGCGTGCAGGTAGCGCTCGACGGCGAGTGGCTACTGGTATCCGCGCCGACGGCCAATGAGGGAGCGGGCAGCGCTGTCCTCTTCCGTGAGCAGTCAGATTCCCCCATGTGGGCGGAGCATCAACAGCTGTCCATGCCCGCGTCGGCGCCGAATCAGCTCTTCGGATCGGCGCTCTACCTTCACCACGGCCATGCCATGGTGGGAGCACCGGGCTATGAGTCGCGCACGGGTGCGGTAGGCGTGTACCACTACGATGAAGACGCCGACGCCTTTGAGTTCACCCTTCGCATGGCGCCTTCCACAGCGTCTGGAAATGAAGGCTTTGGATCGGCCTTCGCGCATGATCCGGACCATAATGTGTGGGTGGGCGCTCCTGGAGCCAACGCACGCAATGGGGCCGTGCACGCCTACGATCCCAGCAATATGATGCGCGCCTTTGCGCCCCTGGGTGCTGTGGCCGTGGAGGGGCTGCAGATTCGGACGTCGTTCGGGGCCTCCTTTGCGACGGGCACGGATTTCATGGCCGTCGGGGCTCCCGGGTATGATAACGGCGAAGGGGGCGTGTTTGTCTACGACCAGACGGAGGCGGGCATGGTGCAGTCTGCCGTGCTCTTCCATGATAAAGGCGCCATGGATTCTTTTGTGGGCGAAATGGTGGAATGCGAGGATGGCGACGCCGCCGGTTTCCGGTGTCAGGATGTGGACGTGCAGTCCTTCCTGAGCCTGCGCGACATTGGTGGTGTGCGCGGCACGCGCATGAATGATATCTGGGGCTGGACGGACGCGGCCTCCGGGCGTGACTTTGCCTTGGTTGGCCGAACCGATGGGACGGCATTCGTGGAGGTCACCGATCCCTACAACCCCGTCTATCTGGGCAACCTGGCCAAAACCGAGGGCGCCGATAATTCCGTTTGGCGGGATATCAAGGTTTACATGGACCACGCCTATATCGTGGCCGACGGAGCAGGCCAGCATGGCATGCAGGTGTTCGACCTGTCACGACTCCTGGATGTGCCCGGTGCGCCGGTCGAGTTCGAGGCGGACGTCATGTACGATCAGATTGCAAGCGCCCACAACATTGTCATCAATGAGGAGACGGGGTACGCCTATTCGGTGGCCTCGCGCATGGGCGGCATCACGTGCGGGGGTGGACTGCACATGATTGATATCCGCGATCCCAAGAATCCGACGTTCGCCGGTT
>JAFMNH010000148.1 GCA_017859335.1 Rhodothermales bacterium | reverse complement strand
CCCCCAGCGGATCAATCTTGTCAAACTGTTTCTCGGATCCGTTCCATGGTATGAGTGGGACCCATCGGGGCAGACCGCTTGGATCATGGTGCGCAATTACATCGTGGCGCTTTCCAAATTCCCCGAATACCAACTGAGCTGATATGTGCACGCATCACGGATCCAAACTGGAAGACGGAGCGCTGCACAGTAAGGCGCATCAGTCATGGTCCCGTCGGCAGTTCCTGCGCGGAATGGTCATGTCCGGTGCAGGAGTCACGCTCGGCTTGAACGGGCAGCCGGTGCGGGCGGCAATGACGGATCCCCTTCTCGGAGCACTAGCCGCCTCGGGATCCGACCGGATCCTCGTGGTCATTCAACTCTCGGGAGGGAACGACGGGTTGAATACCGTCGTGCCCATCGGAAATGACGTGTACCACAACGCGCGTCCCAACATCGGCATACGAAATGCAATCCAGCTCACACCTGAACTGGGCCTGCATCCTTCGCTTGCGCGGCTTCATCCCCTGTTCGAGGATGGTCTGCTGCAGATCGTGCAGAACGTCGGCTATGCCTCGCCGGAACTGTCCCACTTCACTTCGACGGACGTATGGCTCTCGGGAAGGGATGCCTCGGAATTGGAGAATACAGGATGGTCCGGACGGTTTCTCGAGCAGGAGTATCCCACGTATGCCGACGATCCTCCCGATCACCCCATCGCCCTACAGATCGGCGCATCGACCCCGTTACTTTTTGCAGGGTCTGGTCAGTCACTGGGTGTCACGTTTCCGAACGAATCCCTGCTCAACCGCCTTGCGAGCTCGGGTCAGCTCTTCGACGAGCAGGACGTGCCGGACAGTCTTCAGGGCAGGGAGATTTCCTTTGTCAGACGGGTATCGAATGATGCGTTCGTGTATGCGAAAGCCATCAAGAATGCCTATGACAACGGTAGTAATCTGACCTCGTATAGTGGAGGCAGTGGTCTCGGTCGTGATCTGGCAACAGTTGCGAGGCTCATTCGCGGCGGCCTGGGCGCGCGCATCTATCATGTCAGCATGGGTGGATTCGATACCCATGCGTACCAGGCTGGAACCCATGGAACACTCATGAGCCGATTGGGGGCCTCCATTGCGGCCTTTGTTCGGGACATGGAGTCGGACGGTTTGCTGGAAACCGTATGCGGTGTGACGTTCTCGGAGTTTGGTAGGCGCGTATATCAGAATGGCTCCAGTGGAACGGACCATGGTACCTCGGCGCCCATGTTCGTCTTCGGGAATGCATTGTCCGGCGGTCTACTGGGGAGCGCACCTGATCTGACACGCCTCGATCCCGCGCGCAACCTGATTGCAGATATTGATTTCCGCTCGGTATACGGAAGTCTGCTGCGGGATTGGTTCCAGATGGGGCAGGGGCATGTCGACCAACTTTTCAATGGGGCTTACCCGGTGTTGAACCTCTTCAACAGCAGCCTTTCCACAGGAACCGAAAAAGCGGTCGCCTTGCCCGAGAAGGTGTCCCTCGACAGTGTCTATCCGAATCCGCTTCGCTCCAGGGCCCATGTTGTGTTGACCTTGCATGAGCCCGGCCCCGTGTCCGTCTCCCTCGTTGATTTGCTCGGCCGGACCGTGGTTTCCAAGGATCTCGGTGTCCTGCAGAGTGGGCAGCACGATTGGGAGCTGGACGTTCCAGCCTTGGTCGCCGCGGGTACCTATATCGTTCGCATAGAACACCGTGGTGCATCGGCCGTCCGTCCCGTTCAGGTAGCCCGCTGAAAGCAGCAGGATCTGGGGTCAACCGGGGTTCTGCGCAGAACAATGGGGCAGCATCCGGGTAGGCAATCATTCCTTTGTCTCCCTTCTCAACGGGAGAGGTGCATCCACTCACTATTTCGCACGACGCCGATGGCCACTCCATCTTCCCACCGGCGCCTGAAAAAGGAACTCGGGCTGTTCGACGTTTTCGCGGTCAGTACGGGAGCCATGTTCAGCTCCGGGTTTTTCTTGTTGCCAGGTTTGGCTGCCGCCCAGGCCGGACCATCGGTCGCCCTGGCCTACCTGATTGCGGGTGTTTTAATCCTGCCGGCCATGTTTTCGGCGGGCGAGCTGGCTACCGCTCTGCCGCGTGCCGGAGGGGCCTACTATTTCCTGGATCGGAGTCTTGGGCCATTGGCTGGTACGATCGGCGGATTGGGGACTTACTTTGCCCTGACGCTCAAAACCGCCTTCGCCCTGATTGGAATCGGTGCCTATGCTGCTTTTTTCGTTGACCTGCCCATCAAGGCGGTTGCCATTGCCTTGACCCTTGTATTCGTGGTCATCAATATCGTCGGAGCAAAGGAAACAACGACCCTTCAGCGCATACTGGTGTCGATTCTCCTGGTGGTACTGGCCTTTTTTACGATTCAGGGGCTCATGTACGTTGGTTGGGGTCAGCCTGCTTCCTTGACGCTGGAGAGACAAACGCCGTTTCTCCGTTTTGGACTGGACGGTCTTCTGAGCACGGTCGGCTTTGTTTTCGTCTCCTACGCAGGTCTTACGAAGGTGGCAAGTATAGCGGAGGAGGTCAAGAATCCCGATCGCAACATACCATTGGGAATGATGCTCTCTCTCGGCATCACGACGTTCATATATGTTGCCGGTGTGTTCATCATGGTCTCTGTACTGGAGTTTGGTGACCTGAGCGCCGACTTGACTCCGGTGGCCACAGCTGCTGATCAGTTCTTTTCCTGGCTGCCGGGTCGATGGGGCCTCATGCTGATCGTTATTGCTGCGCTTGCCGCGTTTGCCTCAACAGGCAATGCGGGTCTCATGTCGGCATCCCGATACCCGCTGGCCATGGCCAGGGATCGCCTTCTTCCTGCTTGGTTTGCCACATTGGGTCGGTACAACACGCCATTCCCGTCCATTGTGGTCTCGGGCGGCATCATGATCCTGTTCATACTGGTTCTCGATGCCGAGGGGATTGCCAAGTTGGCCTCGGCCTTCCAGCTACTCATTTTCATCTTCCTGAATCTGGCTGTCATCGTGATGCGGGAGAGTCGCATACAGTCCTATGATCCCGGGTACCGTTCGCCTTGGTATCCATGGGTGCAATTGTTTGGGATGATCACGAGTGGCGCCTTGATCGCGTACATGGGGTGGATGGCCATCCTGTTCACCCTGGGCGTAATCATTGTCTGTGTGACGTGGTACCAATGGTATGCAAAAGACAACGTTCGTCGGGACGGCGCCATCTATCACTGGTTCAGCCGCCTGGGACAACGGCGCTTTGAGGGCCTCGACGTCGAGTTCAGGGGTATCCTGAAAGAGAAAGGCTTACGGGGTGAAGATCCATATGAACAGATCATTGCCCGATCCTTTGTGCTCGACATGGAGCAGCCGAAGGATTTCAGTGAGGTCGTAGAGGACGTAGCAGCTCTACTGGCACGTCGGCTTCCAACGTCCGAGATGGACATTGTCGAGCGTATCATGGCTGGTACCCGCGTTGGCGCAACGCCCGTGACTCGCGGTGTGGCCTTACCCCATTTCAGGACAGAAATGCTCGAGCAGCCTGAGTTGGTTTTGGTTCGCTCCAGCTATCCGGTACATGTCCCGGGAGATGATCCGCTGACGGACGTGGTCGAGGAGGACAAAAAGGTCAAGACGCTCTTCTTCCTTGTCAGTCCTGAATCCAATCCGGGGCAGCACCTGCGGATTCTTGCACAGATTGCAGGACGTGTGGATGAAGACAGTTTTCAGCAGGATTGGGTACAGGCGGCCGATGAGCAGGAGCTCAAGGAGGTCATGCTGCGCAACGATCGTTCGCTGACAGTCAATGTATCTGATAAGGAAGCAGCCTCATGGCGCTCGAGTCGCGTCATGGACCTCGGTCTGCCCGGATCGTGCCTTGTTGCGCTGGTACAGCGAGATGGTGAGGTCGAGTTTCCGCGAGGCTCCACGCGGTTCCATGACGGCGATCGGGTAACCGTCATCGGGGAGCCCGGGGACATCAAGACACTTCGCTCACAACTGCGCAGCGGAACCTAGCGGGTTGACCCATTCCGGGGTGGGCAGCAGTGACAGAATCCACACTACCTGTCCTCTCAGTACCCCACGGCCCGGCCTTTGTAGCTGCGCGAGTCTGCCGCTCCTTGCAGGAGGCCGTTCTGGTAGTCAATATAGATACCCATCGCACGTCCCTGACTACCCCGAAAGGTGGTTTCATGGCCGAGGGCCTCATACCGTTCGATCGTATCCTAGGAGAAGTAGCCCCTT
>JAFMNH010000147.1 GCA_017859335.1 Rhodothermales bacterium | reverse complement strand
CGATGCAATGGCCACCCGAGCCTCGTAAAGTACCGTGCCGGCCATGAGACCCGGTAATGCCAACTCGGAATAGATGACCCGGTCCGCACCCGGTCGGATGCGGTTGCTCACCCAGTCATGGCCACTTCCGTGCTCGCGCGACCAGAGCGACTCTTCGAGATCAACCACGAAGCGCCCGCGGGTAGAGGCGTACTGCACAGCCGAGCCTGTGCTGCCATCCGCCGCTATGGTCAGGGAAGAGCCCGCACCCGATCCGATCTTCAGAAAGACGGCATTGTCGGTCGAGAAAGGGTGCACGAAGTGCTCAAAACCCGATCCATTCCACATCCAGCCACTTGGCCCTCGGGCATAAAAGAGCACCTGATCCCCGGAGTCGAACCGCCCGTCTCCCCCGCCGCTTCGCATGGCTGGCACCTCCCTCAGATCGTCAATCCTGTCTGCGCCCACCAGGGCAGGCAGCGGCCGCCCACCATTCGAAAACAGGTGAACCTGATCCGGGTCGATGGTGTCGGGATCCAGACCCAACGTGGTCAGGAGGGCGCGGTCAACGCGATAGACACCATCCTCTGCAATCGAAATCCGGTACAGGGATCCCTCGGCCAGCACACTCTCAGCAACCCGCTTGCGCGCTGGCCGCGCCGCAGGCGCCATCGGTACGCCAGCGCCCGTGAAGGAGACATCCACTACGACCGTTCGGAGACGCTCCATCCTGCCCGAAGCCGGATTCAGACGGTAGGGCATCGTGACGAGGTTGACCACGTGGCGCTTGCGCGAGGTACCCAAACCTGATGCCCACACGGCCGGTTGGTCCACCCATGGATCTGCGTCGTCGAGCGCTATATCCACCTCATGATCATCGTATTCCCGGGACACCGATTGGAGCAGGGGGAGATCCTTGGTGGGTAGTTCGAGGGGATACGAAACGGACAACAGGCCTCCCGAGACAGCCGCCAGCACAGGATGGGACCAGGAAGTCACTCCCGAGGAGTCAACAAACGTCGAAAGGGGATCGGCCCAGTCGAACTGGAAGGTTACCCGGGCGCCATCGGCCGTCTTGTTGGACTCGGTCACGTGGACCTGTGCCCCCGCTACTCCGGCACGTGCCATGGAAATGAGGAGCACGACGCTTAAAAACCACGACCTGCATGCGAACTGACGCCCCAAGCCGCGGAGCGGAGCGGATGTGCAGCGGGCTGGTTGGTAAGCTCCCATCAGATTCCCAGGCGTATTATCGATCACGATTGCGGCACGGGGCATGACCATCAACCGGCGTCCTGCAGCTGCGCTGTCAGCTCCGCGAGCAGTCCACGGACAGCCAACAGCCGATCCACGTGGCCCTCGAGCTGCTCCACGGCCGTGCCCACGTCCCTCAAAGGAGCCTCCACGTCAGGGGAGACACCCAAGGCGTCCGACAGCGCCTTAATCAACTCGACATTTCCTGATATGACTGCCAGCGGATTGTTCAGATCATGCTGGATACGGGAGATCTGAACCCGTATGGCATCCAGCTGTCCGGCCAGATCCTGCGTGGAAAGTTGGTCTGTCATGCGGGAAAGCCCTGAATGAAACCGCGTATACTGTCCGGCGAGGCATGCTTGAGAGCCCATGACGGACCGGATTTCATGAATGGCTCCACCGCATGCAGGGTTCCCCATCAGGGACGGTTCAGCACCGCCCGCTTGCCGGGCCGCAAGGAAGACTCCGAGCCGCGTTGAAAGACCCGGGGCCAGGCAGACTATCCAAGGGCTACGCGGAAGGTCTCAGGGACAATCCACTGCCTGCGTAGCGCCACACCGAACCTGCACGGGGCCGGCCATCACCCCGGGAACGTGTTTCCGCGCTACTGTTATCCACGTCCGAGAAGGCCGATGAAATGAGCGATGGTATCCTGTCCACCGGAGGCGATGCTGCGTGCGCGTTATCCACGGACGCTACCTCTTGTGGATTGCCTTCCGTCACAGCCTCTCGTACTGCCTTCTCCACCAGGGTAGCTGCCTCCGGCATGTTATCCAAAGACGAATCGCCCCATCCTTCTATCAAGACGATATGGCCCGGACGGCCTCCGGAGACGATGGAGGCAAGGGTTAGATACAGGATGGACGGGGACACTTCAGCGTTGGGCGAGCCTTCCAACGCAGCGTCAAATGCACACGGCACGCGGCGTAGGCCAACGGGTGTCGACCCGCTCGTGTCCAACCAACGCGACAGGGTCTCCACCGGAAGCCAGGTGCCCAACACAGAAAGGTGCTTGCCGAGCAGCTGCTCGGGAGTGCCTGTTGCTGCAGTTGCCATCGCTTCGTTCACTTCTACAATACGCCTGTCGTGATCCAGCACGAATGCAGGTATCGGTAGCGTATTGAACAACGTGTCAAAGCGCACCGTCGCAGCCTGATGCGTCAGCCGCTCGTAATCGACGCTCCGAGCCAGATCCAGAACGCACGCCGCGTGGCCACCCAGCCGCTCACCGATTTCGGCCTGCAGGCGGTCCCACTGCGTGTCCGATACGCCGTTGCCGCGCAGCAGCCCCAGCAGCTTTTCATCGAGGGCGCGAGTCGGCTTTCCAATACTTTCGTGAAGGCCCCTGGCGAAGAGGGCGGCAAGTCCAAGCCACAGCAGGAATGCAGCAAACACGTACATACCTGCGCGTGCAGGAAGACTGCCGGCCGCCATGGCATCCTGGGCTACAATGGCTACGCGGACACCGGTGTCCCTGGCGCTCACGAAGAAAAGGTCCAGCTCCTGCGTGCCAAAAATGACGGTTTCACGCTGCATATCGGGTGACTCGGAGCGCATCTGATTCCACCAGGCGTCCTCCAGACGGGTGCCGATCTCCCGTGGTCGACTCGACGCGCGTACTTCACCCGTTGCATTCAGCACCCAGATGCGTTCATAGCCCCGTTCCCTGGACAGGGCAACCAGGCCGTCGCTGATATCGGCATCCGTCGATGACAGCTCAAAAATGGTCCGTAGCGTTGTCTCGTATTCCTGCAAGGCGCTTGTCTGACCGAGGGTCATTTCCCGGGAGACCAGCAAGGTAACACCCACCAGCAGCACGAGGGCGGTGGACGTGAGGACACGGCGAATGAGGCTCGAGACAGGTATGCCCAGACGAACAGCGGTGGTTCGGATCATGGGATCGTGACAGAGTGCTGAAGAAGTACGAGGTCAACTTCAATTATCGTGCCGATTCCACCTATGTGGAGGGTCCGATCTCCGGGGGATAATCCTTGAAATGACCGTTTGAACGGACTTTCTGCCGAACATGCTCCGCCTGTTCAACGGCGGGAATGAACCGCTTGAGATGGGCAATCAAATATTCGACCCGCATGGATTCCGAGCGGATCTCGAGTACATCCTGTTTTTGCTCGAGCGTCAACCCTGCATTATGAGCCACAAAAAAGGATAACCGCTCACGGTCTTCGTACATGGATGGTGATGGGGTGCGACCCGCCAGCTCCAGCAGCTTGATATGCTGGGCAATCAAGCGCTCTATCAACATGGGCTCAGCACCCTGGGCCCGATCGAGAACCGGCTCCACATCCGCAGACAGCCACGCATGGGTGTGATGGGTCCTGGTAATACGGAAACGCTCTTGTCCCGTGGCAATGATGTTGTAGGACCCATCCTCGAAGGTCTCTGTGATTTTCGAGACCTTCGCCATGCATCCCATCTCCCTTAACGTGCCCTCGGTCTGCAGCACGACACCAAACGGCGTGTCGGTCCGTTCGGCCCTCGCAATCATCTCCCGATACCGGTCTTCAAAGATGTGAAGGGGAAGGACTTCGTCGGGGTAGAGTACGATTTCAAGGGGAAACAGGGGCAGTGCTTCCATGGGCATCAGAGGCAAGGTTCGTGATATTCTGAAAAGGAGATACGAGCCGCACCGCAACGGGTGCCATGCACAAGCGCCTCGGCACTCGTTTCTTCATCTTTTTCATCCTAGGTTGGTTCATCTGCGGTCGGTGCGGATACCTTGCAGGGTAATCCGCTGTCATCTGGACGCAGCACCCTTGTCATACATGCCTCTTTTCATGGAGGCACCCATCCATTTGCTGGCTGATCGATATGTAGTGGCAGCATGACATTGGAGCATCGAGGACATAACACATTCATTACGACTATCATTCTGGCATGGATGGTCGTTGGAGTCATCGACCCATCGGTCAGCGCGGCGCAGAGTTGGGTCTTCGGCTCCCTGGATGATCCGGCTGAGCAGTCCCGCCTGAGCAGGTGGGATAGATATATGGAAGCCACAGGAATGACCGGCTTTT
>JAFMNH010000049.1 GCA_017859335.1 Rhodothermales bacterium | reverse complement strand
AATGGTCCGCTCGACTTCCTCTTCGACGGTTCTCCTCTCTTCCAGGGGCTCTCGCGCCTCATCGCAGCCGGATAAGCTGACGAACAGTACGCCAGAGATGAACAGGGTGATGAGTATTCGCATGGCAGCACACAGGGTGTGGTGATTGTTGCGATTCAGTACGTGACTTGGACCGAAAGGTGACACTCCGGCAAAAGCGCATGCTCCGGGAGGCTACATGTTGCGTCGGTACTGACCGCCTACCTCGAAAAGAGCATGGGTAATCTGACCCAGCGAGCAGACCGGGACGGCGTCCATCAGGGCATCGAACGTGTTCTCTCCGCTGCGGGCGACCTCTTGCAGATGGGCCATTGCTGCGGCACCCTTGTCTGGATTACGGCCCTGGAAGGCACGTAGATTGGCTATCTGGCGATCTTTTTCCTCGGTGGTTGAGCGCATGAGAGCTACGGGCGCCTGCTCGCCGGCCTCCTCGGATTCACTCCGGAACGTGTTGACCCCGATCACAGGGAGTTCGCCCGTGTGCTTCTTGCCTTCGTAATACAGGCTTTCCTCCTGGATCTTGGAGCGCTGGTACATGGTCTCCATGGCGCCGAGCACCCCGCCGCGGTCGTTGAGGCGCTCGAATTCCATCAAGACGGCTTCCTCGACCAGGTCGGTCAGCTCGTCGATGATGTAAGCGCCCTGCAGCGGGTTTTCGTTTGTAGCCAGCCCGAGTTCGCGGTTGATGATCAGCTGAATGGCAATGGCCCGGCGCACGCTTTCCTCGGTTGGCGTCGTGATGGCCTCGTCGTAGGCATTGGTGTGCAGGGAGTTGCAGTTATCATAGATGGCCATGAGCGCCTGCAACGTGGTCCGGATATCGTTGAACTGGATTTCCTGCGCGTGCAGGCTGCGGCCCGAGGTCTGGATGTGGTACTTGAGCTTCTGGCTCCGCTCGTTGCCACCATAGCGGTTTTTCATGGCCACGGACCAGATGCGTCGCGCCACCCGGCCGATGACCGAGTATTCCGGATCCATGCCGTTCGAGAAGAAGAAGGACAGGTTGGGAGCGAAATCATCGATGTGCATGCCCCGGGCCAAGTAGTACTCGACGAATGTGAATCCGTTGGAGAGCGTGAAGGCCAGCTGGCTGATCGGGTTGGCTCCGGCCTCGGCAATGTGGTATCCGGAGATGGACACCGAATAGAAATTGCGCACACCGTGGTCGATGAAGTACTGCTGCACATCGCCCATCATACGCAGGGCGAACTCGGTCGAGAAGATACAGGTGTTCTGGGCCTGATCTTCCTTCAAGATGTCGGCCTGGACCGTGCCGCGCACGGTCTTGAGCGTGGCTTCCCGGATCGAGCGGTACGTGCTGTGATCGAGCAGTCCCCATTCCACAAGCTGGGCTCCGTACGTGCCGAGCAGGCCCAGCCCCATGCCGTCGTGGGTCTTGGGAAGATCCCCTTCCGGTCCCATGGGTCCGGTCGGTGAGTAAATCGGCGTATCCGGGCCCAGTTTGGCCTGGATGTTCGCCGCAACATCGTCCCACGTCCCCTCGGAGCGGAAGTGTTTCTCGATTTGTTGATCGACGGCCGTGTTCAGGAACATGGCCAGCAGCATCGGCGCGGGCCCATTGATGGTCATGGAGACCGAGGTGGACGGATCGCACAGGTCAAAGCCGGAATACAGCTTTTTCATATCGTCGAGCGTGCAGATGGACACGCCGGCATTACCCACCTTGCCGTAGATGTCCGGCCGCTCGTGGGGGTCGAAGCCGTAGAGGGTCACCGAGTCGAAGGCGGTGGACAGCCGCTTCCCGGGCATCCCATCGGAAACAAGATGGAAGCGGCGATTCGTTCGTTCGGGGCTGCCTTCGCCCGCAAACATGCGCGTCGGATCCTCGCCGGTGCGCTTGAACGGAAAGACGCCCGCCGTGTAGGGAAAGAAGCCGGGAAGGTTCTCCAGGAGCGCATAGCGAAGGCGCTCGCCGGGATCTTCCGTTCGCGGCAGGGCAATCTTGGGGATCTTCAGGCCGGCAAGAGACTCGGTGTACAGCGGCACGGTGAAGTCACGTCCGCGGACCGCGTAGGTGAACTCGTCAGAGCGATACTGCGCGGCCAGGTCGTCCCAGCCTTCAAGGATGATCCGGGAGCGATGATCCAACCTGTCCCACCAGCGGGCGGCCATTTTCGTGAGGCGATCCTCCAGGTGTTCGCGGTCGTGGGGATCCCACTCGGCTACCTGTCGAAGGGCTCCGGCGGCCTCGCCCCACTTGCGGGCAAAGCGGACCTGTTCTTCGGCGTGGCTGCGGTAATCCCGACAAGCGTCCGCAATATCCCCCAGGTAGCGCTGCCGTTTGGGTGGAATGAGCGCTTGGCCATCCGATTTGAAATCGGCGACGGGTTGGGGTGCGTACGTCGAGGAGGTCCGGCTAAATGCGAATCGGGTGTTCAGCGCTTCGAGCAAGGCCCGGTACAGATTGGAAACACCCTGGTCGTTGAAGTGCGATGCCATGGTCGGGTAGACGGGCATAAGCTCGGGCGCCGTGTCGAAGGCGCCTCGGTTGCGCTGCATGGTCTTGCGCACATCCCGAAGGGCATCTTCGCTGCCCCGCTTTTCGAATTTGTTGAGGGCCACGAAATCGGCCGCGTCCAGCATGCCAATTTTCTCAAGCTGCGTGGGCGCACCGAACTCCTGCGTCATCACGTAGAGGGTGATGTCGGTCATGTCGACAACCTCGGTGTCGCTCTGGCCAATACCCGCAGTTTCCAGGATGATGAGATCGTATCCTGCGGCCTTGCACACCTGAATGGCATTGCGCAGTGCCTGGCTTGTAGCACGGTGTGCTTGCCGTGTGGCCAGGGATCGCATGTAGACCCGCTTCCCGGCTTCGTCATAGATGCTGTTCATCCGGATCCTGTCACCAAGCAGGGCGCCGCCGGTCGATCGCCGGGTGGGATCCACCGACAGGACGGCAATGTCCAGATCGTGAAAGTCCGTGACGAAGCGCCGGACCAATTCGTCCGTCAGTGTGGACTTGCCTGCACCGCCGGTTCCCGTGATGCCGATGACTGGAATGCTGGCATCATTATTCGACGGGCTCTCGTCTGCTGCGCGCCCCGTCTCGACCCGACTGATACTGCGTGCCACCAGTTGCACGTTCTCAGCGCTGCTCGGCAGATCGAGATCGGCGACATCGAAATCGCATTCCCGCATCATCAGATCTATCATTCCGCGCAGACCCAGCTTCAGGCCGTCCTCTGGCGAGAAGATGCGCGCTACCCCATAGGCATGCAATGCCTCGATTTCCTCAGGCACGATCACACCACCTCCACCGCCATAGACACGAATGTGCTGTGCTCCCCGTTTCCTGAGCAGGTCAATCATGTAGGTGAAGTACTCCATGTGCCCTCCTTGGTATGAGGAGATGGCAATACCCTGGACATCCTCCTGGATGGCCGTGTCCACGATGTCGCCCACGGAGCGGTTATGCCCGAGGTGGATGACCTCGGCACCGGCCGACTGCAGTACCCGCCGCATGATGTGGATGGCAGCATCATGACCATCAAACAAGCTGGCTGCGGTAACGAAGCGGATGGGATACACAGGAGTGTGCCAAGCGGACTGTGTTTCAGTGGTCGGGGATGTCACGGAGGTACGTGGTTGGACGGTGGGCATCAACAGACGGGTCAGATGAACAGGCTGGAGACCGCTTGAGAGCAGGTCGGGAAGGATAGCCGTTTGCAGTGGGCAGGGTACATCATGGAAAGCAAAAATAACAGCGTTAAGTATCCTGTCAGGCAACGGACGGGAGTGCAAGAACAGCGCACATGGAATCTACCCGGGCTGGACGGCCAGGGCGGCCGCATACCGGCTGGAAAGGGCGAAATGAACCTCCCATTCCGCATCGACGGAATCTTGGACGTGGGCCAAGGAGCGGTTCAGGTCAAAGCGTGCTCGCACGGATCGCGGAGAGCGGCGCAGCCCGGTGCCCGTCGCCTTTAGTACCGACTCCTTGACCGTCCAGCAGAGGAAAAGGGATTGATCGGTATCCAAGGGTAGACCATGTACGTGCTCCCGCTCCTCGTCAGCCAGAATGTAATCCAGGAGGGAGGAGGGCTTGTGACGGATGACCTCCAGATCGCAACCGATGTTGTGATGGCTGATCGCGGCTATGGCCAGTTGGCCGGAGTGAGCAAGGGAGAGATGCAGGTCATGATCCTCACACGCCAGGCGACCGCTTTCTTGGACGATCAACGGCACGTGCGACGGGGCCAAGCCCAGTTCGTCGGCCAGCAAGCTCCGGAGTACAACGCGCCCTGCCGTAAAACTCTTACGGCGCTCCTCGTTGTTCATAGCCCGCCTACGATCCATTTCCTCATCGGAGAGGATTCCCCTCCAGTCGGTCCTCAGGGCATCGGCCAGCTGAGTGGCTCGAAACCGGACCGTATCCGGAATGTGGAGAGGGGGAAGCATGAGTTCGGGAGTCGGTTCTGGTCGGTTGGGCGTGACGAAGGTACGAAACAGGAACGGCGGGGCGCATGGATTCCCATGCGCCCCGCCGTTTGCTCAGATGGGACAGTGCCTCATCCGGAATGCAATGGTTCTGCTACTTCGCTGCCGCGTAGTTGGCCGCGACGGCATCCCAGCTGATGACGTTCCAGAAGTGGGAGACGTAATCGGGACGGCGGTTCTGATAGTGCAGGTAGTAGGCATGCTCCCACACGTCAAGACCCAGGATGGGCGTGTCACCCTGCATCAGGGGGCTGTCCTGGTTGGCTGTCGAATAGACCGCCAGGGAGCCATCGCCCTTGACAACAAGCCACGCCCAGCCGGAGCCGAAACGCGTACCGGCAGCAGCGGAAAACTCACTTTTGAACGCGTCGAATGATCCGAAGGTATGGTCGATTGCAGCAGCCAGATCTCCGGTTGGCGCACCCCCACCGTTGGGCGACATGACGGTCCAGAAGAGGCTGTGGTTGGCATGACCGCCGCCATTGTTGCGCACACCACCTTTGACGGATTCCGGAAGGGCGTCAAAGCCACGCAGGAGTTCTTCGACCGGTTTGCTTGCCAGGTCGTCATGACCTTCAAGGGCAGCGTTCAATTTGGCAACGTATCCCGCATGGTGCTTGCCATGGTGGATTTCCATGGTGCGTGCGTCAATGTTGGGCTCGAGCGCGTCGTGGGCGTAGGGAAGATCTGGAAGCGTATGTGCCATGAATCAGTAGGTCAGCTGTGTCTGTGAACAGGAACGGGATGGACCCATTACGGCAAGGTGGCCATCGATGCGGGTCCGAAGAAACCTTGTGTGACATCCAAGGCAAACGTCGTTACACCGAAGAGCAGCAGGAGCACGACGCATGCAGCAATGACGAAGGCCGAAGAGCGGGGTACGTCGAAAGTCATGGACGCGGCAGGCGAAGCATCATCGGCGCTCTTCATGAAGAAGACCACCAGTACGCGCAGGTAATAGTAGGCGGAAACAGCACTCGTCAGGACACCAATGATGGCCAGCCAGACCAGATCGGCCTCCACGGCTGGTGCAAAGACCGCCCATTTCCCGAGGAAGCCAGCCAGCGGCGGGAAGCCCGACAGGCTGAACATGAAAACGGCCATGGACCAGGCCAGAAACGGCTTGCGATAGCCAATCCCTGCCAGTGACTCCAGCGTCTGCTCACTGCCTTCCTTGCCATCCCATTCCAGGAGTGCAAGAACGCCGAACGCGCCAATATTCATGATCGTGTAGACCATCAGGTAGAACAGGGCGCCAGAGTAGCCAGCCTGTGTCCCGGCGGCCAGGCCCACAAGCACATACCCCGCATGGGCAATGGAGGAGTAGGCCAGCATACGCTTGATGTTCTGCTGCGATAGCGCAATCACATTACCGAGGATCATTGTTATGACCGCAAATACGGCCATGACATCGGCCCAACGCTCGGCTGGCAGCGCCTTCCAGAGTACGACCACAAGCGCCGCAAAGGCAGCGGCTTTGGAGGCCGTGGACATGTAGCCGGTCAGGGTTGTCGGCGCACCCTGATACACATCCGGTGTCCACATGTGGAACGGTGCTGCGCTGACCTTGAAAAGGAAGCCCACCAGCAGGAGGGAGACGCCCCCCCAGAACATGAAGCCGGCCGAGGCGTCTGCTGCAGCCCGTATGGCCCCGAACTCCATGGAGCCCGTGGCGCCGTAGATCAATGTGATGCCGTAGAGGAAAAAGCCGGTCGAAAAGGCGCCCAGTAAGAAGTACTTGAGCGCGCTTTCTGTTGACCCGGATTCCGAGCGGACAAACCCCGTCAGGATATAGAGACAGATGGACATCGTCTCCAGGCCCACGAACACGGTAATCAGGTTGTTGGCCGATCCCAGCACCAACATGCCAACGGTGGCAAACAGGATCATGGCATAGACTTCACCGATGTTATGCTTGATGCGCTCGAGGTACGGCACGCAAAGCACCACGGACAAGGCGCCACTGCCCAGCACCAGTGCGTTGACAAAGGCAGCTGAGCCGCCCGTACGAACCATGTCATACCAGGCCAACCCCTCGGGAGAGCCGATATGCATCATTTCAATGACGAAACCGATGGTCAAGGCCAGCCCGGCAATCCACGGCGTTGCCGCATGACGCGGCTTGAATGCATCGAAGACAACCAGGATCAGCCCGGCAAGGGCCACCACGACCAAGGAGAGTGTGGCACCCAGGTCGGTCCACATCATGGAATAGGCTTGAGAAAGGTCCATGTGTTCAGTCAGATCCAGGAAAGATGATTGATGCGACGGGCCAGTTCGGTATCCAGCTCTGTCACCTTGTTGCCGGCATCGTGCGTGTTGAGCGACACGCGGACCCGGTTGTAGACGTTGTAGAGCGCTGGGTGATGGTCCATGTCCTCGGCTTCAAAAGCGATGCGGGTCAAGAAGCTCATGGCTTCCCGAAAACTGGAAAACACGAACGTACGATGGATGGCGTCCTCATCGAAGGACCAACCATCCAGCGATGCGAGCGCGGATTCCAGGGCTGCTTCATTCAAGGGTGCTCTGCTGAGGGTACTCATGACTACATCACCCAGCCGCTGTAGAAGATGATGTAAATGACGGCGTAAACGGGCAGCAGAATCGGGATCGAGTACTTGACGATATAGGCCATGAAGGAAGGCGTCTCGACACCATTGGCCTCAGCGATGGCTTTGACCATGAAGTTCGGTGCGTTACCGATGTAGGACATGGCTCCAAAGAACACGGCAGCCACCGAAATGGCCTGCAGGAAGATGGCGGATTCCAATCCGTTCGCAAAGGTTGCTACCGCTTCGGGACTGTTCACGTCCATACCGAACTTGCCCATGGCTGCCGCGACGAAATTCAGATACGTGGGTGCGTTGTCCAGTATGCCCGACAGGACACCCGTGCCCCAGTAGAACGTGCCGACGGAGAGCGAGTCGGCGTTTTCGGAAGCGAAGTTCGAGATGAGTTGGAGGGCAGGCTGCATGGTGGCGAAGATGCCGAGGAACAGCCATCCGACTTCCCGGATGGGCTCGAAGTTGAATTCGTTCTTTTCCATCGACTCCTTGTCGGCCGTCACATAGGCCAGGAAGGCCACCGTCAGCATGATGACCTCTCGGATCCCGAAAGGCACGTGCCACATCTCGTTCAGGTTCGGTACCCAGTCAAACACGGTCGGATCAATGAACACGGAACCGATGATGATGGCCACCCAAACGAAACTCTTCACGCCTGTGAGGGAGACAGTCTTCTCGCCCGGCGTCGGCTCGGGACTCTCGTCCTTGTTGCGCGAATCGATGACGTAGAAGATGAGCAGGATCATGGCTGTGGCGGGCAGCCAGATGTACCATACGTGCGCCAGCGTCCAAAAGAAGGGGACGCCGCGAAGGAAGCCGAGGAAGAGGGGAGGATCCCCGATGGGGGTCAGGGCGCCGCCAACATTTGCCACCAGGAAAATGAAGAAGACGATGTGGTAGGCCTTCAACCGGCCGGTATTCAGCCGCATGTAGGAGCGGATGAACAGCATGGCAGATCCCGTCGTGGCGATGAAGTTCGCGATGACCGACGCAAGGAAGAGCAGAATAACGTTGTTCCTGGGCGTACCCTTGGCGTTGATGCTGACGAAAATGCCTGATGCGGCAATGAACAGCGAAGCAACCAGCGCAATGAAGGAAATGTACTCGGCTATGGCATGCTCCATCGGAATGATGGAGTCCATGACGAAGATGTAATAGGCCGCCACGAAGACGCCCAGACCGACCGCGTATTTCGGATAGTGATGGTGCCAGTGATGCGCAAAAAAGAGCGGTCCCGTGGCAATCATGAGCAGGATGAGGGCGAAGGGGAGCACAAGCCACACCGGCGGCATCGGGCCATGATCATCGGCGTGCGCGTCTTCTGCGTGTTCGGGGGCCGCATGGTCTCCCGCGTCCTGATGGGCTGGGTCCGCATGGGTACCCAGCTCCTCATCAACGTGAGCCGTCTGCTCCGTGTCAGCATGGCTCTCCTGCGCTCGAGCATCCGTTGCATGCAGTGATCCCATCGAGAGGATCAGGCTAAGCAGTAGTACCTTCCAGCGAAGGGCACTACTGCCGAGGTCATGTGAAAAGGACGCCTGTACCATGACGGGATCGGAGCGGGGTCAGTCGTTCGGGGTAAGGGCCGAAGCCACGTCATTCGCCTCG
Source organism: Rhodothermales bacterium (assembly GCA_017859335.1). Lineage (GTDB taxonomy): Bacteria > Bacteroidota > Rhodothermia > Rhodothermales > UBA10348 > JAAZVD01. The sequence continues at coordinate 10,881 of JAFMNH010000049.1, read as the reverse complement.
AGTGTCCAGCGGGCCATGCCCTCCGACATGGACGCCATCTCCTCGGCTGCGATGCGCTTGGTTTCGATAGTCTGCAGCAGATCCTGTACAGCAGGCTCGCTCTTGGCCAGGAAAGGCGCTGGTGCAAACCCGAGAATGATCATGAGGGCTGCCAGAGGAATCAGCAGGCCCAACTCGCGGCTGTTCAGATCCTTCATGTTCGCATTTTCCTCATTTTCCAGTGCGCCCCAGAACGTCTGATAGACCATATATAAGAGGTATACGGCGGCCAGGATGACCCCCGTAGTGGCCAGGGCAACCAGTAGTGGGCTGTCCAGAACGGTACTTTTGAACGAGCCGATCAGGATCAGGAATTCGCCCACGAACCCGTTCAACCCCGGAAGGCCGGCAGAGGCCAGCACCGAGAGGATCATGAAGAAGGTCAGTACGGGCACTGAGGAGGCCAGACCACCGAAATCGGACATTTCTCGGGTATGACGGCGCTCGTAGAGCATTCCGAGGATCAGGAAGAGGGCGCCGGTCGAGATACCGTGGTTGATCATCTGGATCATGGCACCTTGCAAGGCCTCCGTTGTGAAGGCAAAAATGCCCAGGACAACGAAACCGAGGTGGGACACCGACGAGTAGGCCACGAGCTTCTTGGCATCGCTCTGGGCACGGGAGACCAGGGCGCCGTAGATGATGCCGATCACTGCCAGGACGGCAAACAGCATGGCGTATTCCTGTGCCGCATTCGGGAAGAAGGGCAGGCAAAACTTGACGAGGCCGTAGGTACCCATTTTCAGCAGAACGCCTGCCAGGATGACGGAGCCGCCCGTGGGCGCCTGCACGTGGGCATCGGGCAGCCACGTGTGCAGCGGGAACAGTGGCACCTTGATGGCGAAGGCCAATGCAAACAGCAGGAACAGCCAGCCCTGCATCTCGAGCGGCATGTTGAAGCTGACGAGCTTGTACCAGTCTGTTGTGAATACGCCGCCGTTGACCGCATCGCCGGCAGCGTACCCCAAGTAAATGAGCGCCACGAGCATGAGCAGTGATCCTACCAGCGTGTAGAGCACGAACTTGACGGCTGCATACACCCGGTTCTCACCACCCCAGATGCCGATGATGAAGTACATCGGTATGAGGGTCAGCTCGAAGAAAATGTAGAAGAGGAAGATGTCGTGGGCTGCAAAGACACCCGTGACACCGGTCTGCAGAACCAGTAGTAGAGTGTAGTACGGCTTGTGCGCCTTGCCGATGTAGGTCCACGAGGAGAGCACCACGATGGGGCCCAGCAGCGTGGTAAGCATGATCAGCAGGATGTTCAGCCCGTCAATGCCGACGAAATACTTGACGTCGAACATCTCCGGAAACCAGCTGCTGGACACGTCAGCCAGCTGTGGTGCCGATGCCGTGGATACGGCCGGATCGAATCCCAGATAGAGACCGATGGAGAGCAGGAACGTCAATGAGGTCACACCGAGGGCCGACCACTTGATGGCCGATTCGCTGCGCGAGAGCATCGTCAAGGCTGCCCCCAGGAGGGGCAGGAAGATGACGATCGATGTGAGGTACGGAATATTCATGGTGGATCAAGGGATGGGAGCCCGCCAGGGCCCGGGGCTCCAATCAGAACAGCATCAACCAGATGAGAAGGACAACGCCGAAGACGATGGCTGCGGCGTACGAATGGACCAGACCGGTCTGCAGATAACGCAATGTGAAGCTCAGACCTCGGGTGAAGAACCCGGCGAAGTTGACGAGACCGTCAATCACGTACTTGTCGAAGGGGGCCAGACCGTGATACGAACCACCGATGAGCGGGCGCACGATCGTCTTGTTGTAGGCCTCGTCGAAGAAGTACTTGCCTTGCCAGAGTTTGTAGAGACCACCAAAACGCTCAGCAAGGATGTCATCCTGCTCGAGGCCTTTTCGCCCATACCATGTCCAGCCCAGCCAGACGCCAAGGATGGCAACCAGGGAACCGACCCCGATAAGGATCCACTCGACGGTCAGCGACACGTGTTCGGGCTTGACCAACTCGGCCACGGGACCACCATCGGAGAGCCAGTGATGGATCCAGTTCAGTTCGCCGTGGGCAATGACTGCGGGCAGTCCCAGGTATCCTCCGACGATGGACAGACCGGCCAGCACCCACAGGGGCAGCGTCATCTGCCATGGGGATTCGTGCGGCGTAATGGTGTCGGCGCGCGGCCAGCGTGGTTCACCCTCGAAGGTCAGCACGTAGGCACGCGTCATGTAGATGGCTGTGAGCAGCGCCGTGATGAGACCGATGCCGTACACAATCCAGCCTGCGGCATACCCGTTGTATCCGAACAGGAAGGCTTTGAACAGGATCTCGTCCTTGGAGAAGAAGCCGGAGAGCAGCGGAATACCGGCAATGGCCAGGGTTGAAATCAGGAACGTCATGCGCGTGGCTGGCATGAACTGTTTCAAGCCGCCCATGGTGCGCATGTCCTGCGGATCAAAGGCGGTGTCCGATGGTCCATCATGTCCATGCCCGTCATGCTCCAGTTCGTGTTCGACTTCGTGCATGCCATGGATGACCGAGCCCGAGCCCAGAAAGAGACAGCCCTTGAAGAAGGCATGCGTCATCACATGGAAAATGGCCACGAAAAAGGCCCCGACACCCGCCGCCATGAACATGAAGCCCAGCTGCGAAACCGTGGAATAGGCCAGAACTTTCTTGATGTCGTTCTGCGTGATGGCAATCGTTGCAGCCACCAATGCAGTGATGGCGCCCACGATGGCTATGACCGTCATGACACCGGGCGCGGCCAAGACAATCGGGGAGAGACGGGCCAGCAGGTAGAGGCCCGAGGTGACCATGGTGGCTGCGTGGATGAGCGCTGAGACGGGCGTGGGGCCCGCCATCGCATCTGGCAGCCACGTGAAAAGTGGAATCTGGGCGCTTTTACCGGTAGCCCCGATGAAGAGCAGCAGAACGGCAGCTGTTGTCATGCCACTGTCCATGCTTGGTCCCTGGGTCAGGATCGTATTGAAGTCCAGTCCGCCGATCTCCCGGAAAATGATGAACATGGCCAGGAGGAAGGCAAAGTCCCCGACCCGGTTCATGATGAAGGCCTTATTCGCCGCCTTGCTGTTGTTGCGGTCGGTGTACCAGAAACCGATCAAGAGGTAGGAGCACAGCCCGACACCTTCCCAGCCCAGGAACAGGACCACGAGGTTATCCCCGAGCACCAGGTTCAGCATGGCGAAGATGAACAGGTTCAGGTAGGCGAAAAAGCGCCAGAAACCATCATCTCCATGCATGTAGCCCATCGAATACACATGGATGAGGCTGCCCACGCCCGTGATGATCATGGTCATCAGCAGGGAGAGCTCATCAAGCCGGTAGGCAAAGTCAACCGACAGATCGCCGGCCTCCATCCAAGCGAAGGCGTGCGAGATGATGGCTTCGCCCTCGTATCCAACGAATAGCGATACGGTGATCAGGAAGGGGATCAGCACCATGGCAGTGCCGAGCATCCCCACGAGGCCTTCCTGTTTACGGAGCGCCGGTACGAACAGTCCCCCCAAGCCGTTTACGGCAGCGCCGACAAGCGGCAGGAGGATGACAAGTTTGATCAGCAATTCAGGCTGCATCGGGCAGGGGTTCAATGGAAGACGCCTGCACCGGCGCCTTCCGGTGTGGCTAGTACTTGAACAGGTTGATCTGCGTGACGTCGATGGTCAGCTTGTTGCGGAAGATGGCAATGACCAGCGCCAGGCCAACAGCGGCCTCCGCAGCGGCAACCGACATGACGAAAAACACGAGGACCTGCCCCGCTGTATCCCCCATCGCTTGGCTGAGCGCCACGAGGGAAATGTTGACCGAGTTAAGCATCAATTCCACACACATCAGCATGACAATGGCATTGCGGCGGAAAAGGAAACCGAGCACGCCCATCGTAAACAGCAGGGCGCTCAGGGTCAGATACCAGTTGAGGGTAATTTCCATGGGGTCTCAGGGGGAGGACAAGAAAGAGAAGGCGACCTGTCAGACCGGTTTGCGTTTGGCAATGACAACGGCTCCGATCGTGGCTGCCAGCAGCAAGATCCCGATGATCTCAAGGGGCATGGCATACCGTGTGAACAACACTTTGGCCAGCTCCGAAGCGGAGCCCGTGGAGGCAGCCGTCTCCAGGGATACGGGATCGGGCAGCATGTCCAGGGAGCTTGCAACCACAAACATCAGCATGGCCAACAAGCCCATGCCCAGCATGAAGGCAATGATCCGTCGCCACTCGATACGCTTGAGGTCCGGCAGGGCTGCCAGGTTCAGGAGCATGATGACGAAAAGGAAGAGTACCATGATGGCCCCGGCGTACACGAGAACCTGTATGACGGCAATGAACTCGGCGTTGACGGTCAGGTAAAGGCCGGCTACGCAGAACAGGTTCAGGATGAGCCAGAGGGCGCTGTTGACCGGGTTCCGGGAGATGAGCATTCCGAGTGCGGCGGCAATGGCAACAATCGCCAGCACGAAAAACAGAATGGAGGCGGTCATGGGATTGGAGTGGGGCAGTGTGTCCCGGATGGGGACAAAGGTCCGATGCCCGACCTTCGGCAGAAGGATGCGGAACACCTCGAAACAGTCGGCGCGCAAGTTAGACATCGGTCTAGCGATGGGCAAGAAAAGATCCGATAAAGACCCCTCACGTGTACCCTTTTCGATCGACAGCTGCTACCCTGCACCCGGGCGCTCGCAGACAGGCATGGCAGGGGATCCAGACGGGCGCCAGACGAGGCTCCACACCGCCTGGCCCCGGATCCACGATCGAGCGGAATCGTAGAGGCTCCGTCGCTTTTCCTGAACACACCCCTACGCCCGTGTTTCCAACAGCCCCAGCCTTCCTTTCAAATCGCCTGGACCTGCTCGTACGTCAGGCAGGCACCCGGGACGTCCGTGCCATGTGGGTCCCGGGTCGTATCGAGCTGCTGGGAAAACACACCGACTATGCGGGCGGAGAGAGCCTGACGTGTGCCTCGATACACGGTATGGCAGCCATCTCTCATCGGCACGAGGATCGTTCACTCGTCATCGTGGATGTGGCCCGCGGTGAGGAGGTTGTGCTGCCTTTCGAGATGCCGACGGCGCAGATCTCCTGGGCACGTTACCCAGTAACCGTGCTCAACAGGGTGATCCGGCACTTCGGGGAACCGGCGAACGGCGTTCGTATCCTGATGCATTCGGACCTTCCCTCGGCCTCGGGCATGAGCTCCTCGAGCGTGCTCGTTGTGACCGTCCTGTTGGCTCTTCTGGCCGAAGGGGGGTACACTCAGCTGCCGTTCGAGAGTGTCGAGGATCTGGCCGGTTTTGCAGGTGCCGTGGAGTCGGGTGCGGATTGGAGGACCCTCGGTGGCGATGAGGGGGTGGGCACGCGCGGTGGTAGTCAGGATCATACCGCCATCCTCTGTTCGAGGGAAGGCATGGCGAGCCTGTTCGGATACCATCCGATTCATTGCCATGAGCGGGTTGACCTGCCCGAATCCGTGGCGTTGGTCGTCGCCGGAAGCGGGGTCAAGGCGCGCAAGACGGGCGATGCGCGTGCGGCCTACAACCGGGCCAGCTGGCGTGCCTCCGAAGTGGCCCGTCTCTACTCGCAGGATGTGGATGAATACTACCCGCATCTGGGCGCCATGATGGCGGCACCGCACTTCGATCTGGAAAGTCTGCGCTGGGCGGTTCCGGATGACGACCTGTGGGACCGGTTCCAACAGTTCGAACGCGAAATCGACGATGTTCTTCCCCGAGCCGTGCGCGCCCTGCGGGATGAGGACTGGACGGCGTTCGGTCAGGCGACGGCCCGTTCCCAGCAGATGGCGGCCGAATGGCTTCACAACCAGATTCCTGAAACCGAGGCGCTGGTACGAGGTGCGTTGACGTCGGGGGCGTTGGCGGCCAGTAGTTTTGGAGCCGGTTTCGGGGGGGCGGTATGGGCCCTCGTGGAGCGTGGGCGACGGGAAGAGTTCAAGACCGAATGGAGGCGCGCCTACAACGAGGATTACCCCGACCTGGCCCAGGCCATGGTCCTATTGGACGAAGAGCCGGGCGTCCCTGCTTGGACGAGTGAGGGGGGCATCCTACACGGGATGCCAAGCGCTTCATGAAGCACGGCTCTGCGCCTGGACACCGTACGGCGTCAGAGGATCCGCTACTCAGTCAAAGCGGATGCGTGGCCAGATTTTGGTAAGCCCGATCGTACAGGCAAAGGCCAGCCCACCAACAAGGAGCGCCGGTCCATACTGCCCGTATAGAGTGTACCCCGTGGCAAAGAGCGCTCCATAGATCATACCAGCGCCCAGAACCATGCCAACGATGGCCATCGGGAAGTCCGAGCCATCCTCTGAGGCGTCGGCGCCCACGGCATGGGCAATGTGGGTCCATCCTCGGCCACCCGGGCGGATGGTCCGGTAGAACCGCTGCAGGGTGTCCTCGTCCGTCGAGGGGAAGACATAAGCCGCTCCAACCCAGGCCATCGTCGTTACGACGACACCCACCAGCAATTGCTCCCAACCTTCCAGGCCCATGCCCCCGGTAAAGGTGAATAGCAGGGCAATGGCAAAGGAGACGATCATGGCGGTCAATTCAGCTTCGGCATTGATTCGCCACCAGAACCAGCGCAGGATGAAAATCAGACCCGTGCCTGCTCCAATCTGGAGGATGATATTGAAGACCTGCAGCGCGTTTTCCAGGAAGAGTGCCAGCGTACAGGCAACAACCATGAGAATTACGGTTGCGACACGTCCGACCCAGACTTGCTCGGCTTCGGTGGCCTCCGGATTCATGAATCGATGATAGAGGTCGTTGACCACGATGGATGATCCCCAGTTTACCTGCGAGGACATGGTGGACATGTAGGCCGCTGCCAGTGAGGTGACTACCAAGCCGAGCAGACCCGCCGGCAGGTAGGTCAGCATGGCCGGGTAGGCCAGGTCGTTACGGACGACCTGCTCCGGTACATGGGGAAAGCGCTCTGCAATGGATGCCAGGTCCGGGAAGACGACGAGCGAGGCGAGGGCCACGAGCACCCAGGGCCAGGGGCGAATGGCGTAGTGCAGGACGTTGAACAGGAGCGTGGCGCTGGCCGCTTCCCGCTCCGTACGCGCCGACAGCATGCGCTGGGCCAGGTAGCCACCGCCGCCGGGTTCCGCTCCCGGGTAGTAGGCAGCCCACCATTGAAGGGCGATCGGAATCAGGAACACCGGCACCAGGTCCTCGAGTGATCCCTCAGCAAAGGACGGGAGAAAATTGAGGGCAGGACGCACATTCTCGTGCGACAGCATGGCGCTCAGTCCCCCTACCTCCGGCAGATTCAGGACGTGGACGGTCGCCCAGACGCTACCGATCATGGCCATGGCAAACTGGATCATGTCGGTCAGGACGACTCCCCGAAGACCTCCCAGTGCCGAATAAACCATCGTGATGGTGGCCGCAATGACAACGGTCTGGAGTGGGCTCCAACCCATCATTACACTTCCAATCTTGATGGCGGCCAGCGTGACCGAGGCCATGATGATGATGTTGAAGACGATCCCGAGATAAACCGCCCGAAAACCCCGCAGGAAAGCCGCTACCGGTCCCGAGTAGCGTATTTCATAGAACTCGACATCGGTCAGGACACCCGAGCGCCGCCACAGGCGCGCGTACAGGAAGACGGTCAGCATACCTGTGAGCAGGAAGGCCCACCAGGTCCAGTTGCCATCCACGCCGTTACCGCGCACGATATCCGTGACCAGGTTGGGGGTGTCCGTGGAAAATGTGGTGGCGACCATCGAAATCCCCAGGAACCACCATGGCATGGACTGCCCGGCCAGAAAAAAGGAGCGGAAGCTGGTTCCGGATCGGCGGGAGACTGAGAGACCGATAACGAGGGAGACGACAAAAAAGCCGCCCATGATGAGCCAGTCCAGGGAAGAGAGGTGCATGGGGGAAGGCAGGCGAGATACTGATCGGATCGGGGAGGCGCCAATGTAGTCAATCTGTCAGGAATACCCAGTACTTCGTGTTCAAACATAGCCGCCCCCGAAACGTGACAATGGGTCTCTCCTGACCTACCTTTCGGGCTGTGCCCACGGGCATCCTGATCACCAGAACGGAGCGTATGAACATGAAAAGGCGCAACTTCCTCAGAGCCGGAGCACTGGCCGGCGTCGGAGCGACAGTCGGTAAAGGAGAAGCGTTGGCGCGCAACGTTGAATCGAAAGCAGCAGCCATACTCAGCGGCAAGGATGATCGCACGGCGCGTATCGGCTTCATCGGTACGGGATTGCGAGGGCGAAATCACCTGAACATCATCCTTCGCCGGGAGGACTGCCAGGTTACCGCCATTTGTGATACGGATCCCGAGGCCCTTGCCGCGGCTCGCAAGATGATTCAGGACTTTGGCCGTCCGGCAGCAGCCGAGTATACGGGCAGTGAGCATGTGTTCGAGGAGATGCTCGAACGGGATGATATTGACGGCGTGTTCATTGCCACGCCCTGGCTTTGGCACACACGTATGGCCGTTGCGGCCATGAAGGCTGGTAAATATGCGGGCGTGGAGGTATCAGCGGCCAACACCCTGGAGGAGTGTTGGGACCTGGTCAACACCTACGAAGAAACGGGTAAGCCGTGCATGATTCTCGAGAACGTGAACTACCGCCGGGACGTGTTGGCCGTCCTGAACATGGTGCGTCAAGGACTCTTCGGCGAAATGATCCACCTCGAGTGCGGGTACCAGCACGATCTGAGGGCCGTAAAGTTCAACGATGGTAAACAGGCATATGGCGGTGGCGTGGAATTTGGCGACAAGGCGTTCTCCGAGGCCAAGTGGCGTACCCATCACTCGGTCCATCGTAACGGGGATCTGTATCCAACCCACGGTATCGGACCGGTAGCGGTCTATACCGACATCAATCGTGGCAACCGGTTTGTTTCCCTTACCTCCACCGCATCGAAGGCGCGTGGTCTGCACAATTATATCGTGGATCAAGCGGGTGACGATCATCCCAACGCAGACGTGGAGTTCAAGCTGGGCGATGTCATCACGACCGTTATTCGTACCCAGAACGGGGAGTCCATCATAGTAAGCCATGACACGAACCTGCCCAGACCCTACTCGCTGGGTTTCCGGGTGCAGGGGGAAAAGGGGATCTGGATGGATGTCAATCGCTCGCTCATGATCGAAGGCATCACACCTCAGCACCAGTGGACACCTGCGGCCGAGATGTTGGCGCAGTACGACCATCCGCTCTGGAAGAAGTACGAGAGTGCCGCTACCGGCTCTGGTCATGGTGGTATGGATTTCTTTGTCGATCACGCCTTCGTTGAGTCCATCAAACGGGGAGTGGATACACCACTGGACGCCTACGACGCAGCCGCTTGGAGTGCGATTACCCCGCTGTCGGAGGCTTCCATCGCAGCCGGCAGTGCACCGCAGGCCTTCCCGGACTTTACGCGAGGTCAGTGGATGAAACGCAAACCGGTGTTTGCCCTCGGTGACGAATATTGATAGCATGAGTTCGACCGGCCTTATCACTTCCGACGACGGGGTGACGCTGATCGATCGGGTACTTGGGCGGCCCGGAACCGTGCTGCTCGACGGCGCAGGAGGGTCTTCCGGGTCTGTCTCACTGCTCTTCCACGATCCTGTGTCAGAGCTCGTGGCCCGATCGTTGGATCAGGTTGTGGACGTGCTCTCCGGTGTGGAGGCTGCCTGTCGCGAAGGATATCACGTGGCCGGTTTTCTGGCTTACGAGGCCGGCTACGCGTTCTGGCCGCAGCGATTTTCAGCCTCTACATTGGATAGGTCCCTGCCCGGAGCCGTGCCCCTGGCCTGGTTCGGTGTGTTCCGGGATCGGCAGGTTCTTGAGGCCGGGGTCATGGAGGCGTGGGCGGCCGGCGTGGAGCCGGTGTCACTACCCCATCTGTTTCCGGCCGAGGATGCAGCACGGTTCAAGCAGCGCGTAGGGGACATCCGCGGTCTCATCCGGGAAGGCGACGTCTACCAGATAAACCACACGACGCGATTTACGGGCTCTTTCCCGGGCGACCCGGTCCGCTTGTACCGCACGCTGAGGCAGCGGCAGCCCGTTGGTCTCGGGGGATTTTTGCAGGTGGATGAGGCCTCTGTCCTGAGCCTTTCTCCGGAATTGTTTTTCCAGCAGTCGGGTCTTCACATTGAGGCCGAGCCCATGAAGGGGACAGCGCCTCGCGGCGGTACGCCACAACAGGACCGTGATCTTCGCGATTGGCTCGGCAATGATGAAAAAAACAGGGCCGAGAACCTGATGATTGTGGACCTGCTTCGCAATGATCTCTCCGTGGTCAGTGAACCGGGAAGCGTCGTGGTACCCGATCGATTCCATATACAGGCGCTGCCGAGTGTCCATCAGATGACCTCCCGAATCCAGGCAACGCTGCGTGAGGGAACGGATTTCGCCGATCTGGTCCGGGCCTTGTTTCCGTGCGGATCGATTACAGGTGCGCCGAAATTGCGGGCGATGCAGCGTATCGCGGAGCTGGAAACCGGTCCCAGGGGTGTGTATTGCGGAGCTATCGGGTATGTCTCCGGGGTCGGCGCCGAGCGGCGGTCCGTCTTCTCGGTGGCCATCCGCACGGCGGTTCTTCGCGGGACGGACCTGACGCTCGGCGCCGGCGGTGGCATTGTTTGGGATTCCGATCCGGACGAGGAATGGCGGGAAACGCTTCTGAAAACGCGTTTCTTCTCTGATGCGCCCGAGCGTGGTCCACTGCAACTGATTGAGACGATGCGCGCCGGGAGCGACGGTCAGATTGCCTGGCTGCCCAGACATCTGGACCGGCTGGCGGCATCGGCATCGGCGCTCGGATTCGACTACGACCGGATCGGGGTGGAAGAGGCGCTCAGGAGC
>JAFMNH010000146.1 GCA_017859335.1 Rhodothermales bacterium | reverse complement strand
CCACGTGCGAGCACCCTCCGAGTTCATTGTCATGCTGACTTCAGGCACGTTGGTCAGCTGCTCGAAGTCCACGCGCGCGTCCGTGATAACGTCGCCGGTCAGCTCGATGTCCGTGCGCACACCGAGGAGCCGGTACAGTTCCAGTCCATCCGCCGTGGTCCCGATGGGTGCAGACGTGTACATGTACTTGATACCGCGTGGGATCAGGTCCTGCACGGCAGGGGCGGAGAGCAACTGGTTGACAGCTGCCGTGTCTTCCTCCGCCACGATACCGAGTTCGACACCCTGTCCAGTGGGCTGCATGACATCGAGTAGCTGGTTGCCAGATCCTGCGTCATCGCCAGCAAGCAATTCGTTGACGTCGAACGTGGTATCCGCGTCCATGACCGCGGTCGAGTCCATTTCCTCCTCGTAGAAATCAATCAAGCGCTGCAACGCTCTCACATTCTCACCCGGGTCCACCATGAGCCGGAACTCAAGGCGAGCAGTACCCCGGAGCAATCCGCGGATACGCTCGGGATCATCAATGCCGGGAAGCTCGACGATAATGCGGCGGCTACCCTGCTGCTGGATTGAAGGCTCCGTGACGCCGTAGCGGTCCACGCGGTCCCGGATGATGGACATAGCCCGGGAGACCGCTTCTCCTGCTTCCGTCTGCAGGTAGGCCGCAACCTCGGCATTCGTCGAACGGCGGGTGATTCCCGCCGCTTCATTCCGGAAATAGCGCGAAAGCCGGGCATCAGGATCGCGGGCTTCGAACGCATCTACGAATACCTGTATGAAGTCGCCGTCCGTGGACTGAAGAGATTGGGCGACAGCCGTCTCCATCACTTCCTGAAAGGCTTCGTCCACATCGGTTGCCAACTCGCGCACCAGGGCGTCCACGCGGACTTCCAGGGCCACGTGCATGCCGCCCAGAAGGTCCAGCCCGAGGTTCAATGCTTTCTCGTCAATCGTGCGAATGCGCACAACGTTGTCGTTTTCGAAAGCCTGCCGCTCGTCTGCGGTCATGGCTTCCATCTCCTGGTTGAGGAAGTACTTCTGGGCTGACGGGTACAGGTAGTAACCGGACAAAACCAGAAAGAATACCGTCAGGAAAATCTTGAATCCGTTTCCTTGCATGATGGTCTATGAGATAGGGTCAGAAAGGGAAAGGCCGCCGCTTGGTCACACGACGACACGGCGCAGGACGCTTGGCTCAAACCGGACCGGCCGGGCGCAAGGTCGTGCACAGGGAAAAGGCGAAAAATTGGGAGGTGTCCTACGGGGCGCGCGGACTGAGCTCACCGAAACCTGCAGCAGAGGCCTCTCCCGGTGGGAGCAGGGTCGCATGGACGGCCGGCGCGAGGCCGCTTCTGACGGACTCCATCACGCCCGGAGGGACGACCACGAACGGACTGTGATCCGATGGAGATCGCAGGTGTTCTGCACCGGAGGACGAAGCAGGCGCAACATTCGCTGCCCGCAGCATGGCATCCTCCAACACGCCATTGAGGAAGTCCTGGACATCAGAGGACAGACCCTCCTTTCCTGCTACCTGTTGGATATCTGTTCGGGAGAAGGCAACAGCGCCCGGAGCCAACACACCAAGCAACACGCTCCCCAGGAGGAGAGCGGAGCACAGGCGGGTCATGCGAGAGGGCTTGGCCTTCATGGAAGGTGCGGTCAGAAAAGGGTTCAGGAAGCGTTTTGCCGCCTCTCGGAGGCATTACGCTCCCGCCTGGACGGGAGCGATGCGAGGTACCTTTTCGGAAGATACGGGTTCCAGCGGTCTGTAACGAGCTCTACCGGAATCCATCTGGTTTAGCCCTCCTATTCAACGTCTCTTTACAGGATTGCCACGCCGGGGGGACAACTTGAGATCCACAGCGGCGTTGTCTTTCCCCGCTGGAACTCCTGTCACACACCCGATGCCCTTGTGAGCGGACCCAATCGCCATCTCCGACGCTTTACGCTGGCCACCTTTGCTGTGGCCATCGGCCTGTTGTCGTGGGGAGCGTTCGTGACCTCCATCGATGCCGGTATGGCGGTGCCGGATTGGCCGACCTCCTTCGATTCGTATGACCCTTTCAATCCATGGCCAGGATGGTGGACCATTACGCCGGTACTTGCCGAGCACGGTCATCGCCTCATGGGAGCGTTAGTGGGTCTGATGACCCTGATTCTGGCCGTGTGGACCTGGCGTGTAGAGCCCAGGCGATGGATGCGGCGACTCGGGTTCGGGGCGCTTTTCCTCGTAACACTGCAGGGACTGCTTGGGGGACTGCGCGTGATCTGGGTTTCGTTGGATCTGGCTGTCGTCCACGCGTGCGTCGCGCAGCTTTTCTTTGCACTTCTGGCCTCGATGGCACTCTTCCAGACAGAGACGTGGGCCCGCTCAACTCCCCAGTCCAAGAAGATGGCGGCGCGGCACCTCCTGTGGATGGCCCCCTTGGCGGTCTACATCCAGATCGTCTTCGGCGCCCTGCTTCGGCATCCCGGGACCGGGATCGACACCGTGCTTGTGGCGCTGCATCTGGGATGGGCCTTCGTGGCCACAGCAACCCTGGCGGTGTTCATTTCAAAGGTCCGAGGCATCACGCCCAACGGCGGGTTGCTCGGGACCCTGTCGACCAGCATCATCGCCATCCTGACCCTGCAGGTGGCTCTCGGTCTCTTCGCTTATTTTGTACTGCTCGATGAAACAGGCCGCACACAGCCCAGCAACGTGCAGGTCATTACCAACTCCGCCCACATGGTCGTCGGGGCCCTCCTTTTTGCTTCCACTGTCGTGACAGCCGTACTCACGGCCCGCGTCGGTTCACTCCCGGTAGAAACCACCGCATGAATCTTTCCCGGACACGATCCATCGCTACGCCCGCGGCACCCGCCACGTGGAAGGATTGGCTGACGCTCACCAAGCCTGAAATCACCTTCCTGGTGACCATTTCTTCCCTGGCCGGATTCGTTATGGCCTCTACGGGTGGTGTGGACGGGTGGACACTCTTCTGGGCCATGATAGGCATCCCATTGACCTCTGCCGGGGGGTGCGCCCTGAACCAGGTATTGGAGGTTGAACTGGATGCTCGCATGAAGCGCACAGCCAATCGACCCCTTCCATCGGGGCGCATTGATGTGTCCCACGCTACGTGGTTCGCCGTGGGCCTGATAGCGGCCGGCGTGGGCATCCTGTGCCCCTTGACCAATCCGCTCACGGGTGTCATGGCCGCCATGACCGTGGCCCTCTACATATGGGTATACACCCCACTGAAAAGGAAAAGCACGTGGAACACGCTCGTGGGTACTATTCCTGGCGCGCTCCCGATTCTGGGTGGATGGACGGCCGCCTCAGGTGACGTTGGTGCGGGCGGATGGGCCCTATTCGGTGTCCTGCTTTGCTGGCAGATGCCGCACTTTTTTGCGCTGGCCTGGATGTACCGCAAAGACTACGGCGAAAGTCCCTTTCTCATGCTTCCATCGGGTGATGAGCAGGGTACCCGTACCGCGTTGCAGATGATCGTCTTCTCCGTGCTGATGATTGTCTTTTCCGTGCTGCCTGTCAGCCTGGGTCTCTCCGGCATGGCATACCTGGTAGGTGCCCTGCTTCTGGGTGGCTGGTTCATGGTCCATGTTGGACGATTCTGGCTCACCCGCTCCGTGCAGCATGCGCGCGCCGTCCTGAAAGGCTCTGTCATGTACATTCCCCTGCTGCTCATGGCCATCATTCTGGATCGCCTCCTCTTTGTCATCTGACCTCCATTGGTGAGAGGGTAACGCCGACACCTTTCCACCACGATCGTTCATGGATTCCCCCGTCGATATTCTTTCCCTGGATCGGGCGGCCCTGACAAAGTGGGTCACACGTACTGATTCGGCCTTTCGTGCGGATCAGGTATGGCGGTGGCTCTGGAAGCAAGGCGAGCGGGACCTCGGCACCATGACCAATCTGCCGGCTTCTCTGCGCCAGCGCATGGCTTCGGAAGCTGTCATGAATACCCTTGAGCTAGCGGGCCAGCAAACAGCCGCGGACGGTACGATCAAATTCCTTTTTGCTCTTGCCTCCGGTAGGCACGTGGAAACCGTGCTGATTCCGGACTTCGACGAGTCAGGGCAGCCGACACGCATGACCGTGTGCGTAAGCAGCCAGGTAGGGTGCGCCATGGGATGCTCCTTTTGCGCAACAGGTCTCATGGGCTTCCAACAGAACCTGACATCAGGAGAAATCGCGGAACAGGTCCAACGCGCGCACCAATCCGCGTTGGCCATCCACGATAAGGGCGTGACCAATGTGGTTTTCATGGGGATGGGCGAACCCCTACTCAATCTGGATGGCGTTCTCGGAG
>JAFMNH010000145.1 GCA_017859335.1 Rhodothermales bacterium | reverse complement strand
TCGCCTTGAAGACTCTTCGAATGGGTGGTATTCTCCCCGATCCTACCTTTTCGATGGCCATCCATCTCCTTCAATCGAATCATGCGATACGCTCTCCTGCTCCTCACGGCCCTGACCGTGCTCCTGACCTCGTGCACGACGGTCAACGTTACTGATCCGGGCGCGGCCGCCGTCGAGCGCGGCTCGACGGCGGCCGCCAAACCGGCCAAGCCGTCCACCCCGGACAAACCAAAGTCCCCCTTCAAGGAGTGGAAAGAAGTCCTCAAGGACACGAAAGCTGATACCGGCTTTTTCACCCTCCACTCAAAGCGGGACCTCACCCTCTACTTGGAACTACAGCCCGCGCAGCTGGGCATGGACTTCGGCTTCATCAGCCATTTCTCGAAAGGCATGGGCGTCTTTGACATCCACGATGGCCTCTCCCTCAACGACACCCGTATGCTCCGCTTCGAGCGCGTGGGCGACAAGGTCTACCTCAGACACATCAATACCCGATTCACGGCCGAAGAAGGTTCGCCACTGCGCGCCTCCCTCGATGACAACGTGGGTAACTCCATCATCGCTGCCTTTTCGATCGAAAGCCAGCACGATTCATCCAAGGCGCTGCTCATTGACTTCACCTCCTTCGTCGTCTCCGACTACATGCAGCTCTCCGAGCGCATCAAGCCCTACTATGGTGGTAGGCCGGTCCAATTCGACAAGAGTACGTCCTATGTCGAAGCCGCCATGGCTTTCCCGAAGAACATCGAAATCGATGCCCTGCTGACCTATCGCCCCAACGGACGCCCGCTGACCTCCTCGGCCGGCGTCTCGGACAACGCCTCCCTTCCGGTCGGCCTGCGCTACTCATTTTTCGCCCTGCCCGACGTGCCCATGGCTCGCCGCATGGCAGACGATCGGGTAGGCTACTTCACCGACGCGCAGCGGGATTTCTCCCGGCAGACGGATGCCAACCAGATGGTGCAGTACGTCAACCGGTGGCGACTCGAGAAGCAGGATCCCGACGCCGAGATGTCCGACCCCGTACAGCCCATCGTCTACTACATTGACCACACGGTCCCGCACGAGCTGCGCAAATGGGTGAAAGAGGGCATTGAAGGGTGGCAGAAGGCCTACGAAGCGGCTGGTTTTACCAACGCCATCATTGCCAAGGAGGCCCCGGACGACTCCACCTGGAGCGCCGAGGACATGCGCTACTCTACCGTTCGCTGGAGCGCCGCCCACCAGATGGGCTATGCCATCGGTCCCTCACAGACCGACCCGCGCACGGGCGAAATCCTGAACGCCGACATCCTCCTCTCCGCCGTCTTCATGCGTGGGTGGGGCAACGAATGGGCCGAACTGGCCGGGCCCAACGGCATGCTTCGCAAGATGGAAGACATGCAAAACCGGATGTCGCTCATGTCCTCCTTCGAACAGGATCAGCTCTGCATGGCCTCCTGGGGCAAGCAATTCGAAATGGGTCTGATGCACACCACGCTCCTGGCCGATGGCTTGATCAGTCCCGTCGGCGATGTACCGGAAGAATTCTACGGTCCCGCACTGCGTGATCTCGTTTTCCACGAGGTCGGTCACACGCTGGGCCTGCGCCACAACTTCCGCGGCTCGGGCTCGATTGACTACGAGCGGCTTCATGATTCCGCGTACACCACCGAAAACGGCCTGACCCTCTCGGTCATGGACTACGCCGGGTCAAACATCAACCCGGACCGGGCCAATCAGGGCGACTACGTGAACATGGAGGTCGGGGCCTACGACGTCTGGGCTATTTCGTACGGGTACACGCCAGACGACGATGCGGCCGCTGCCATTGCCCGCCAGGCAGCCAATCCGATGCACGCCTACAACACGGACGGTGATGGCTTCGGCATCGACCCACTGACCAGCACGTGGGACCTCTCATCCGACCCGATGGCCTACGCCGATGAACAGCGCGCGCTCGTAAGCACGATTGCGCCGGTCATCGAGGAGCGACTGATAGGTGATAACCAGGCCTATGCCCGCCTCCGCAGCGCCTTGAACGGGCTCATGTTCACGCGGCACCGGCAGCTGATTACGGTAGCCAAAATGGTCGGCGGATCGCACTTCGAACGCGATCACAAAGGCGACCCTGGTGCCGCCATGCCGCTGACCCCTGTACCAGGCGAAAAGCAGCGGGCCGCCGTTGCCTTCATTTTGGAGCGGGCCCTGGACACGTCTGACCTGCCGATCTCCCAAGAGCTACTCAACAAAGCGGTTCCGAGCCGGACGGACGATTGGATGAGTGGATACGGCGTGGCGCGCTACGACCTGCCCGTCTATGAATCGGTCCTCTCCATGCAGATGATGGCGCTCGGCATGCTCACCGACCGCGCCCGCATGAACGTGCTCCTGAACACGGACCTGCGGCAGGACGATCCCTATACGGCTTCCGAGCTCTTTGCAGCCATCGACGAGGCCGTCTACGGAGATCTGACCGGGCTGGACCGCTTCCAGCGCAACCTGCAGCTGGCCTACGCGGACCATCTGGGTGGGATCATGAACAATCTGCGGCCATCGCCCTTCGTGCCGGCAGCGCCGGACGAAGCCCGCGCCCTGGCACGTCTGGAGCTGACCGAGGTGGCCTCGGCCGTCGATGCGGCGCTCGAAAACGCCTCCACGCGCATGGACCGCGCGCACCTCTTGGAGCTCGAGGCGCGCGTAGCTGCGCAGTTCAATCTGGTTTCGGCGCGCGACGCCGAATAACAGCCGCGGTGTTTCTTGGCTCGTTTCGTGCGGCGGCGGACCCTCGGTCCGCCGCCGCACGCTTTTTGGGGGTTTACAGACATTCCATTCCGTACAGGCGAGCAACCCACCCTTACCCGCGCTCATTCCCGGTGCGCAATCCGGGTGGTGTCCAATTTTTTTCATCTTCCGCAAACAGTTGTACGAGTTGTACAGGTCTTCGCGCACGTCACATTTGAAGCGGTCCGTGACACCGGAAAAGGGGCTCCTTGAACGGTCTTCCTCTTTTCAAGTCGTGTTACATGAAGGTCTGCTTTGACGCAATACGAAAGAGCGGGTACATTGGAGGATCGTCTCCACTCGCATCGGCCTGTTGGATTCCCGATTCACCAGGTCCCAGCCCCTCTGACCCTATGTCCCGATTCGCCTCCCTTCTGATCGCCCTCCTCGTCCTGGCGACCACCGCGCGCGCTCAGGAAGCGCTCATTGGTTTCTCGAACGAGGACTCCGATGCGCAGCGTGCCATCGAGCAAACCTACGACACGTACCTGGACGCCTCCGACTTGGAAGCCTGGATGCGCGAGTTCACCTCGAAGGCGCAGCACGTGGGCAGCCCCGGCGCAAAGGAAAACGCCGAAATCCTGCGGGATCTGGCTGAATCCTGGGGATTTGACGCCGAAATCGAGGTCTTCCATGTGCTTTTCCCAACCCCGAAAGAGCGCCACGTGGAGCTCCTGAGCCCGGGGTCGTACACAGCCGTGCTGGAGGAGCCCATCATCGAGGGCGATGCCTCAAGTGCCAAGCGCGGGGAGATGCTGCCGCCCTTCAATGCCTATTCGGCTGATGGGGATGTGACGGGCGAACTGGTCTATGTCAACCAGGGCATTCCGCGGGACTACGAGGAGCTGGCCAAACGCGGCATTTCGGTCGAGGGCAAGATTGTCATTGCCCGCTACGGCGGTTCCTGGCGCGGCATCAAGCCCAAGGTGGCCTTCGAGCACGGCGCCATCGCCTGTATCCTGTACTCCGATCCGCGCGATGACGGGTATTTCCAGGGGGATGTCTACCCCGAAGGCCCGTTCAAGATGGAGTATGGCACGCAGCGCGGGTCCGTGGCCGACATGCCGCAGTTTCCGGGCGATCCGCTGACGCCGTTCGTGGGCGCGAAGGAAGACACCGAGCGGCTGAGCCGCGAGGAAGCGCCGACACTCATGAAGATTCCGGTGCTGCCGATTTCGTACGCGGATGCCCTGCCGCTTCTGGAAGCCATCGGCGGCCCCGTGGCGCCGGCTTCGTGGCGCGGCGCACTGCCCATTACGTATCACATCGGCCCAGGACCGGCCACGGTGCGGGTCAAGCTGCAGTTCAACTGGGATATCAAGCCGGCCTACAATGTCATCGCCAAAATGGAGGGGTCCGAGTTTCCAGATGAGTGGATCATGCGCGGGAATCACCGGGATGCGTGGGTGTTCGGCGCGACCGACCCCACGAGCGGTACCGTGGCCATGATGGCTGAAATGCAGGCCATCGGCAAGCTGGCTGAGCAGGGGGTTCGGCCGCGCCGAACCATCGTTTATGGATCGTGGGACGCCGAAGAGCCCGGTCTCCTCGGCTCCACTGAATGG
>JAFMNH010000144.1 GCA_017859335.1 Rhodothermales bacterium | reverse complement strand
AACTCCTCGATCGTCTCCATCATTTGATCGGCAACACGATTGAGATCACCGAGAAGCCGATTCCGGGCGTCCCGATTCCGATTCATCTGGCGTAGTTCACTGCGGATCTGTTCTTGTTGGGCACCCATCTGCCGAAGCCGTTCCATCATGTCCTGCGTCAGTCGCTGGCCTTGCATATCGTTGAGCAACTGCTGGATCTGTTGGTTCAGTTGTTGCTGTTGCTGTCCCATCTGCTGGAGCTGTTCCATCATCTGCTCCATGCTCTGGTTGCTCTGACCGGCCCCGCTGCCATTCATCTGCTGATTCAGAAGCTCGGAGAGCATCAGGGCCAGCTCATTCAGGCTCGTCATGGCACCACGCTGGTGTCCAGCCGCCCGGCGGGCTGCGCGCTCGGTAAGGGCTGATGTGCTCTCGCTCATTTCCCTGAGCGCATCGCCCGCGCGTTGCTGAACATCACGGGTCATCTGCGGAATGTCCCGTGCAATGGCCTGAAGCGAATCGGACGTGGTGGCCATGCCCTCGGACAATTCAATCTGCTGACGCGCCGCCTCCCGCAGGAGAGGGGAATCCGTTGCCATCTCAAGTACCTCCAAGCGAAGCAGTTCCTGGCTTTCTGACAGCGTCAGTACATCCTCGAGCGCAGCACGGATGGCAGCGATGTTCATCTGCATCTGGGCGCCCTGCATGTTCATCTGCATCTGATTCATCTGGGATGACATCTGATTCAGCTGCTGGGACATTTCTTGCTGCTGCTGGCCGGCTTCCTGAAGTTCGTTCTGGCGAAGCTGCTCGGCATTCTCCTGCATTTGCTCCGACATTTCCTGATCCTGCGTGTCCTCAAGCAGGTCCTGCATATCCTCCGATGGCATGTTGTCGAGCTCTTCCATGCGCTGAAGCACTTCTTCCATCTTTTCCTCAAGCGCCTTCATATCCTCGGAGGCTTGCTCCTGCTCCTTGGCCAGTTGCTCGTTGCGTTCGTTCGGCTGCTGGTTGTCTCCGTCGGCCTCCTGCGCCTGTTCGTTTTCAAGTCTGGCGGTTTCCTCGGCCAGTTTATCCTCGGTTTCAGCCAGCTCTTCAGCCCGCTGTTGCACCTCCTCCATATCCTGCTGGACCCGGAATTGCTTGAACAGGTCAAGCGTTCGTTCCAACCGCTCCTGATACATGCTTTCCGAGAACTCGAATTTTTCGAGGGCCTCCTGCATTTCGTTGAGATCCATGGTCTCGAGCGCCTTCTGAAGTTGCTCGAGAGCCTCCATCAACTCCGGCGTTCGGACTTCTTCGACCACTTCCTGCAGCTCATTGAACATGTCCATGGTCTCTTCGGAGACCATATCGTTCTGCTGCATATCCTGTGCCAGTTCCTCCATGCGCTCGGCCACGGCGTCAACGGACGCCTCCAGATCCTGCTGCCGCTCCTGCAGCTGCTCCAGCAGACGCTCTTCGTGGAACCCAGCTTCTGGATTCTCGAGCAGCTCTTCCTTCAGTTCCTCGAATTGCTCCCGGGCCTGGTCGGCCTCCTGCAAGAGCTCTTCAATGGATTTCTCCGTGTCATCCTCCTCCTTATCCAACGCCTCATATCGCTCTGCCAATGAGGGCATCCGAAGCTGATGCACACGGGTCTGTGCGGACTTGGCACCCGTTATCGCATCATTGTCCCAAACCTCCACATAGTAGTCGATGACATCGCCGGGGACCGGATCGAGGGCTGTAGCCCCCCGTAGATCCCACTCAAAGGGGACTTCCTGATCCCGTTGGTAGGGGTAGGGTAGGCCGATATCGAGCGAGGAGAAGGTTTCGGATACCGTGCCGAATCGACTGTCCGAAAGTCGGTAGTTCAGGGTCATCCGGGAAAAGCCGAAGTCATCCGTCAGGTGGACAAGCACGGGGACAACCATGTCGTCACTCAGATCCATCAGGGCAAGAGGAGAGAGCAGGGTTGCCGTTGGAGGGGCATCGGAAAGGCGCTTGATGCGGTAGGTGATCGGATCCAGGTTTTCGATACCGCCGGGCGAGCTCAGTCGGATGCGGTAGGCATCATCCCGTTGAACGGTGAAGGCGGCAACCCCGGTGGTTCCATCCACACTCATCTCTACGCTGCGACCCGAATCGAAATCAAGGGAGGCTGTAGCCACCTCGGCACCCGAGAAGGCGACGGTCAGCTGTACGCGGGTACCCTGCAGCGCTGTGACATCTCCGATGTTGGCATCCAGCATCCGATCTGGAATCCGGCTGTAGGAGGGGAAGATCAACCGCGTACCAAGTTGCTGGACAAGGGGCCTCTCAACCAGTGAGACGGTATACCATTCAGAGGTAACCAAAGGCGTTGAGATGCGATATCGAAAGGGAAACCGAAGGTTGGCTGCCGTGTGCCTGTAGAAGCTGCTATCGGCAGTCATGTCCACAAACCGGGAGCGCATTTCGCCATCGGTAAGGACCTCCATGATCGGGTCTTCCGTGGGAGCCTCGCCGGTTATGGACACGCTGATGGTCAGGTCGTCGCCTACCACCCGCTCGACATCACCAGGACTGACGGCCAAAACGTGGGGCGCAGGTCGTTCGAAGGTGGTACCGGGATGCGTAACGCGGTGGGTTGCGTCGAGGAATGGTCCAGGCGCGGCCAGCAGCAGGGCAGTCACTACCAGTAGTGGGGCAGCGGCCCAGCGGGACCACCGTCTGGTCGGATTCCAATTGGCAATGCCCCGGAAATCCAGATCCTTTATCGGTTCGCCGAGGCGGCGAACAGCTTGATCCACAAAGGGTTCAGGGCTCTGGCTGTGGCGGCCGTCGGCAAGCTGAAGGAGATTGAGGAGGCGATCGCCGACCTCGGGGTAGGTACGACCCACTTGTCGGGCCA
Source organism: Rhodothermales bacterium (assembly GCA_017859335.1). Lineage (GTDB taxonomy): Bacteria > Bacteroidota > Rhodothermia > Rhodothermales > UBA10348 > JAAZVD01. Next base: position 1,481 of record JAFMNH010000144.1, on the reverse strand, counting down.
GATTCATCTCTTCACGGCCTGGCAGGAAGCCCTTGTGGCGAAGAACGGGGATGATGATGCCTGCTACAAAAAGGAAAACCAGAACGACCATGAGCAGGCTACCGAGAAGGGAGCGACCCATGGGAGGAAGCCACAGGATCCACTCCAGGACGGCCAGGACGAGCCATGCGGTGAGCGCTGCGCCAAGAAAACGTAGCGTGCCTGCCGCCAGGTCCGTGGCCAACAGGCGAAGGCGGGCAGCCCGCAGGCGACTACGGAGCAGATCAACCAACGAACGGGTCAGTGAACTCATGGGTCAGGGATACAGGCAGCCGGGGCATTGATAAGGTGCATCTACCGTATCGTGCCGTGGCGGGTTTCATGGGAGGCGGAATCAGGGCAGGGGCCAGCCTGCCAGACCAAGGAACCCCGCTTTGATTCCTGCCGTAGTGCCGAGGCGGTAGTTCGCCCCTCCTCAGCATCGTTCACATGACATCGCCGTTTCTCCGACGCAGGCACAGGTTCAGACAACTGGCATACCGATTCCTGGTTGTGCTCGCGCTTGGTCTGGGCTGTACCCTTCCGGGCTGGTCGCAGGAGACAGAAGCTGCCGATTCACTGAAAAGCTACGACCTGGCTGAAATCGTTATCGGGGGAGCTTCGCGGCGGGAGGACCCACGGCGCCGTGCGCATCGTGTTGAATTGGCTGATCTGGGCCGTCAAGATGTAGCGGATGTGGCTTCTACGTTGCGCTTGTTGCCCGCTGCCAGCGTGCAGACAAACTCCCGTGGCGAAACGCTGGTCTACATTCGGGCTGCAGGAGAGCGTCAGGTAGCGGTTTTTCTGGACGGAGCGCCGCTGAATATTGCCTGGGACAACCGGATCGATCTCAGCATGGTACCCTCGGCCGTTGTTGGTGCCATGACCATCGAGCGGGGTGCCGTCAGCCCCGGCTATGGGACCAACACATCGGGTGGCGCGCTCAACCTCTTCAGCCGGAGCCTCGCATCCGATGGGAATCTTGCCGAGCTGACGTTGCAATCAGGCAGCGGAGGATCGCGTCAGATTCGGGGCCTATATGCTATGCGTCGCAGTGGAGTGGGCGTGTTGGTCGGAGGCACGGTCGCCCGACGGGAGGGTATTCACCGCCCGGCTGGCTCGTCGCTGCCGTTCGAGCCCCTTTCCTCTCTTCGAACCAACACGGATCGAGATCTGGCCACTGTCTATTTACGCCTGGATCGTGAGGGAGCAAGGGGCAGGATCGGTCTGACCATGATGCATGCCTCAGCCAGTAAGGGCATTGCGCCGGAGGGGCATCTGGATCCCGGGATGAACCGTGTGCGCTACTGGCGGTATCCGCTCTGGCGGCATTCGATGGTCATACTGAACGGTGCGGCCGACCTGGTCGGGGCGCGCCTGACGGGCTCGGCGTGGGTCTCCCAGTTCCGGCAGGACATTGAGGAGTACACCAGTGTCATGTACAGGACCGTGACATCGGTACA
>JAFMNH010000143.1 GCA_017859335.1 Rhodothermales bacterium | reverse complement strand
AAGAATATGGTACACTCCGGCTTCCAGGGCGGTCCCTTCCTGCGGGGTCAGGAGGGGACTGGCAATGCGTACCTCAAAGGGCGGAAAAGGAACGGGCAGGGCGCGCAGGTCATAGAGCTGGTCAAGCGTCGGCGCTTTGAATGAGCGGGAGGCGTTGACCCATGCATTGCCCACGTGCGATGCCGAGCTCACATACCGCACGTTCAGGCCGATTTTGGGGCTGAAGGCGGTGTTGGTGGCATCGGCAGCATCATTCGACAGTCCTTCCACGGCGTCAAACGTATCTGCAATCCGGTCGTAGCGGGCTCCCATGGACAGTTTCACCTGCTCGACAGGTCGAATTTCCATGTGCGCGTAGCTGGCCAGCGCGGTGCGCGTTGCGGAGCCGTCGGCATTGAGGCCTTGCCGTCCGCCCGCTGACGCTGCGTAGGCGTCCTCATCGCCCGTTACAATCTGGTGGTACTTCGAATCGAGCGAACCTACGTACCCGTCCACTCCAAGGGTGAGGGAATGCTCGAGACCAATGGGCAATTGCCATTCGGTGTACTGCAGCGATGAGCGCCAGCCGCTCGCATCCACCATCCGTTCCTGTGTGTCAGCGAATACGGCCGCCAGGGGCAGTGTCCGTATCACGTCCTGGTTCCGGTATTCCCAGACCAGGGAGGCGCGGAGACGACCGGGTCCGGCTGCCAGCCATCCCTGAGCTGAGGCGCGCTGTGTTTGCTCATCGATGGTGTCGAAGCGGAAGAAGGGAAGACGTTGCTCCCGAGCGCCCTCGTCCGTCGAGCGGATCGGACCAGGCATGTCGGCCGTTCGCGCGTTGAGCGATCCACTGAGTGTCAATCCTGCCTTGCTTCCCCACGTGGTGCGTCGCTCGGCCGAGAGGGAGGCCGTAGTGCGCTTGCCATGATCCCGAAAGCCGTCTGTGGTTGCGAAATCAGCCGCTGCGGACCAGCTGGCTTCATCCATGAAAACACGCGCTGATCTGGCTTCGAATGACCCGGCTCCCAGCTCAACCCGGCTTACGGGCGAAGCGGCCGGGTCAGAGAGGATGTTTATGACGGCCCCGATGGCTGCATCGCCATACAGGGACGAAGCGCCGCCGCGCAGGACTTCGATGCGGGTATTGGGCGCGCGAACGAGCTGCTCCCAGTTTACCAGGCCGTTCTCCAGATTGTTGATGGGGACGCCGTCCTTGAGGACCACGACATATTCGGCCTCGCCACCACCGTAGAATCCGCGGGTCACGGCCTGCGGACTCCATCCCACCCCGTTCACATCGAGGAATAGGAGCCCGGGCATTGTCCCGAGTACATCGGTCAGGCTGCGCGCGGGGCGCTGCCTGATGTCGCGCGCCTCGAGCACGGACACACTGCTGGTTGTCAAGCTGAGTGGGCTCTCGGCGCGCTCGGCAGTCACCGTAATCGGATCGAGGACCCGAATCAGGGTCGAGTCCCTCTCCTGGGCACGGGTTTCAGGCATCCATGTGGAGCCCGCGGAGAGCAAAAACAGCACGATGATGGGAAGGCGGCGCATTCGGCGGAAGTATGAGTGAAAGATGACGGGGGAGTATACGGAGTTCAATCATTCGCATCCCACTCAGGAATTCCTGTATCCTTCTGGACAACGGCTATATTGCTGCCCCTCTCTCATCCCTCACGCACATTGCCACATGATCACCAAGCGATTGACCCGGGAGCAGATCCTCTCCCGCCTGCAGGCCAAAGTCGAAGAGCGCATTCCCATCATGATTGCATCTGCCGGGAGCGGCCTGGTGGCGCAGCTTCTGGAAAAAGCCGGTGTGGACTGTGTCAACACGTTTTCCGGCGCCCGACTGCGGGCCAATGGCATGGGTACGATGGCCATGATGTGGCCCATCCTGGATTCGAACAAGCAGACGCTGGGCTACACGCGCGAGGACATCATGCCGGCCATGAAAGGAGATGCCTTCGTATGTGCGTGCCTCAATGCGAACGATCCTTTGAAGGACATGCGCATGGTGCTGCAAGAATGCAAGGACATGGGGGTGATGTCTGTATCCAACATCGGTCCCTCGATTTCCTACGTGGATCATGATTCGGAGATCTACAAGGTGATGACGTCGGCCGGCATCACGTTGCAGCACGAGATCGACATGCTTCGATTGGCCCGGGAGGAGATGGAGATGGTGACCATCGGTCTGGCCTTTACACTGGAAGATTCCATTGCCGTATGCGAGCAGGCCAAGCCGCACATCTTCTGCTACCATGCGGGCACGACAAAAGGCGGCCTGAAAGGCTATGACAGCGGCTTGACCATCGAACAGACAGCGGAGCAGACCGAAGAAGCCTACGAAGCGGTCCGGAGAGTCCATCCGGATGTCATCCTGGTGGCGCATGGCGCGGCCATGTCCAACCCGGATGATGCGCAGTACATGATTGATCATACGAGTGGCCACGGGTTCTGGACGGGCTCCTCTACGGAGCGTATTCCTATCGAGCGCGCCGTTTCGGCTGCGGCGGCGGAGTTTGCCGGGCTGCGTTTTTCGGATGGGTAGAGGTGGACGCTTCGTTTTTCAGTAGTACAGTATGGTAACACCGTAATTGGCCTTTACGACTCAATTAGGCATATTACAGCATGGCGATAGTGTAATACGGAAAAACCGAGTGCCCCCATAAGAGCCTTCACAATCCACTCCTCCCGCTGCACAATCTCCCCACCGTTCCCACACAAAAAACGCTGCATATGAAGACCATCGCCATCCTCGCCACGCTGGACACGAAAGCTGCCGAAGCCGACTTCATGCGGCAGGAAATCGAACGCCTCGGGGGCAAGGCGCTGCTCGTCGATCTCGGTGTGGTCGGCAACCCGGGCGTCCCGGCCGACGTCCCCCGCAGCGAAGTCATCGAGGCGGGCGGATCCACGCTGGACGAGCAACTCACGGAACCCAGCCGCGCCAAGTCCAGCCCGGTCATCACGGCCGGCGCGACCAAGATCATGCTCGATCTGCAGGAATCTGGTCGGATTCACGGCGCCGTGGCCCTCGGCGGCACGCAGGGCACATCCACCTGCGCGCCCATCCTGCAGGCCCTGCCGTATGGATTTCCCAAGGTCATGCTCTCGACCGCCGCCTCGGGCAACACGGCGCCGTTCGTTGGCATCAAGGACATCACCATGATGTTTGCCGTGTCGGACATCCTGGGCCTCAATGTCTTCTCCCGGAAGATCCTGGCCAATGCTGCCGCCGCCGCCTGGGGCATGGCGCAGGTCGAGCGTAGCATCACCCGGTCCACGGCCAAAGGCGTCATCGGCATGACCAACCTCGGCGTCCTGACCAAGGGTGCCATGCATGCGATCGAGCTGTTCGAGGCGAAGGGTTTTGAGGTTATCACCTTCCACGCCATCGGGGCCGGCGGAGAGGCCATGGAGCAGATGATGAAAGAAGGCATCATCGACGGCGTATTCGACTATGCGATGGGCGAAATCGCGGATGGCGTCTTTGAAGTGTTGCGCGCATCCGGTCCTGAAAGACTGACGGTGGCCGGAAAACTGGGCCTTCCCCAAGTCATTTGTCCGGGCGGAAGCGAGCATCTGGGTATCCTGGTTGGCGTGCCCAATCAGGTGCCCGCCGGATGGGAGGACCACCAGGTTACCTGGCACTCGCCATACGTATTCGTGCCACGCCTCAATGCAGAGGAGCAGGACCGCGTAGCCGCGGAAATCGGCAAGCGTCTCGAGCACACCACCGGGGATTGCACCTTCCTGATGCCCCTCAAAGGCGTCAGCGCGTACTCGGCCGAAGGCGGCGAGCTCTACAATCCCGAGCTGGACGAAGCGTACTGGACATCGCTCCAGAACTACCTGCCCTCATCCGTGGAAATCCAGTCGCTCAACCTGACGGCCGAGGATCCGGCGTTCGTCGAGCACGCCGTCGAAACGCTCATCGCCATGATGGAGGACTAGCGCTCCGGGCGGAAGAGTCGATCGCAGCAGTTCAAGAGCGTGGATGTCGCCTGCCCGAGCGTTGGCCCGTAAGCCAGGACGCCGTCCTGGTGACCGCCCATGATGACCAGCGGCTTGCCGGGGCGCGATGATTTCTGTGCCTCGCGCACGAGCCGGATTACTTCGTACGCCATCTCTGGAGTACCATATGTCACGTGGATGGACGTCGTAGGCAGGCGGTCGATCCAGGTATTCCACAGTCCGGCGTGATGCACATGAATGACAGCGCCGATGGCGCGCGAAGCCGTGTAGAAGGCCGCGTGTGTCAGGGATTCGGATGACGCCGTGACCGGACCGCGACAGCGCAGGGAGTTCGCGTCGAAATCGTAGTGCGTGACGGTCGTGAAATGCTCCGGGCCCAGC
>JAFMNH010000048.1 GCA_017859335.1 Rhodothermales bacterium | reverse complement strand
ACCCCTCAACAATGGGAATACCAGCCGAGAAGAAGAACTCGCCGATGGACTTGGGCAACGCCGCGCCTCCGGATACCCCGAACTCGATCTGTCCACCGAGCTTTTCATGCAGCTTGGCAAACACCAGTTTGAAGGCCAGTTTGTACTGGGCAGCCAAGACGGGGTTGATGCGTTCGCCGCGCGCCTTTTTGAGGTTGTACCGAAAGCCGACCCTCTGAGCCCATTCGAAGATTTTCTTCTTGGCGCCGCCGGCTTCCTCCACCGACTTGCTGACTGCATTGAAGATCTTTTCGTAAAGCCGCGGCACGGACAGCAGTACGGTGGGCTTCACGTCGAGGATGTCACTCGTTACGGTATCAATGCTGCGGGCGTAAGAGATCGTCATGCCGCTGGCAAGAGTTCCGAGGTAGCCACCCAGGCGTTCGAAAGAGTGGCATAGTGGGAGGAAGGATAGATGCCGTCCTCCTTCGCGCAGGCGTAGCCGTTTGAGCGCGGCTTTCAGGTTTTCGCACAGGTTGGCGTGCGTCAGCATTACGCCTTTGGGATTACCCGTGGTTCCGGAGGTGTAGATCAGGATCGCCAAGTCTTCTGGTGTTACGGCTTTTTCATTAGCCCGTATCGCGTCCTCAAACTCTTCGTAGAGTTCGAAGCCGGTGGCCATAGCATCATCGAACATGTCTACATGGTCGGTGTTTTCCTCATCCTCGGGCACCTCAACCATCGACACAATTTTGCGTAACTCGGGGCAGGCATCAAAAATTTGTAGCGCCTTCCGGAGCTGGATGCGCGTGGATGTCACAAAGACGGATGCCCCGGAGTCGTGGATGATATAGCTAACCTCTTTGGGGGGTAGCGTCGTGTAAAGGGAGACGTTTACGGCACCGAGCAGCTGGGTGGCCATATCAGCATAGGCCCACTCTGGCCGGTTTTCGGACAGGATGGCTACACGGTCCCCCGGGCGAACACCCTGCGCATACAGATACCCCGCCATGGCGCGGGCCCGGTCCCTGAACTCGGGCCATTTGACATCAACCCACTCCTTGGAGTCCTTGTCGACGTATCTCAAGACCGTCTGATCTTTCCCGTCATGGTAATCGATCAGGCGGTTGAACAGCTGAGGAATGGTATCGAAGGGGACAAGGGGTTGTGCGGACATCGGGACGACCTGTAGTTGGGGAAGCGGGAGGACAGCAGTTACCCAGCCAATAATAGGCGGAAGATGAAGATACGAACGATTGAAGCGCTTCCGGGTTGCTGGTTGTTGATATTGCGTGTTACAACACATAATATACTGGAGAATACACTGACAAAACGCATGTCCACGGCTTCCCACAAGGCTCTTGCCACGTCCGACGGCTCCGGGTACCTGCAGGAACAGTGCTCGCTCGAGATTCTGCGAACAGCAGCCGTTATCGAGCACGCTGTAGCGCAGGCACTTAAGGAGCATGGTCTGACGATGACGCAGTACAACGTGCTGCGCATCCTGCGCGGAGCAGGTTCAAGTGGCCTGTGCCGCAGCGAGGTTGGTCAGCGCATGATTGCACCGATGCCGGACGCAACGCGTCTCATCGACCGGTTGATAGTCGCCGGATATGCCCAGAAGGCCCGAGATCCGAAGGACATGCGTTTTACCGTGACCCGTATCACTGACCGGGGTCTTACCCTCCTCAAGGAGCTGGATCAGCCGATTCGGGACCGGCACAAAACGTTGATGCGTAACCTATCGGACGCAGATATCACTACACTTTCCACCTTGCTTACTTCAGCCAGAGACACACCATGATTTATTTTTCCCATACAAGTGTTATAACACGCGTGTTACAACATGTACTCGTACCCGCGGTACTGCTCCTATTCTCCTTCACGGACACACCAACCACCAACGAGACGATGACCACTCCAAGCGAATCCAAAGCGACCACCTGGCAGATTGACCCAGCCCACACGCAGGTTGAATTCGTCGTGACCCACATGATGTTCGCCAAAGTGCGTGGCGGATTCAACACGTTCAGCGGCCAACTCGTGCAGGGCAATGACGGCGATCTGGCCAGCGGCTCTTTCTCGGCCACCATCGATGTTGCCAGCATCGACACCGGCAACGAGAACCGTGACAACCACCTGCGTTCGGCAGACTTCTTTGATATCGACAATCACGCCAGCATTACGTTCGAAAGCACTGGAATTGAGCGTGTTTCAGAAAATGAACTCAAAGTAACAGGTGACCTGACCATCCGGGGCGTCACGAAATCCATCACGCTCGACGTTACGGAAACCGGAACGGGCGTTGACCCATGGGGCATCACGCGTGTCGGGATCGAAGCCAGCGGAACCATCAACCGCGAAGAATTCGGTCTGACATGGAACCAGGCGCTTGAGGCCGGTGGCGTTCTGGTCAGCAAAGACGTGACCCTGTCCATCGAGGCGCAGGCTATCGCTCAGCAGTAAGTGCGAAAGAGGGGTAGCGGTTTGACGCTGCTCTTTGTACAGATGGGAATCCTCTTCCCGCCCAGAGGCTACCAAGCAACGCGGCCGGGCCGCCCATCGGGCGGCCCGGCCGTCGTGCTTTTACAGCGCTTCAAGAAGCGTCGGATCGGGTGCCTACCGCTTGGGCTATGGTCGCAAAACCGTCCTCTTCAAGGAGCCGCACCAAGCCTTCCTTGATGTCCCGGATCAGACCGGGACCCTCGTATACGAGACCGGTATACACCTGGATAAGGGATGCACCAGCCTTGATCCGCTCGTAGGCCTGCTCTGCCGAAGCAATGCCTCCCACGCCGATGATCGGCTTGGTGCCTTTGGTCTTGCGATAGATGTATTTGACTAGCCCGTTGGCCCGTTCCCGGATAGGCTGCCCCGACAGGCCACCCTTGCCAATGCGGGCAAGACGGTCGACCGATGTTACCAGGTTATCCCGGTCGGGCGCCGTGTTCGTGGCAATGAATCCATTCACTTTGTGGGCCAGCGAAACGAGGAGTATCTCATCAAAAAAGCTGTCCAGGACAAAGTCGGGCGTGGGTGGCGGTGAGAGCTTCACCAACACGGGCACGCGGCGCTGCATCTCACTACGTTCCCGCATGATGGCGCCGAGAAGCTGGTCCAGCGCGTTCGGGTCTTCGAACGTCTTGCCCTCCTCCGTATTGGGGCAGGAGATGTTCAAGGCAACGTAATCCGCAAAAGGGGCCAGTAGGCGAAAGCTCTCACAGAAGTCATCGATGGCCGCCTCGCCCATGATGGTTGGGCTGTGCGTCTTGGCAATATTGACACCTACCGGGAAGGTCTTTTTGCCAGCATGCTGACGCAGGCGGGGCTGAACGGCCGCGGCGCCCACGTTGTTGAGTCCCATCCTGTTTATGAGGGCTTGATCCTCTGGCAGTCGGAAGGCTCGAGGCTTCTTGTTGCCCTTGCTCTTCCTCGCGCTCACGCTGCCTACCTCCACAAACCCGCAACCAGCCCTCTGGAAAAAAGGAATCAGGCGGGCATTCTTGTCAAAGCCCGCAGCCAGCCCGACGGGATTGGCAAACGTCTTTCCAAAAATCTCCTGATGCAGACTCGGATGCGCACACTGGTACATGGCATCCAGGAGAAAGGGCGACCAACGCTGGGCAAACCGCGCACTGAGCAGGGCCACGTTGTGCGCGGTCTCTGGTCCTAGGACAAAAAGGGCGGATCGTAATCGAGAGTACATGCGTTCGGGAGGCAGCGGCCTTGGCGACCTTGGGCTGCCCACAAAGATACATCACTGCAGCCCCGACTTCCCTTTCGAATGCCATTCATATTCCATCAGGTTGACGCTTTCACTCGGAGGCCCTTCGCAGGCAATCCAGCGGCCGTTTTTGTTGTCGACGAATTTCCTGCCGATGAGATCATGCAGCAGGTGGCGTGCGAGATGAATCTCTCCGAAACGGCCTTCGTGCAACCAGTCAATGCGACCGAGTGGCACCTTCGATGGTTTACGCCGACGGCGGAAGTGGATCTGTGCGGTCATGCAACGCTGGCCACGGCGCATGTGCTGTTTGAACAGAAGCTGGTCGCGCCCGGGGAGACGGCTCGCTTTCATACCCTCAGCGGCATGCTGCGCGTCAGGCGCATGGACGACGGGAAGCTGGAAATGGATTTTCCATCAGAGCCTGCAACGAAGCAGATTGCCGCAGAGCCGATCGACAGGGCCATCGGTATGGCAGGGCACAGGCATGCCGCCAACCGGATGGACGCGCTCGTCGAGCTCGGATCCGAGCAGGAGGTGCGTGAACTGCAGCCCGACATGAACGCCATCGCCTCCCTCGACGTGCGGGGCCTGATCGTGACCGCACCGGCCGACGATCCGGAACTGGACTTCATAAGCCGTTTCTTCGGGCCACAAGTAGGAGTGCCAGAGGACCCCGTGACGGGATCGGCCCACTGTTGCCTGGCGCCCTGGTGGTCGGAGCGTCTGGGCAAGACACGGATGAAAGCGCGGCAGATCTCAGCCCGCGGCGGCGAGGTCGAGGTGGAATTGAAAGATGACCGGGTGCTGCTCCGGGGGCATGCCGTTACTGTCGTCACGGGCACCCTGCACGGCGTTGGCTCCTGATCTGACAGGGGGTGCGGGGCGGGCGGCGCCCACCGCCCGCCCCGCCTGGATCATCTCCGGGGCATTACCAGCCCGGGACGATCTGGAATCCGAAGTGGTTGCCTTTGATGGGACGCTGGAACGGCTTGGCGTAAAAGATTTCCAGCACCGTGTATCCGAAGAGATTGACCCGCGTGGTAACACCGGTCGAGAAAACAGGAATGCGTTCAGCGCTGCGGGTGCTTTTGAACCACTGCGCCACGGGCTGGATTTCAGGCGCCTCTTCAGCGGTCCAAGCTACGCCCCCATCCACGAAGAAGGATACCTCGGTGGGCAGGTAAGGGAAGTTGATCAGGCCGAATGACTCAGTGCCAAAGAGGGGAACACGCAGCTCCACCGATGCCGTTGCCATCCGCGTTCCCAAGAGACGGTCCTGCTCGGCACAGATGCCCTGTGTCGTGGGCGTGCACTCGGCCAAGTCGTCAAACGAGGAGAATGAGTAGCCCCGGATGAAGCCGATGCTGTTGGCATAGCCCAGGTATTCCCGGGTGAAGAGCGAATTTTCCGACTCCTCAGCACCGTAGTTGCCGACATGCAAGCCCCGAACAGCCAGTGTCAGAGGCTTCAACTGGATGTACTTGCGCCAATCGGCCTGAACACGGATGAAGCTGCTGGTTCCGTAGAAAGGCGCCACCTCGAGACGGGATCGCCCACCGCGAACAGGTGAGGTGAATCCGAAGAAGGAGTAATCGGAGACGAGGGCGATGCCTGCCGTGGCAAAGTACTGTGCATCCGGTTCCGATTCATTGAGCTGCGTTCGATCCCGCGTCACGAAACCGGTCAGAGGGTCGAAACGGAAAGTATCGAGCTCATAGTCAAACCCGTATCGCGTAAACCCACCCGATGCCTCGATCCGACGGGTAGTAGAGAAGGGATAGGCTGCCAGGCCTTCGATCTGGTCGATGTAGATACGCTGCCGCAGATTCAGGATGCTTTGTCCATCGTTGCCGATGTAGGAGGATCCGAACAGGATGGGTATATGCCCGCCGACAGCGCCCCAGTTGAACCGACTTTCCCGATTTACATAGGCTGCCTGCGCCCCGATGTCCTTCAGCGTCCCATTGGCCTGTGCAATGAGCGTCAGGTTCTGATTGCCCAGCATGTCCGAGAAGTAGAAACCGACACCACCCGATACGCCGGCCCCGTAGAGCCCGCCTGCCTGCACACCAATCGAGGGTGGTGCCACGTAGTCCAGCATCAGCCTGGGGCGGTAGGTACGGCTCGAATAGTCCTGATCCGGAGGCAACCCGGTGAGGGGATCTTCCAGGTACGAGCCCACTAACCCCTCGTCCAACGCCGAAACCGGTGGCAGGACAGCGGCAACAGGCGCCTGCTCAAGGCTGCTGAAATCCACGGGTTCGCCCCCGAGGTCATCGGCTTCCCGGGCAAAAACGGTGTAGGCGCCGTCTGAAAATACCGAGTACATCATGCGGCCGTTCTGGGCGGCCACGGACATGGCCGGACTCATGGCCGTGATACCCGAAATACCTGTTCGCTGGTGCGTCAGTCGGAAGACCTCATCCGTTGGCAGGTCCAGGCGGTAAACGTCCTTGAATCCATCGTGGTCGGAAATGAAGTACAGCTGCGTCCCATCGGGTGAGAACTGCGGATTGTGATGCAGACCATCAAAGGGTCGCTGTACGTCGATTTCGAGAGTCTGCGTATCAATGATGGCCAAGCGGGGTTCTCCGAAGGCAAGCGTACGGAAATTGGTGCCGGCCTCGCCGCGATCCGTCGTGAATGCGAGCTGTCTTCCATCCGGGTGCCATGCAGGCTGCATGTCCGCAAAGCGATCGTTCGTCAGTTGTCGCACCTGCCCGCTTGCCATATTGAGCAGGTACAGGTCCGAGATGCCACCGTCCATGCCCGAGAAGGCCAGCTCATCACCATCGGGCGACCAGGCGAGGTTGGTAATGGCCGATACACCATCGACTTTGAAACGCCGCACGATATCGCCTTTGGTCCAGTCCAGGATGGCGATTTCATTGTCGCCCTCAACGAACGTGATGAAGGCGAACTCCCGGCCGTCTGGCGACCACGAGCCTGCCGAAGAAATGAATCGGATGGCATCGAAGTGGGCATCTCGATTGCCGCCCTTGAGACGCCGGATGATCGTGCCCGTATTGGCATCGGCAATGAACAGGTTGATCTCGAAGAGGTCTTTCTCAGATAGATAGGCCACATACTGCCCATCTGGACTGACCACCGGCGCGATGTTCATATCGCCCGAATCAATGTTGCTTGAGAGCACCTCCCGACCGGCCTGGGCCAAGCTGTCCCGATCCGTTGTCAGGGGCAGATAGGTGTCTTTTACCGTGCTGATCCATTCCTGTGACAAGGAGTCTGCCGTAATTCCAAGCGTGTAGACGAAGGCCGAGTCCACACCAACGCGTCCCGAGAGCTTGAACAGGTTGGCAACGGCCACGTCACCATACTTGCCTCCCACATAGGCCAGATAGGCCTGCCCATACCGATACGGGAAGTAGCTCATATCCCGGGTAATGGTCTCGATCGTAGGAAGGTCGTCGCGCAGCGCAGCATCTCGCATCCACATGGCGGTGTGGGCATCGACGCGACCGACCGAGAAATATTCCGCCATACCCTCTGTAAGCCAAAGGGGCACGAGTTGAAAAGCGAAACGGGTCGAATCGGTTCGGGAAAGAGCGATGTCGTACTGGAACGAGTGGACCAATTCATGACCCAGGACGTGGTCGGTATCCTTGTAGGAGCCCGTCAGTGGCATGATGACCCGTTCCTTGAGGCTCTCCGTGACCCCGCCGGTGCCTTCCCCGATGGAACCGCCAATAGCATTGGTTTGCTGGAAGTCCGCATCGTTGGCATAGAAAATGACGGGCTTGCGCTCGTAGAACTCGCGCAGGAAGGTCCGGCTGTGGCGCTGGTACCACCGCTCGGCCATGCGAGAGGCATCCTCCACCGCCTGCCGTTCTTCGGGGTACAGATAGAATTCGAAATGGTCCGTTTTGAACGACTCGAACTCGAAGTCGTCGTACTGCACCTTGTTGCGACCGAAATACTGCGCCTGCGATGCGATTGGGAAAAGGCTGCCGATGAGGAAGGTCACTGCCAGGACGCTGCCCAATCGCCGGGTTGACCCGTGGCGATGGATGCTGTCCATGCAGCGTGTTTTCTTGGAATGGATCATCTGGATGCCTTAGATGGAGCGTCTGGCCGTTGGCACTACCAACGAACGGGAAGGAAAGCGGTTGCGAGGGCACGTAAAATGCGACGATGGCAACGAAAGCAATTATCGGGCCGAGGCCGTGAGTTTTGAGGGTCAATGGTACCTGCGCTCCACCCATCCGGATGAATACCTACCCGAACGGAACCCGCGGGTCGGCCGTGCGATTTGACAGGAGTGCCGGTGTCCGATCCGGCGCCCTGTACTCCTCCCCTCATGTAGCCTCCCCTGAACACCATGGATGAAGGCCGGTCCCGACTCCGCATCTTCATGGTTCTCATCGTGTTCATCCTCGGCATTCTCATGCTGCGGCTGGGCAAACTGCAGATTCTGGAGCGCTCAAGCCACACCGGGCAGTCGGTAAACAACGCGGTGCGTGAGTGGCGGGTGCAGCCACCGAGGGGTCGGTTCTACGACCGGGACGGCGTTCTCATGGTGGACAATGAGCCGCGCTTCACGCTCTTCGTCACGCCCCGCTATTTCAAGGAAGAAACCATTCCATTGCTGGCAACGCTGCTCGGCGCGCCCGATTCGCTTCTGTCCGTCCGTTATCAGAAGGCTGCCAAGAATCCTTTCCATCGCGCACCGATTCAGGTCGATGTCTCCTTCGAGGAGCTGAGTCGCGTTCTTGAGCAGCGTCACAACTTGCCGGGAATCGACTACGAAATCACGCAGAAACGCACCTACCTGACCGATGCCCGCATGACCCATGCCATGGGGTATGTCCGGGAGATTTCGGAATCAGCCTTGGAAGCGCATCGTGATGAGGGCTATGTCTGGGGTGATCCGTTCGGCCAAGGAGGGCTGGAACGCCAGTACGAATCCGAGGTCCGGGGCGTGCCGGGATCTGACTTCAAGATGATCAACATCAAGGGGCAGGTCGTGGCCGAGTACCTGGATGGGCGCGAGGACCGTGCGGCCAGAAACGGGCTCGACTTGAACCTGACCATTGATTCCGGACTTCAGGCCTTCGCCGAAAGCCTTTTCGTGAACAAGCGCGGTGGGGTCATCGCGCTTGACCCGCGCAATGGCGAAGTGCTTGCCATGCACTCGGCGCCCGATTACGATCTGGAGCTCTTTACCCACCGCCTTGATCCTCAGGTTTGGGACAGCATCCGGACCCACAAGGATCGGCCCCTTTTCAACCGGGTGACGCAGAGTCAGTTCATGCCCGGGTCCACCTACAAACCGCTGATCGCCCTTCTGGCCCTGGCCGTGGGGGAGATCGATGGCGCCTACGAGTTCTATTGCGGTGGCGGGCATCCGCTTGGTGGTGGTCGCATCTACAAGTGCCTCGACTCGCATGGCTCGATCAACGTGGTCGAGGCCATCAAGTACTCGTGCAACACGTTTTTCTTCGAGATGATGCGGCGTATTGACGTCAATACCCTGCATCGGCTGGCCACCACCATGGGCTTCGGGCAGCGTCCGTACCTGGATATTGCCACCAACGAAGTCGCGGTGGGCAATATCCCCGATTCGACCTACTACAACACGCTCTTCCCGCGTGGGTGGACGCAGGGGAACGTAATGAATCTGGGGGTCGGTCAGGGAGAGGGCGAAGTCACGCTCATCCAGTTGGCGCGCTACATGGCAGCCATTGCCAATGGAGGCACCCTTGTCACACCCCACCTCGTGCGCAACATGGTTGATCCCGAAACGGGTGCTCAGGCCGTGCCCGAGATGCCGGATCCGGTTCGTCTCGAGCTGAACCAGACGTATTTGCAGCTGTTGCGCGAGGGCATGCGACGGGTGGTTGCCGAGCAGAGCTGGTGGCTGGATATTCCGGGCGTTCCCTCCATCGGGAAAACCGGATCGGCACAGAATACCCGGGGCGACGAGGATGATTCCGTCTTCATCATGGCTGCGCCAGCCGACAATCCTGAAATTGCCATCGCCGTGTTCGTGGAAAACGCCGGATTCGGGTCGGGCGCGGCAGGTCGCATCGGCAGCTTCATGGTCGAGCGCTACCTGACGGGTCGCGTCGATTTGAGTGGGGATCGAGGCTGGATCTGGACACAGATGTTCAACCTGAACAGTGAAATCCTGCCCGATCGCAACGAGGTCCGGGGGCCTGCAGGGTAGGCAGCATGCGAAAACGCTATACCAATCTGGACCCTGTCACCCTGCTGACCTGGATAGCCTTGGTCGTTGTCGGCCTCTCGGCCATCTACTCAGCCACGCACGGTCCCTCCTCCGAATTTTATCAGTTCAACCCACGACAGAATTTCGGTAACCAGATTACCTGGCTGGGTATCTGTCTGGCGGGGATGGCCGTGGCCCTGCTGCTTCCGGTACGCTTTTTTCAGCAGATGGCGTTTCCGGTCTATGGAGGAACGCTTCTGCTTCTTGTTGCGGCGCTCCTTTTCGGACGCGAGGTCAACGGCGCCAAATCCTGGCTCTATATCGGCCCCATGAGTCTGCAGGTCTCCGAGCTTGCCAAGGTCGGCACGGTGCTGGCTGTTGCTCAGGTCGTGGGCATGCGACGACCCAAGACCATGGATTTGCGCTTTGCGTTCATCCTGGTGGGAATCATCATGTTGCCTGCCTCGCTCATCATCCTGCAGAACGATACGGGTACGGCGTTGGTGTTCTTCGGGCTCGTGCCCATTGTCCTGTTTTGGTCAGGCCTGGATTTGAATCTGCTTCTGTTGATGATTGCCCCTGCGGTAGCCGGCTATTTTGCGATCGTGTCCATGCCCACAGCCATCCTGTTCGTCGTCCTTTTCGTGGGATTCATGTGGTGGCGAACCCGCGACAGACGGATCAGCATGGTCTCGGCGCTCATGACGGGCGGCGTGGTGGCACTGGCCAACGTAGCCATCACGATGGTGCTCAGCGACTACCAGGTGCAGCGCATCCTGTCCTTCACCGACCCCGGGGCCGAGCAATTCCGTCAGAATGTGGGATTCCATCAGGTGAACTCCATGGCCGCCATCGGCAGTGGGGGATGGTTCGGCAAGGGGTTCCTGCAGGGAACGCAGACGCAGGGAGGGTATGTCTTTGAGCAGTCTACGGACTTTGTTTTTTCTGTCATCGGCGAAGAGTGGGGCTTTCTTGGCAGTGTGGTAGTGCTCTTCCTGTTTGCCGTGCTGCTTATCCGACTCCTCCAGCTGGGTGCCAACATGAAACATCCCTTCGGCGTCCTGATTGCTGCCGGGGCCTCGGGGATCTATCTCGTCCACATATTCATCAATATCGGCATGGCCACGTCGCTCCTGCCGGTCATCGGGATTCCGCTGCCCTTCATTTCCTACGGGGGGTCAGCCTTGTTGGCCAACTCCGCCTTGCTGGCCATCGTCCTCAGCCTGCATCTGAGGAGGGACGATTTTTCGATCTACGGGTACTGACCCGGATCAGCACTCAGTAATGCTTACGGCCAGGCCGCCGAGCGAGGTCTCCTTGAACTTGTGGGACATCTCCTCGCCCGTCTGTTTCATGGCCGAAATGCAGGCATCCAGGGTCATGATGTGGTGTCCACTGCCGCGCAGCGCCAGCGAGGCGGCCGTAAAGGCCTTGATGGCGCCGAATCCGTTGCGCTCGATGCACGGCACCTGCACGAGTCCCGCCACCGGGTCGCAGGTCAGCCCGAGATGGTGTTCGAGGGCGATTTCAGCGGCGTTTTCCACCTGATCCACCGTGCCACCCAGTACGGCGCACAGCCCGGCGGCGGCCATGGCGGAGGCCGAGCCGACCTCACCCTGACAGCCCACCTCGGCGCCCGAAATACTGCTGCGGTGCTTGATCAGGCCGCCAATGGCCGCCGCCGTCAGCAGGAAGTCGTGAATGCCGTTTCGATCCAGGTTTTCGTGCTCCACCATCCAGTAGAGGACGGCAGGAATGACGCCGGCCGCGCCGTTCGTGGGCGCCGTCACCACCATGTGGCCTGCCGCATTTTCCTCATTGACGGCCATGGCATAGGCGCACAGCCAGTCGTTCATGCTGATGCGCCCTTTGCCCGCACGCAGTTCGCCCACCAGCTGTTTGGCACGACGCCGTACGTTGAGTCCGCCGGGCAACGTCCCCTCGGCGCCCAAGCCATTCTCGACACAGGCTTTCATGACGCTCCATATCTCGTCCAGACCCCGGTTCAGCTCCATATCGCCATGATGACGATGTTCGTTTTCGCGCTTCATCCCGGCAATCGAGAGCCCTGATTTCCTGGACATCACCAACATGTCCTTGCCCGATTCGAAGGGGTAGGGGAATCCTTCAGCCTCTTCCATGGCCAGGGGCGCTTCGATTTCATCGATGTCCTCCTCGCCCGTGATGAAGCCACCGCCGATGGAGAAGTAGATCCGTTCGTGAAGCACGAGATCTCCCGAAACGACGTGGAATACCATGCCATTCGGATGCTCGGGCAGCGGCTCGCCCCGGTCGAAAACCACGTCATCGGGCGGTGCAAAGCCCAGACTCCAGTCATCCGTCTCGATCCGCATGCGCTGCCAGAGGTCGCCCATCAATGCGTTGACGTCTTCTCCTATCAGCCCGCGCGGCGAGTAACCGTTCAGACCCAGCACGACAGCACGGTCCGTGGCGTGCCCTTTTCCCGTCCACGCCAACGACCCTTTGAGGATGACACGAAGCGAACTGCCCACAGCAAGCGTCAGATCGCCTCGGGATACATGCCTGGAAATACTGCGACGAAAGGCTGCCGCAGCCACCATCGGTCCCATGGTGTGGGAGCTCGAGGGTCCGATACCGACTTTGAAGAGGTCGAGTGCAGAGATGAACATACGGGAGCAGGTTATTCGCCGGACCGATCGAACATCCAGCCCATGATCCACCAACGCGACCCGTCGTGCCAAAGGGTGATCGAGTTGACACCCCCGGTGTAGGGTTCGCCATCCGGTTCGCGTGCCGACGCATATCGGCTCCAGACGTGTACCATATTGCCGTGACGCTGCGTGGAGCGTTCGACCTCCCACTCATAGAAGTTTTCGGCGCGCGGTCCCAGCTCTCCGTAGAACCCTTCGAGTGTCATGGTGCGGACAAGCGGCTGTCCGTCCTCATCGACGTTGGCTATGGCAATCCAGGCATCGGGGTGATGCAGGGACTTGTCCCGTTCGTAGTCGGGGATGGCTCCGGCCGGACCGGAAACCACTTCATAGTAGGCCGCGATGATGGCATCGATGCTGCTGACATCGGCCGGGTCGGCCTCTTGAGCCCGGGTACTGTTGGCAAGAACGCCGAGAGCCAAGACGCAGAAAAAGAAACGGTGCATGGAACCGCTAGGTTGATGGGCGGGCCGGAAAGGTACGTTGGAATGGCCCGCCTTCACATCTGTTTCTCTGCTTTCCGGAAACAGAGCGCGGCGCGCGTACACGAAAGGGTCCTTCCTCCCGGGTGACGCATCCATGCACCCTTCTGTGCGTGACAGCCGCTTGTCGCGCTCGTATGCCTCTTATCGCCGAACCGTGCGGTTGATCGACGCGAAGGCGGATAGCCCGGGGGCAACCAGGATCTTGCGCGCATCGCGCCACGACCCATGAACAACATGCCCACCGCAGTCAACGCCCGTCCGACCCTCATGCCGCGCCCTTGGGCTGACTGGTTCAACCTGCCAGCCTACCTGCTGGCTTGGTCCATACCGGGCGTCGCCGCCCTCAGCTTCTATTATCTGAACCAGACGCTTTCGGCGCAGCCCCTCAACTGGTCGTATGCTGTCATCTCGACGTTGCCCAACTGGTATATCTGGGCGCTTCTGACCCCGGCCATCCTCAAACTCAGTCAGCGATGGCCGCTCGAGCAGGACTCGTGGAAGCAGGTGCTCCTTACCGTGCATATCCCGGCCCTCGTGGTCAGCATGCTGATCCACTCGGCCGTCAACCTGATGCTCTTCCGCACGACCGGGCTGCATGACGATATCACCTTCGGGTTGTACCGGGTCCACTTCTTCACCCGCATCCATGCCAATATTTTCACCTATGCCGCTATCGTGGGGCTTTACTCCGCCTGGGAGTATTACCGCCGGTACATGACACGCGAGGCCCAGACGGCTACCCTGCAGGTCCAATTGGCCCAAGCCAATCTGCGGGCGCTCAAAATGCAGATCCATCCGCATTTCCTGTTCAACACGCTGCATTCCATTGCTGCGCTCGTTCGAAAAGGGGAGAACAAGCCGGCTGTCAACATGCTCGGGCAGCTTGGTGAGTTCCTCCGCTTGGCCCTCGAAAACAAGGGGCAGCAGGAAATCTCCCTGGAGCAGGAGCTCGACTTCCTGCGCCGTTACCTGGCCATCGAGCAAACCCGGTTCGGGGAGCGGCTGCAGGTCGAAGTCACCATGGACGAAGCGGTGCGAGGCGCCTACGTACCCAACCTCATCCTTCAGCCTATCGTGGAAAATGCCATTCATCACGGAATTTCCCCGTCCATGCAGCAGGGTCGCATCCGGATTGAAGCCCGGTTGGAAGAGGGCCGGGTGACGATGCAAGTGGCCGATAATGGGCCCGGTCTGCGTAATCCGGAGCGACTCAAAAAAGGTGTGGGCGTTGGCAACACACAGGAACGCCTGGAGAATCTGTACGGACGGGACCAGGATTTCAGTTTTCGAAATGGCAGCCTGGGCGGACTCGAGGTGACCATCCGGGTGCCGTTTTCCACCCAACCCGTCATGCAATTACCTCCCGAGGTCGACTGATGGACGCACCACTCGACGTATTGATCGTGGATGATGAGGCGCTTGCCAGGGATACCATTCGCCTCCTGCTGCAGGATGTGCACGACATGCGGGTCGTTGCTGAGGCCTCGGATGGTCCCGGCGCCGTGGAAGCCATCCGGAATCACGCGCCGGATCTTGTTTTTCTCGACGTCCAAATGCCTGGCCTGACGGGTCTCGAAGTCATTTCTGAGGTGGGCGTAGCCCGTATGCCACCGGTTGTCTTCGTGACCGCCTTCAACGAGTACGCTGTCAAAGCCTTTGAGACCAGTGCCATCGACTACCTGGTCAAACCTTTCTCGGATGACCGTTTCGAGGCGGCCTTGCAGCGTGCCCGGAATCAGGTCCAGCAGCTCAAGCGCGCCGACCTGGAAGGCCGGTTGCGCCAACTGCTGTCCGAGACCCGCACAGCATCCGAAGCCGAGAAAAGCCTGCGTTTCATGGTCAAAGAGCGTAACTCGATCCGATTCGTGGAGGCATCGGATATCGATTGGGTCGAAGCTGCCGGAGACTACGTCATCCTGCACTGTGGAGACGAGAAAAGCATGATCCGGGAGACCATGGCCGGCATGGAAAAGAAGCTCCCTTCCGACCGCTTTGTCCGTATTCACCGCTCGAGCATCGTCTGTATTCCTTCCGTCCGGGAAATCAAGCCGTATTTCCATGGCGACTACATCGTCTATCTCAAGGACGGTCGCGAGCTGAAATTGTCCCGCAGGTATTGGCCGAAAGTGGAGCAGGTGTTGGGTGGGTAAAAGCCGGCTGCCGACACCGCTTGCCGCTTATCGAGTGAAGACGCGGCTCATCTTAATGAGGTAGGTGCCGGCGGTGCGGCCGGGTAGTTTGCTGGCAGTTGATTACGTAATCGTCTCCCAAGAGCGAGGCCACACTAACAGGTACATCATGAAAAGCCTCTTTACACGCACTGCGCTGATTGCGCTACTGGTCTGGGCCGCTCCAACGGCCAACGCCCAAGATGACGCCGCCAAGGACATTGTGGATATTGCTGTTGAAGCCGGCACGTTCAACACCCTGGTAGCTGCGGTCACGGCAGCCGATCTCGTAGACGTCTTGAAAGGCGAAGGTCCTTTCACGGTGTTTGCTCCGACCGACGAAGCGTTCGCCGCACTGCCGGAAGGTACCGTTGAGAACCTCCTCAAGCCTGAGAACAAGGATCAGCTCGTTGCGGTGCTCACCTATCACGTCGTTCCGGGTCGCGTCATGGCGGCAGACGTCGTCACGTTGACCGAGGCCGCAACCGTGCAGGGTTCGACCGTCGATATCAGTGTGGAGGACGGGGCCGTGAAAGTAGACAATGCCACGGTCGTTGCTACGGATATCAAAGCCTCCAACGGGGTCATTCATGTCATTGACGCGGTGATTCTTCCGTAACAACATCGGAAGACACCAGTCATAAGGGAGCGCCTCGGCGGGGGGCGCTCCCTTTTTTTGTTCCTGCTTTCGCCCTCCTGCCGCACTCGTACCCTTTCCTGTTCGCCCTCCTTCCATGATCACCCACCATCTGCACTCCGAACAGTGGATTGAGCGTCCACGCGACGAGGTATTTGCCTTTTTCTCCGACGCATCCAACCTCGAGCGTATCACGCCGGACGAACTTCGCTTTGAGATCCTGTCCGAGCAGCCTATCGAAATGAAGGTCGGGGCCCTCATTGACTATCAGTTGCATCTCGCAGGCATTCCGTTCAAGTGGAAAACGGAGATCACGGCCTGGAATCCGCCTTTCTCATTCGAAGACACCCAGCTGAAAGGGCCGTATGCGAAATGGATCCACACGCACCGGTTCGAGGACCATGGTCACCGGACACTGATTGTGGATGATGTGGACTATGCCCTGCCCCTCTCCCCCCTCGGCGATCTGGCCTACCCTGTCATCAAGTGGCAGCTCGGCCGCATTTTTGGTCATCGCAAGAAGGTCATTGCAGGCGTGTTCGGGTCCTGACCAGCCCGCCATGGTGTCCGCGCATGCCCTCCTCGGCCAAGGGATTCAGATCCAGGTCGGATGAGGTAGCAGCTCTACCTTCCGGCCCCATCGCGTGCTTCTCAGCAACATGAGTTGGGCACTGGCCACAATGGCGCCACTGCCTGCGTACCCGAGAAAGACACCGATCATCCAGAGGGGCAGATCATGTCCCATCTCGGAATAGGTCCAAATGGCCACGTCGGGAATGAGCTTGCCCGTGCAGAGCATCTCGAAGAACAGCCCTGAAATGGCCATGATCAGGCCGAAGACAACCGATGTGTGGCGGACAGCGGACGGGACGAAAAGCGTAAGCCACGTGCCGATATTGAACGTGATCAGGGGTTGCAGGTAGAGCCCATCGATGGCAACGATGACCACCGACACGGATGTGACAGCGGCTCCCACCACCCGTTCGCGACCACCCAGTCCCAGTTTGTTGCCAGCAGCGTGGAAGGCGTGCATCCAGTCATGTTCCTGATCAAAGAGCGACTCGAGCACCTGTACCAGCCACATGGCTGAAAAGAAATAGGCCAGCACGATCTCGATTGGTACGCCGCCCGAGGCGGCCGACGCGTGCAGCTCAAGAAAGGAGTTCTCGTTGCCGTGGTACGTCCAGAGCTCATTCGTCACCCCCCAGATGTCCGTCAGCCACCCGAGGCTCCCAGCCACGCCCATCAGCAAGAGGCCCATGAACACGTGCCGCGCAAGGAACAGGGTAATGACGAGGAAGCATGCGATAACCACGATCAGGAAAGCACGCATGTCCGGCCCGGCCGTGGCACCCTGATAGAAGGAGGCTGCCATGATGACAAAGAAGAACAGGACACTCCCAATGCGGAGGGTGTAGGGCGTTCGGGTCCAGCGTTGCAGTAGGGGAGACATCAGATTGCAGGGTATGAGCATGCATCGAGCGCAGGCCATGACTCATTGAAACTACGATCCCTGCAGGGAAGGGATCGGGTTTTCCCTACAGGTGCCGAGCAGAGGGCTCTACAAGCGAGTCATATACCCAGAGCTAGATTTGGATTGCATCCGTATTCGCCTTTCGCCTGAGGTGACGAGCACGCCTGCAAAGAACAAGCACATGCAACGAAACAGGGTACAACCATGAACGACTTGAAAGGAAAAGTGGCCATCGTAACGGGCGCAGGGTCGGGGATCGGCCGGGCCATTGCCGAACTCTACGCGGCGCGCGGGGCATCCGTGGTTGTTTCAGATGTGGATGAGGTCGGGGGAAAAGAAACCCTCCGGATGATTGAGGAAGCCGGGGGAAGCGCCGTCTTCAGAGCGGCCGACGTATCCAAGCCGCACGAGAACGAGGCCCTAGCAGAGAGCGCGATGGCGCACTTCGGACGGCTTGATATTGCCTGCAACAACGCTGGCATAGGGGGTGCGATCAACCCTACTGCGGACTACGGGATTGATGACTGGCAGCACGTGATTGATGTGAATCTGTCCGGCGTCTTCTATGGTATGAAGTATCAGATTCCCAGGATGCTGAAGAGTGGAGGAGGCTCCATCGTGAATATTGCCTCCATCCTGGGAGCCGTGGGTTTTGCCAATTCGCCCGCCTACACGGCCTCGAAGCACGGGCTGGTGGGACTTACCAAAGCCACTGCGCTTGAGTACGGCAGGCACGGAATACGGGTCAACGTGGTCGGTCCTGCCTTCATCGACACCCCGCTGTTGAAGAATCTGGATCAGGAAATGCTCGACGGACTGGCCACGCTGCATCCGATCGGCCGCATCGGCACGCCCCTCGAAGTAGCAGAACTCGTTGCATTCCTTTCCAGTGATGCCGCTTCCTTTGCCACAGGAGCCTACTACCCAATCGATGGTGGATACCTGGCGCAGTAGGGCGCGTAAGGAGCCGTTTGACTGACATTGCCACTGATCTCTGCCAGCCGAACAGCGTCTTCCTTGAACTCCTGTGAATACTTCTTCCTTGTGCTCATCGCGTACCTCTTGATTGATGCAAAAGTACGCTTAATCAACTATCCGTTTTTTGGGAGCAAGGTCATGATTTCCAGAGCCGCTCAGAAGTGTTGACAACAAGTCAACGATTGCCCTACTCTAATAGTCGTCTGGTGTTGACATTCGGGCCGCGAGTCACAGTTCATAACTGCAGGTAATAGCTATGAAATCCTTTCATTCTCTTCTTCTCTTTGTTCTACTGTCATTTGGAATAGGCGCTTTGACCGCTTGTTCTGTTAAAAAGGATGACTCGGATGGTACAAACGTCAAGGGTCTGGTTGAGGCGCATATGAGTGCCTTTGAGGAGGCTTGGACAAGCGGCGATGGGTCCAAGGTTGGAGCGCTTTACGCAGAGGACGCCGTCCGAATTACCTTCAGTATGCAAACCCCCTTGTATGGACGTGATGCGATTTCTCAGAACTTTTCGGCGGGATTTTCCCAAGACGAGGGAGATCCGTTGCTTTCTCTTACTCTCGTTGAAGCTCGCGAGATGGGAGAAGGCGTGATTATGGCAGTTGGTGAATGGGAGGCTCCAAATGAGGGTCAAGGAATTAAAGGGGCGTGGCTAAACGTTTACCGTTCCGATGGGCAAACACTCAGCTCCGTATTTGATCACGCTGTCGTCTACAATCCTGTGACGGACCTCACTCAAGTTGAGCGTGTTTTTGACGAGGTCCACAAAGGAGAGGGCTCTGACATGGTGGAACGGGCCATAGCACGGTATACCTCTCTCACTAATGCTGGAGATATAGCCGGACTTTCTGTTCAGATGTTTGAGGAAGACGGCGTCCAAGTCACAGAAAACGGAATCTTAAAAGGGCACGAGGCCCTCGCCTCAGGGATTCAACCACCGCCAGAGGGCGTGCGCCTCACGGCTCAATCATATGGATACCGACCGGTCTCCGATGACCTTGTTATAAACTGGGGTGGATATCAAATTGAGAGTAGCGAGGGCGGCTTACTCGGCTTTGGCCAGTGGGGCAACCTCTTGCGAGTCGTTGACGGCGAACTCATTCTGGTTGTTGAAGCAGCGGGTGCCCACTCAGCCGACTAAGTTGCCACCCCCGTAGCGGCACTCACACAAAAAAGTCTCCGGAATACCCGTGGCAGTCTGAATGGAAGGACTGTCTCGTGGAGCTTCTGCGGCAACCTGTTCGCCCAGTGCGCGAGTATCACCTCGTGTTTGGGATGCTGGAGGTGGACATGGGTAAGACGTGAGTCTGGATTTGGCTTTGGGAAAACCAGACGCGTTTCTGATGGGGGTAACCGCAGCCCCTGACACCGGCTTTACCCCCCTACCCCGGGGCTCCGAATTCATAGTCTGATCCGGACCTTTGACGACAAACTGTTGTCAAAACTGTTGTAACACCAAACACCTGACGGGATTACTGTTTGGCGAGGCTGTTAGGAGGCAATGAGTTACAGGCGAAGCAGATCGGCGTAGGCAAGGGTCTGCAAAACCCTGTACGGCGGTTCGAGTCCGCCCGTCACCTCAT
>JAFMNH010000142.1 GCA_017859335.1 Rhodothermales bacterium | reverse complement strand
CACAGAGACCGGTATCCCCGCTTCCAGGTTTGCCATGCCATACGCGTCGGCGCGTTGGATTTCGCCCTTGCGGATGACCATCACAGCCGCCCCTGGCACGTCATCCCCGTCGTAGGGCCGGAAGAGGGGGTCGGGCAAGTCGGTATAGGGGTCGCTCGTGCAGGAGGTCCCGACCAACAGGCAACAGAGAAACAGTCCCAGATGCCGTTTCATTCCCACCCCGAGTCAAACGTGCAAAGGGTGGTGGCCTCATTCCACGACGCCATCCAGGCATCCCGCTCGACCACGCGCAGGCTCCACGCCGGACCCGAGCCGATGGGGGATCCCGGAGGCGTCTCGATGGAGCGATGTTCTTCCTGCGGCTGGTAGGGACGGAAGAGGAACCGGTCGATGTCGTCGAGCGCTGCCAAGCGGTGCGCCTGGGTTTCTTCCTCGGTATCCTGGGTGTTGTTGCTCAGCCAGGCATGGATATCCCGGAGGTGCAATGATATCCGGGCGCGAACGGCCGGGGCATACCGGGTGGAGGAGGCGGCATCGAGGAGCCTGTCGGTCCAGACCTGCTGCGTAACCCGTTGCAATTCGGCAGCGTAGGCGTTGGAGGGCTCTTTCTCGAGCCAGACCTTATTGGTGGTGCGCACCAGCATATCGAGAAGCCCCGGCTGCCCACCGTCAAAATCGCGCTGGACCATCAACCGGGCCGCACGCGTCGGTTCGAGCAGCAGGCTGAATACTTGATGAGCTACCACTTCGCCCGGCGCATACGGGTCGAAGATGAGCCCTGTATCTCCGTCAAAGAGTTCGCGATGCTGGCCGTAGCCGGGCGGGCGCGGCGGAATCTGGGTGCGGATATGTCGGGGAAGGGCCAAGGCATCCGGTTCGACCGCTTTCAGCATGGCATCGATGGCCCGTACCTGCTCTCGCGGCTCCACGGCTTCGGGATAGTCCTGCCCGTCGCCACGGATATTGTAGGCGTAGTTCACACCGCCCACGAGTGTGGCAACCGCATCGAGCTGGTAGCGATGGCGCAGGAACAGAGGAACGAGCACTTCCTCAAGCAGGGCAACCGGTCGCCCAGATCGAATGGTGCCGATGCCGAAGTTGGTCAGAGCGGTCTCGCGCACCGCCATCTCCAGTTCGAGGGCATCGACTGCGTTCGTGCCGTTGTCCCACAGATGGGCTGAAGGATGTGCACTGCCTGCAGGTCGGGCATCCGCGTCCGTGATGAAGAGCCACCCGGCATCCATGTATTCCTTCAGGATGGATTGGAGGGCAACCTCCTCGTCCGTCCCGTCCGGGAAATCCGAGTAGCCGTACCGGATGGAGAACATATCCCACTCCCCGATGCCTTCGTCGTAGGCACGGTTCAGGGTAATGCGTCCTTGCGCATCGAGCTCCGCCAGCGGCGCAGGGTAGTCCATAACGGAGGCACGGTTGTTGACCGATGCCGCGAAATTATGCTGCAGGCCCAGGGTATGTCCGACTTCGTGGGCGGAGAGCTGTCGGATCCGCGCAAGGGCCATCTCGAGCATCGGGTCGTCGTTGCCCAGGCTCATGCGTGTCGGGTCGTACGGATTAAGCAGGCCCTCGGCAATCAGGTAGTCCTGTCGGACCCGGAGCGAACCGAGCAACACATGTCCCTTGATGATCTCACCGGTGCGTGGATCAGTAATGCTTGAGCCGTAGCTCCACCCCCGCGTCGAGCGGTGCACCCAGTTGATGATGTTGTAGCGCACGTCGAGGGGGTCGGCACCGTCGGGCAGCACCTCGACACGGAACGCATCGATGTACCCAGCGGCTTCAAAGGCCTCATTCCACCAGCGAGCGCCATCGAGCAATGCCGAACGAACCGGCTCGGGTGTGCCGTTGTCCAGATAGTAGATGATGGGCTCCACAGGCTCCGAAACCGCCGCCGTGGGATCCTTTTTCTCGAGGCGATGGCGCGCAATGTAGCGCGTGCGCATGTCCGACCCGATGGGCGCCGAATAGTCCATGAAGCTTGGGCCGAAGTAGCCGGCGCGTGGGTCGTGCTTGCGGGGTTCGAACCCAGGCTCAGGAAGGGCAATGAAGGAGTGGCGCTGTCGCAGGGCCACGGCCTCCGGCGCGGCCGCCACGCTGCGTACCTGGCCTCCCGGACTGTCGGAAGTGAACGTCAGGAGCGCTTCCATTTCCGTGTTGCGCGGAAAGGACTTCGTGTTTTCGCGATAGGGGACCGAGCGCGAGCCGTCCAGGCGGAAGGTACCTTGACCGGCGCGCCGCAGCGTGCCAATGGCCCCATGGGCATCGCGCACAATGAAGGACGTGGCATCGACCAGCACCTTGCCATCCTCCTCGGCAACGACATCGAAGCCGTGCAGCACGCCCTCGGCGAAGGCTTCCATCACGCTCTGGCGCTCGGAGGCATTCTCCGACGTCGCGATGTAGTCCAGATTGGGCGCTTTCAGGAGCACCTTGGGGCCATGCCGCTCAAAGTGCACGATACGCGTAGGACCGAGCTGGTTGCGGTCCAGCCCGATGTCATTGGATCCGAGGCCGGCCGCGAGCGAGACCTGGTAGATGAAGTCTTCTCCGAACCGGTCGATTTCCAGCCACACCTTGCCGCCCGCCTCATCCCAGTGGAGGGTGAAGAATCCTTCCATCCTCTCCAGTGATTCCGTTTTTGAAGCAATGGTCGGGAGGTCCTGGGAGCGCACCGGAAAGGATGCAAAAACGAGCAGGAGAAGTGCGGTGGTGAAGCGTTTCATGGGACGGCGGTCGCGTGAAAAAGTAGGGGTCAATATATGCGTAGGAGGGCGAAAAACGCAGATAAATGAACATCCGTTGAAGAGGTAAATTCCCCGTTTCTTTGCGAGGGTTCTCCAACCTCTGCAGGCATCCGCAAGGGCATCACCGTATTTTTAGTGTCCTAAAATAAGGGGGCACCGCTGCGGAAATCCGGTTGGGTTTCCAACAGCTCGATCTTGGAGGAACGAGCCCGGTGTTTCCAGCGTCGGCGGTCGTGGACGTCCTCCATGCCCCGATTTCATTCCAACCTGATATCCCAACCCAGATGGAACCCAAGAAGGCCACAGGCGAAGTCGTACAGATCGTCGGTCCTGTTATCGACGCCCAGTTTCCGGCCGATGCCGTACCTGAAATTTTCGATGCCCTCACGATTGATCGCGAGGACGGTTCGACCCTCGTGCTTGAAGTGCAGCAGCACCTCGGCGAGAACCGGGTGCGTACGATTGCCATGGACGCCACTGACGGTCTGACCCGTGGCACGAAGGTGTCGAATACCGGCCAGGCCATCTCCATGCCCATCGGCGAGGATATCCTTGGGCGTCTGTTCAACGTGGTAGGCGATGCCATTGATGGTATTCCTCAGCCGAAAGCAGAGGAGCGTCGTCCGATCCACGCGGCGCCGCCAGCCTTTGAAGACCTTTCCACGACGGTCGAGATGCTGGAGACGGGTATCAAGGTGGTCGACCTCCTCGAGCCCTACGCTCGTGGTGGAAAGATCGGTCTCTTCGGTGGTGCCGGTGTGGGCAAGACGGTTTTGATCATGGAACTGATCAACAACATCGCCAAGGGCCACGACGGTCTGTCGGTATTTGCCGGCGTCGGCGAGCGCACGCGTGAAGGAAACGACCTTCTGCGCGAGATGCTCGAGTCCGGTGTGGTTGACTACGGCAAGGAGTTCCTCCACTCCATGGAAGAGGGAGGTTGGGACCTCTCGAAAGTGGATCACGAAGCCCTCAAGAACTCGTCGCTGGCCCTCGTATTCGGCCAGATGAACGAGCCCCCGGGAGCCCGTGCCCGCGTGGCCCTCTCCGGTCTTACAATTGCCGAGTACTTCCGCGACCTCGGTGGCCGCGACGTGCTCTTCTTCGTCGACAACATCTTCCGGTTCACCCAGGCAGGCTCCGAGGTATCGGCCCTGCTCGGACGCATGCCTTCCGCCGTAGGGTACCAGCCGACGCTGTCCACGGAAATGGGTGAGATGCAGGAGCGCATCACGTCGACCAAGAACGGATCGATTACCTCCGTGCAGGCCGTTTACGTGCCTGCTGATGACCTTACCGACCCGGCTCCGGCAACGACGTTTGCCCACCTCGATGCCACGACGGTGCTTTCCCGTCAGATTGCATCCCTGGGTCTGTACCCAGCCATCGACCCGCTGGACTCCACGTCCCGCATCCTGGATCCCCGCATCCTGGGTGATGAGCACTACAACACGGCACAGGATGTCAAGAACCTGCTGCAGCGCTACAAAGAGCTGCAGGACATCATCGCCATCCTCGGTATGGACGAACTCTCCGACGAAGACAAGCTGGTCGTGGGCCGTGCCCGTCGTGCACAGCGCTTCATGTCGCAGCCGTTCTTCGTGGCTGAGCAGTTCA
>JAFMNH010000141.1 GCA_017859335.1 Rhodothermales bacterium | reverse complement strand
GTACTTCACGATTATCTGACCACGATGGATGGGGTATCCGACGTGAGCGAGGCGCCCATTGCCGAGGGAGGCGCCGGGGTCACGTACATCCGGTTCAAGGACTGAGCAGCCTGCCCTCGCGGGCGCTTAGAGGGAGTTGGATCATTTCTTGCTACTTTGGGGACCATGAAACCCTTGCGATACCTGATGATGCTGCTCCTGCTGCTGTGCATGGCCGCGCAGGCGCATGCACAGCGCTCCGGATCCCGCTCGGCCGATGAGTTGGCCGAGCAGATGCGGGAAGCCATCATGGCGGTCGATGGTGCCGAGCTGATGCGCGATGCCGACGAGGTCGTGGAAGTCGACGTTTTCGGGGAGCGCCGCTACTACTCCCGTGGACAGGCCTCGCTGTTGCTCGAGACCTTGCTGCGTAGGGAAATTCCAGTGACAGCGCACATTATGCGCAAGCGACGCACGCCATCAGCGGCCTACGTGGAGATTCGGGTCAATGCCGGCAGGGAGAACGCAAGCGACTGGGTGGTCCGCTACGCGGTTCGACGGGGCGCATGGCGCATTCGGGAAGTAAGCCTGGTACGATCCGATGGCTGAGCACAGGGATCGGTCGGCAGAGCGGCAGGGCATGCAGGGCGCGGCGCTCCCTCGGACGGTGTGGGCCGTCGTGGTCCTCATCGTTGTCATGGCGGGTTCCTGGGGGCTTGGGCAGTGGCACGTGCAGCGCGTTGGATCCCTGTCCGATCAGGAGGCCAAGCAGCAGCGCCAGGAGGCCTTCATGGCCATCCAGGATGCGATTGATGAGGCATATGCGGCCATGAATATGCGAGCGCATACCCTGGCTCGCCACCCGGCGGTGGTATCGGGGCTGCGCCAACTGGCTGAAGGGCAGGAGGCGATAGGCCAGGTGGCACGCGGGCAGGATGGAGGTCGTCGTCAGCTGGTGGCATGGGCGGCATCCATCGAGCGCCCTGCCCGGGAATTCGTGGAGGTCTACGATCCGACACCGGCGCTGCAGGCATGGAGTGGTGCGGCCTTTCCGATGGATGCCGCCGTGCGGAGCGAACGGTTTATGCTGCAGGACCTGGAAAGCCTGGCCACGGATGCCGACACGCGCACGGCCCTCACGGTCTGGGTCCCGGTACGCGATGGCGCCACGATTCTCGGGGCCGTGCGCTTGGGGCGCATGGTGGAGGAGCGGAGGCCTGTCAAAAATGAGTTCCTCCGGGATTATACCTGGAGTGAGGAGTGGAGTCGACGCTTGGGCCAGCCGGTCCGTTTTGAGTTCGGGACCCCCAGCACCTCGTCAAATGATGACGCTTTCGTTCTTCGCTCGCCCTCGGGTGGGGTTATCGGACGGGTTATCATTGACGTGTCCGATCAGGCCCGGAGGGTCTCCCTGATTGAGGATCGCTACGTGGATGTGGTGCTTTTCTGGGTCGTCATTGCCCTGCTCGTCTCGCTCGTCCACGTATCCCTGTCGCTTTGGCGCTCCGCGCCCTCAGCTCATTCGCCCCTCTTCCATTCGCCCTTATTCCGTTCGTCGGGCCTCCGGATTGCGCTCTACTTGGTATTACTGATTGGCGTCCGCTACGGCCTTCTGTGGATGAACGTGCCTTCCCGTTGGCAGGAGGCGAAGGCACCGCTCAGCCCGCTGTTCGACCCCCAGCACATGGCTTCTGCCATCGGATATGGCGCCATGGCGACCATCGGGGATCTCCTGATCTCATCGGGGTTCATGGTGCTCTTTGCTGCCATCCTGTTGCGGCACACGGACCCCTTGAGACAACGCGTGAAAGCGGCGTTGAATTTCGCATCAGGCAGGATGACGCCGCGTATCTGGGTTTTCATGGGCTGTCAGCATCTGCTCATCTGGGGCGGCGCTCTTTTGTTGGTCCAGGCCACCCGCTACGCCGTTCTGGATGCGACGCTGGACTATTTCGAGCGCAGTGGCCTCATGCCCGGGCGCCTGGTCCTGGTTGTCTTTGCGGCGCTGCTCCTCATGACGGCCTCGGTAATCGTCGTGCTGGCCCGCTTGTGTTGGGTCCTGGCCGATATGCTGGCCCTGACAAGGAATCCGCTCCCGAACCGCGCACCACTGATCGGCGCGCAGGGTCTCGTGCTGCTCGCTGTCCTGCTTGCGGACGGCATCGGTCTTCCCGAACACGGCGTGGCGGTCCCTGTACTGGTCGTGGTTACGATCGTGGTGTGGTTGGCCGCCGTTATCGGGCCGACCCAGCCCGTACGTCAGTCCCCGATTGTGGCCCTGCGGCGCATCGTACCCATGATCGTCCTGACCTCGATGGTTCTGTTTACCATGATGGAGATCAGTTCGGAGGACAAGGCGCGTCTGCGCATGGCAGAAGCGGCAGCATCTTTCCTTGAGGATCGGGACGCACGAGCGATGTTCGCCATTTCCGAAGTCCTCGATGCCGCAGGAGGCGCTACCTTCGATGCCTCCCTGGCCCTGTGGACGACGGGTCAGGAAGCAGGGGATGACTTCGGCCGCCGCGCCCGTTTGGATTCGCTGGCTGCCTCCCTGATGGCTGATTTCAGAACGGGAGCATTGTCGCGGTATGATGTCGTCGTCACCCTCTTTTCTCCCGAGGGGGTTGTGCAGGGCCGACACAGCACAATGCCGCGGCGTTTACCGCGTGCCACGCGGGATGCGGAGGATGAAACCGAGTTCACCCTCTTCGAGGCCATGTATCGAGAGGTGGGCATGTCCGGCAACATGGTCGAAAAGCTGACCGGCTCGACGGATCAGAATCGGTTCCGATATGCCGGTTTCCGGCGGCTGGCCGGGAACGAGTTCGTCCTGGTCCGGGCAGAACAGCGAGCCCTCTCGGGCGCTGCCGGTACGCCGTTTCCGCGTGTGTTGGCACCCGTGGGATATTATGATGATCGCTATGCCGATCTGTCCATCTCCGAGTTCACGGGCGGTGTACTCTCCCGGACCGAGGGTGAGCATCGCGGTCGCAGTGTCTTGGACGCAGCCATCATCGAAACGCTCAAGAGCCAACCGGACGTGTGGCGACGCGAAACCATACGGGATCGCTCCTATCTGACCTATTACCAGGTCCGATCGGACGCTTCGATTGACGAGGCACAGCAGGTTACCGCCGTCAGAAGAAGCCTTCCCAACATCTTTGATCGGCTCTATCACCTGCTGCGCATCATCGTAGCCGGGCTGCTGCTGGCCCTTCCGGTATATGCCATCGGTATTCTCTGGCGCGTGCGTCGAACAGATCCCGAGCCTGCCGCGAGGCATTTCCGGGATCGGGTGCTGAATGCCTTTTTTTCCGTCGGTCTGATTACGGTCGTAGCCATGGGGCTTGTCGGGCTGCGTGTGGTAACGGGAGAGAGCGAACGGGCGGTGGATTCATGGCTTCGGCAACATCTGGACCGTGTGGAGGCGTCCCTTGAACTGCAGGTCCGAGGCGAAGAACTGCCCTATCGGGTCATGGAGCGGGTCAATGTGGATTCCCTGGCTGCCCGAATCGGGGTAGACCTCGTGGTCTACGACAACCTGGCGGTCGAACAGGCCTCCCGTCCGGAGCTGATCCGGGACCGATTACTGGAGCCCCGATTGCCGATTGCAGCCTATGAGGCGCTCTACTTCGATGGATTCCGGTTCGTAACCATCGAGGAGACGCTGGGTACGTTTGCCTACACGGCCGGCTACCGTGCCCTGACTGATGAGCAGGGTCTCCCACGCTACGTCGTGTCCATACCATCCCTGCCGGAGCAGGAGCGGATCGAAGAGGAGCGGGCACGAACGGTAGCCTATCTCTTTGGAGCCCTTCTTCTGCTCGTCCTGGTGGTCATGGTCACGGCTTCGCTTCTGGCCAACGCGCTGACCCGTCCCATTGCCCGGCTGCGGACCGGCCTGCAGGCTGTGGCTGCCGGCCATTTTGAGCGCATTGCTCCGATTGCGTCCGGCGATGAGATTGCCGACTTGGTCGATTCCTTCAATACGATGCAGGATCAGCTCAAGGACAGCCGGCGCTTGCTGGCTCAGCAGGAACGTCAACTGGCCTGGCGCGAGATGGCCAAGCAGGTGGCCCATGAAATCAAAAATCCCCTGACGCCCATGAAGCTGTCCATCCAGCATCTGAGGTCGGCCTTCGAGCGCCGCACCCCGGATGGATCGGATGAGCAGCGCTTCGGTCTCAAGTTCAAGCAGACGACCACAACCCTCATCGAGCAGATTGATACGCTGGCCCGCATTGCCAACGAGTTCTCATCGTTCGGTCGCATGCCGGCCCATATCAAGGAGGAAATGGACCTGAACAAGGTCATCGAAGAGGCCGTCGAGTTGATGCGTGCTGAGGAGAACGTGGCCATCACAACCGGATTGGCTGCCGGAGCACTGTGCATACTCGGCGATCGTG
>JAFMNH010000047.1 GCA_017859335.1 Rhodothermales bacterium | reverse complement strand
CGAGCCCTGGCGGGATCACCTCAGGAAAGCCCCGGTTCACTACGAATCGGGGCTTTTTTGTTTAGTATAGCTTGCTGGATATATGGAGCGAGTCATGACGACTGGACAACGGATTTCGCTGTATGCCTTGGGCCTGCTGTTCATCGGCGCCGGATTGAACCACTTCATCGATCCGGATTTCTACGTGGCCATGATGCCGCCCTATCTCCCCTTCCACGCGGAGCTGATCTTCCTGTCGGGGGTCTTCGAGGTCGTTGCCGGAGTAGGCGTATTCATTCCCCGTCTACGCCGGGCCGCTGGCATCTTAATGATCCTGATCCTGATCGGTGTCTTCCCGGCCAACGTGCACATGGCTTTGAATCCCGATACCTTCCCGGATATCCCCGCATGGGGACTGTACGTGCGCCTGCCTCTGCAAGGCGCCTTGATCTGGTGGGCTTGGGTAGCTACCCGCGTGGAAAAGTGATCCCGCTTGCCTCCCGATGCACAACGGCATGATAGTCGGCCGTTTTCCCGGGCGATTCAGCATATCCGCCTGAGAGGAGACAGAGCAAGGGCAGGTCGCGTCCTCTGACTTCCTCCAGGACGAACCGGTCCCGGCGGTGCAAGCCGTCCCGGGTAAGGGCCAGTCGCCCGAAACGGTCCCCCGCCAATACGTCGATGCCGGCCAGGTAGATGACGAGGTCGCACGCAAAGCGATCGAGTGCGCCGGATATGACGGGCTTGATGGCTTCCATGTACTCCTCGTCCCCCGTGCCATCGGGTAAACCCATGTCGAGGGTGGACACGGCTTTGCGGAAAGGAAAGTTCTTTTCGCCATGAACCGAAAGCGTGAATACGTCGGGATCGGACTCGAAAATGGCAGCCGTACCATTGCCTTGGTGCACGTCCAGATCGATGACCATCGCGCGACGTATCCATCCCGATCTGCGCAGCACGCGAATGGCAACGGCTATGTCGTTGAGCACGCAAAAGCCTTCGCCATATCCTGGAAACGCATGATGGGTACCTCCTGCAAGATTTGCGGCGACCCCATCTTCAAGCGCCATGAATGCCGCGTTCAACGTGCCCTGTACGGCATGTCTGGACCGCTTGACCAGGGCCTGACTCCAGGGTAGTCCCATGCGCCGCTCCGCTTGGCGGGAGAGCTTCCCGAGAGCCAGCGCGTCCAGATAGTCACGATCATGGACCAGCAGCAAGTCCGCCCAATCGGCTTCGCGCGGCGTCACGATATCGGAGGCACGGATCAGTCCCTCGTCCAGGAGCAGCCCATGGAGCGCCGCAAATTTCCCCATGGGAAACGGATGCTTCTCGGGCAGCGGAACGAAATAGTCCGGTGTATAGGAGACGCGCATACGAATGGCTGAGGGGAGACCTGCTCTCGTCCTTAAGAACCCTGCTACCAGGACCCATACATCGGGTTGGGTAGCAGGATATACGGCGAACCTTCCTCTGCCAGCAACGCGTCCACATCCGCATCCTCCTGTGTTGTCCGGACGAAGTCTTCGATGTTGTCTCCAACCTGCATCAAGATGGCCGCCGCGGGAAACGAGGAATGACGCCCGCCGCCGGGCCGAAAGCAGCTGGCTGTCCCATCCTCTACCTGCTGGCGACGAAGATCTTTGTCATTGATCCGTGTGATACCGTCGACAGAAGAGACATCGCCAGACGAACGACCCATCAGGCAGGCATTTTCCAGGGTAACAGGCAGCCCCATTTTCTCCATGTTCTGCCAGGTATGCACGTCCTGGTCCCGCTCCCTGTTCGTGATGAAGGCGAATCGTCCACCGAGTTCGACCACCGTATCCATGAACGGGGCAACACCCGGCACCAAGGTGGCCTCCTGGCCTTGTACCCATTCGGCCCACGACTCGGAGGTAAAGGAGCGGCCGGTACGATCGAGCATGACCTGATACTGGCTGTTGTCGAGCACGGTCTCATCGATATCCATGCTGACAACCCATGGCGTCTCTGGAAGAGCCATTTCCGAAAGCTGAGCCGCAGCGCGCTGATAGGCAGACGTCGTCAGGAAGGCGTACTCTTTGCTCGTGGTCTGCCAGGTGACCGAACTGGAAAGCGGCAGCTGACCGACCTCCATGGTCAGGGAAACAGCGCAGTGGTCACTGAGCATGACTTCCGGATCCATGGTTTCAAAAGGATGCACCTGCGCGGTCGTGACGAGTGCCGGATCCTGCATATTGCCCATCAGAATATGGTCGATGGCCGCCGGGTACCACGGATGGCACCCTATGAGCTGGGCCGTTGCATTGACAACCGTCGATGGAGAGCCATCGCTGCGCTGGGTGATCAAGCGGGTCAATTCGTTGTAGGGGGCTGAGAGGCGATGATTGAAGTCTCCCAGCACCATAAACGGCTGGCCGGTACGCTCCATATCCTCGATCCATGCGTCCAGAATGGGCGCTTGACGGGAAAACGTCTGGCATGCTTCCGACTCCTCCCGTACGTAATTGTCCACAAAACAGCCGCTTTTCATATGAACGTTCAAGAGGCGCAGTGGCCCCATGGACGTGGCCAAGGAGAGCGCCAGTCCGTGGCGTAGCCCAGCAAGATCCAGTCCCAGAGCCGGCACACCGTCCTTGCCGAGAACCTCGATATCGTTTGCCACGGCAAAGGCTACCTTTTGTTGGGTCGAGGGGTGTCCATTGTCTCGACACTCGTAGGGCTCGCTGTCTGCTCGCTCCGAGATGAAGAGCTGCCACTGGTCCGGAGGAAACAACGCAGCAACAGCCTCCAGGGAGGCTACTTCCTGCAGCGCAACAATATCTGCATCGAGCCCTCTGGCATACGCTTGAAGCGCTGTCCATTCCTCTTCCGTTCGGGGCCGGCATCCCGTATCTCGAGGCCATGCCAAGTGCTCAACGTTCCATGTGACCATACGCAAGGCGTCGGGGCTTGGCGTCAGGGATGACACTACCGTAGACGATTCAGGCTCCGATTGGCACGCCGTCAGCGATAGACTGAGAAGCAGCGTCAAGGCGGCAGCAGTAAACAATGAAGAACGTTGGACCATGGGTGATGCGGTGTCTTGGGAAATTGACAAACCCGAACGGGTTGGAGTTAAAAGTACAATCGGTACACGAGTCGGATGTTGCGACCGGGCTCGGGCATGATGCTCTTCACCCGCGACAGGTGATCCCGGTAGGAGGTATCGGTCAGGTTATCGACGGCCAACGTGATCGTGTGCAACATGCCTGCGGCAATACCGTGCGTCTGTAACGACACGTCCGGCACGATATAGCTGGATGTTGTCTCTTCAAACGGACCGAGTCGGCTCTGTCGCGACGCTCCACGTGCAGAGAGAGACCACTGCAGCGGGCCGGCATCTCCGGAGAGGGATACGGTGCCTTTGAGGGGAGGCATCCACGGGATGGGCGTATCGAGCTCGGTCAATTTGCCGCGGACCCACGAGCCGGTGATGGCGGCTTTCATGCTGGCGGGCAAATCAACATGAATCTGGCCCTCCGCACCGGTCATGACCGCATCCGTTCCCGTGTACTGGTAGATGGGAATGTAGATGCGATAGTTCAGTTCGCCCGTATTCAGCGGGAAAATGTATGTGCGGAATCGGTTGTGATAAGCCGCCACGGATCCTCGGAACCCGCCATGCTGCCAATCCAGCGACAGCTCGACGCCCGTTCCAACCTCGGTCTGAAGATCCGGATTGCCTACTTCAAAGGAGTATGCCGCCAGGTGGGGTCCTTGGCTGAAGAGTTCCTCGATACCGGGCAACCGAAGGCCTCGCATCAGCATGATGCCCAAGGTGGCTTCGTCTCCCAGCGGGTGTTGGGCAGCAACGGAGGCGGACCACCCCGTGAACGAGCGGGGACGGATCTCCCCGATGTCCGCGGTAAACGTGCGGGATGGGTCGACCTGGCGCGCATCCATGCGTATTCCGATCTGCACGCCGAGGTCATCGAGATGGAAATCCTGGAATGTGAATGCCGCTACGGAGCGCTCCATGGTAGCGGGCGTAAAAGAAAATCCCCCCGCGGCATAGTCACGCGCCTCTGCGGAAAAGCCGATGGCTCCGTGTTCGAAGGGCCCCAGATGCGCTGTGTAGGCTACCGTGCGGGCCGACCATGTCAGGAGGCCATATTCGATACCAAGCGCTCCGCTGGACTCGAACTCCTGATGGAAATAATGCGTGTACCCGGCAACGGACTCCAGTCGTCGAATCCAATCCAGAGGCTGCAGCCACTCGGCCCGAGCCTCCGTGCTCCACCGCTCGACGTCCACGGACACGCCGTTGGGGTGGGCGCCGATGAAGCCGCCCGGAATGCCGTAATCCGAGGTGTACCACGATCCGGAAATCCCCACGAATCCCTTTTTACCGACATGGCTGAGGCCGGCCGATGCCGTGCGGGTCCCCAGCTGGGTATTGCCCAGGCGACCTTCGGGGGTGCGGACATTGCCGGCCGTGCGGACACTGGCATTGGCCCTGAGGGCGAATGATGCGCCCAGCGGCAGGGAGATGCCGCCCCCGCCGGCCATCCCGCCGCTGACGGATTGCCCCTGCAGGGCTGCCGAGGCGTGGATCCGGTTTGGAACTGAGGAGAGCACGGTTTCCCGCACCACGTTGATGGCGCCGGCCAGCGTGTTGGGGCCATGGATGAGGGCTTCCGGACCCCGGACGATTTCAAGGCGATCGGCCGTCAGGGGATCGACCACGAGGGCATGATCGGATGAGGTCTGTGACAGATCACCCGTGCGGCTACCGTTTTCCAGGACCAGGAGGCGCTCGCCGCCAAGGCCCCGGAGGACGGGACGCGCCGGGGCCGGCCCCATGGACCGCATCGCCAGCCCTGGCTCTTCGTCGAGGGTCTCCGCAATCGTGGTGCCCAGGTTCTGACGCAGGGCATCACCCTCCATCTTGTGCTTTACGCCCACACTCTGACCGACGTTACGGTCCCCTTCCACGATGACCTCGTCCGCCTCGATGATTTCTGGTGTCATGTGATAGGTCACGCGGAGCGTGTCCTGTCCATCCAGATCGAAGACGGCGGTGAAGGGCTCGAAGCCGATGCGTGTGGCATGGAAGGTGTGATGCCCCGCCGGAATCCCATCAAAAAAGAAGCGCCCCTGCGCATCGGTCATGGCTGAGCGATGGACCTCATCCAGGAAAACGAGGGCGAACTCGACCGGATGATTATCCTGCGTGGACAGCAGGGTGCCCTCAATGACCGTGGTTTGTGCCCCGGCCGATCCTGCTAGCATGCCAAGCAGCAGGACCAAAAGGGCGCTCGGGGCCGCCGCAGGCGGCCCCGAGCGGAACATGCCAATCTGGAAGAGTGATCCCACGTCAGGAGGTTACCGTGATGGTCAGGGCGCGATCATCCGACACCGGAGGCGAGGTGAGATCGGCATGCCCATCATGATTGAGCTGCACCTGCATGCGGGTCGACCCCGGTACCACACCGGTGACGTTCAACCCGAATCGGCCGTTGGCTTCGACCACGGCAATGCCGGGACTGACAACGGAGAAGGACATGTCGAATTCGCTGCCTAAGTCTTCAGAATGTACTTCGTCGCCATCGTCGTCGATGAAGGCCACTTCAAGGCCGGTCAGACTCTGCCCAGCAGCAAGGGCAATACCGCAGGGTGGAGTATCGCAGGTAACTTCGCCCTCGAGGACTTGATACAGAACGGTGGATCCGTTCAGGATCTGGATACCCTCGGCTGCGGCATGATCCTCGTGATCATCGTCATGATCGGCGGGATTGCTGTCGCAGGCCGTCAGGAAGACGAGGGCAAACGCGACGGAAAACAGGCTCGCAGCCTGAAAAAAAGTCGATTTCATGGTTCGAACCGGTAGGATGCGCCCACACACACGTGGGCTGGTTCATGATCTGCGTGGGCACACGGGTAGTGCCCGAGACGTGTTGTGGACTCCGGGCCGGAGCGCACTTGGGTCAGATCATGACCGGGGGGCCGCGAACAAATGAAAAGGAGGAGGTCCTGCTGGCCAGAACCAGCTCGTAGGCCTGCCAGGATGCACGGTCCGCAACGAGCGGGGCCCACCGATGGGTCAGGACCGCATCAGACTGCACCTTGGTCAGGCTGACAGGGCACTCCTCAGCAAGACTGGGAAGAGCGTCGCAACCCGTGCGCAGCGTGGGATCGTCGCTGACATCGTGGACGTGGGCCATTTCAGCCCGTTCGAGCGCGTGCTCGACCTGATGCACGAGCGGTGCAACAATCCAGCCGGTCAGAACAACCAGAAGCAGGAATGCCTCGGATAGCCGTGTTCGATGCGCTGGATTCATTCCCGTGGAGGACCGGTGAAGGTGGTGGGGAGACAACCACTCAGGGTCGGCGCCAGTTCCCTGGACCAAGGGTAGAACACGTGCGGGGCGGCCATGCATGCATGGCCGCCCCGCACCGTACCTCAACATCGAACGTCAGGAATCAGTTACCTACAGCGTAGAGCTGGTCAGCCAGACGCACGCGGATCGTATCCCAGTGGTCGGCCTGATTGGCGGCCAGATTCTGCAAAGCAGCGGTCTGAAGAACACTTGCCGTTGTTGTGGCAGCCGTTGCGTCCCCGGCGTCAATGGCGGCAAAAAGGGCTGCGCGATCTGCGTCCGTCATCTCCCCGGCACGTACCAGCTGATCGGCATAGGCCTTGGCCACGGAAGGATGCATCGGGAAGCTGTACTGCATCTGGTTCTGCGGATTGAGTTCGTCCGTCATGACCAGCATGGCCGCATCGATCTCATTCTGCGAGAGATGCTCGCTCGGCTCAAGCGCAAACACGTCCAGACCGCGGATGATTTCGCTGCCGTAGATATGGCCGTTGTACCAGTAGGTCGACCAGTAGCCTCCGGTCAGACGGGCTTCCGGATCGGTGCTGATGGGGCCGCGGTCAAAGAACGCGATCTCGTAGGCATCGGATGGATCCGTGAAATCGAAGATGGACAGACCGCCCTGGTACCAGGCCTGCGCCTTGATGTCCCGCCCGGGCACCGGAATCAATGAGCCATTATGCGCCACGCAGTTCTCGAATTCGGTTTGGGGAGCGGGCACCTTGTAATAGCCTGCCAGGCTTAGCTTACCATCCTTGAGCGTGAACATGGCGTTGGCGCCCCAGGTCGGGAGATCCGTGCCCAAGCAGCGCGGTGCGTTGCCGCCTCCCCATTCATCCGTAAAGAGAACCGTGGTTCCGTCGTTGTTGAACGTGGCTGAGTGCCAGTATGCGAAGTTGGGGTCGGCTACGTCTTCGATGCGAACCGGATTGGCAGGATCCGAGATATCGAGCAGGATGCCGTTACCAGAGCAAGCGCCGCCGGCCAGACCCAGTTCAGGGTAGGCCGTGATATCATGGCAGCGGTCCGTGCGGCTCGAGCGCTGCGTGCCGGGACCATAGTCTCCTCCTTCCCAAAGACCTGCCATGTCGCCATTCACTTCAAAAATGCGTGGCTCGTTGACGATTCGGCTATCGGCCGGATTATCCAATGGCACCTCGATGACTTCGATGCGGAAATAGGACGTGTTTGGGTCCTCGTCAGGGTCGGCTGAGGAGCAGCCGGGGAGCTCTTCGCCCGGACGGGCCCGGCTCGTACCGGATACGTAGACGAAAATGCGCTCGGGATT
This sequence comes from Rhodothermales bacterium, assembly GCA_017859335.1. Lineage (GTDB taxonomy): Bacteria > Bacteroidota > Rhodothermia > Rhodothermales > UBA10348 > JAAZVD01. Next base: position 12,423 of record JAFMNH010000047.1, on the reverse strand, counting down.
GGCCAGGTCCGAGACCAGCGAATGCGTGTGTGAACCACGGCAGGTCTGGATAGCTGCTACCTGGCGCGGATTGCGCATTTCTGAGATATCGAAGATGCGCACGCCACGAAAGCGTTCTGTGCTTACTTCCTCTTCCACCCCTTCAGCGCCACAATCCAGTCGGCCGCGCGTCTCTTGGGCCGACATGAACAGCAGGTTGCCGTGAACAGAGACATCGCCCTGCCCCCCGGGGCATACAATGGATACCTCGAGGGAAGGATTAGCAGGATCCGAGATGTCGTAGACGTTGATGCCCGCGTAATTACCCACAAAGGCCCAGTTGTCACGAAACGCCAGATCGGTATTGCTCATCCGGCCGCCGGTTTCGGCTTCGTCCTCCAGCGTGAATCCGGGAGCGCGCGGCAACGTGGCCAGCTTCGCCAGGTTGGAAATGGCCTCACCTGCATCGTCCACGCCTTCACTCAGTCCGATACGCGGATCGTCGGGGTCCCACTCCCAAGCAGGTTCTTCGCTCGCATCCTGCGCCAGAACGGGCACGGACAGCATGGCGGCAACGAGGAGGGACAGGAGAAATTTCAGCTTCATGGCTCGAGGGGGTTGGAACTGGGGTACGATAACGAAGGAGAGATCAATCGGAAGAGACGTTCTTCAGCATCTGGCGCATGCGCATGATCTCGATGCCCTGGTCAATATCGACTTCAGAGGCGAAATGGAAAACATCCTGATTCTGACCCGCGCCCGCTTGACTGAAGAGGGTGTCCACCATGGTCAGGGCGCCTTCGTGGTGCTGAATCATGAACGTGAGCCACAGGCGATAGAATGTATCCCCGCTGGCCTCCGTCAACTGCTGCATCTGGTCGTGGGACAGCATGCCTGGCATCATGGCGTGGTCGCTTTCGCCAGCGTCATGCATTCCCGCACCCGATCCATGCATGGCGTGGCCCGAATGTCCCGAGGCGTGACTGCCATGGCGCATGTGCGCCCCGGAAACGTAGGCAGGATCGGCCATCATGGGCACCTCGGCGCCGGCCTCCTTGAGCCAGTTCGCCATGAGTTTGATTTCTGATTTCTGGGAGATGTCAATCCGCTTACCCAGCATGATCAGGTCGCGGGCATTGGTTCGCCCCTCCATGAGCTGCACCATTTCAAGGGCCTGCGCGTGGTGGTGGATCATGCCCTGCATGAAGGCGATGTCCGCCTCGGTGAAGGTGCCCATCCCAAGGGACAACGCGTCGGGGTCATCGATACGCGTTCCTTCGCTCCCGGGCGCACCCGGCTGGATGATGACGGCAGCGCCCGTCGTATCGGCCAGCATCTGGTCGAACAGGTTGGACCAGGTTGATGACTGCTCGGGGTCGAACTGCAGATCCTTCATGGCCTCCTCGGGATCCACGCCGAGGGCAATGACCCGGTGCAAAAACGTGAAGGCGGACGCCCTCCGGTTCGTATTGCAATGGACCAGCACCTTTTTGCCATCTTGCGCCTGCATCACGGAGCTGAACCACTCGACATCGTCCGGCGTGGGCCCATCGTCTCCAAAGGGAATGCTGACGAAGGACATGCCCAATTCAGCCGCCCGGTTGGCCTCCTGCATATTGGCGCCCGAGGGCGTGGCCAGGCTGATGATGGTATCGATACCCAGGGCCTTCAAGGCGCTCATGTGCTGCATTCCGGGCTGACCAGCGGTGAAGAGCTGCTCATTGATGGGATGCCAGTTCATGATGGACTCGACAGGAGCGTTCGACTCCTGGGCCACCACACGCATTGGTGCCAGTAAGAAGGGAATCAGGATCAGCAGTGAACGGAGACTACGATGCATTGCGTCTTCGGGAAAAGGTGAAGGTTGATTCTGAAGCAGCGAGGACAGCGTCACACGCGACAAAAAACCGTGTTGAAGTGTAAATGAAATGACCTCGGGTGGTTCCTTGCTCTTGGTTTGGTGCGTACCTTTGCGTCCTTGTCGTAAAGCCGCGTCGCCGCGCGCCGACAAAAATCACGATGCCCAGGTGGTGGAATAGGTAGACACGCCATCTTGAGGGGGTGGTGTCCGCAAGGACGTGCTGGTTCGACTCCAGTCCTGGGCACATGACATGCAAAGCCGCGCCGGTTCCAACCGGCGCGGCTTTTGTCGTTTGGGACCCCACGTACTTTTCGAAAGTCCGGCTTGCCCCGTATCCTGCATGCTGCTTCACCCAACACCAGAATCATGCTGAAAAGACTCTTTCCGGGCTTGTTGGTATTGCTGCTTCTGGCGGCGCCTTCAACTGCCCAGACCCGCGCCTTTACAGGCGCCCACATCATCCCCATCGACGGGCCCGAGATCGAGAACGGGACGCTTCTCATTGAAGATGGCCGCATCGTTGCCGTCGGACCTGCCAACACGGTAGACATTCCCCGCCGCGCCGAGCGACACAATGTGAAGGGAATGGTCATCATGCCAGGCCTCGTGGACACGCACAGTCACATCGGAGAGCCCTCCGGTGGCGATCGCAGCGCGCCGATTCAGCCCGAAACGAGGGTGCTGGACTCGGTCAATGCCCGCGATGCAGGCTTTCAAAAGGCGCAGGCAGGCGGCGTGACGACCGCGAACATCATGCCCGGCTCGGGGCACCTCCTGTCGGGACAGACGCTGTATGTCAAATACCGCGACGCCGACATCATCGATGATCTTCTGATCCTGGATGAGAACGGCGATTGGCTCGGAGGCATCAAAATGGCCAACGGTACCAACCCCAGAGGCAATAAGCCTTTCCCGGGCACCCGGGCCAAGGCGGCAGCGCTCGTGCGTGCTGAGTACATCAAAGCTCGGGAGTATGGCGAAAAGAAAGCCAAAGCCACCGAGGCCGGCGAGGATGCGCCCCCGATCGACCTGGGCTATGAGGCCTTGCTCGATGCCATGTCCGGCAAAAAGGTGGTGCATCATCACACGCATCGCCACGACGATATCCTGACCGTGCTGCGTCTGGCTGACGAATTCGGCTTCCGGGTGGTCCTTCAACATGTGTCCGAAGCCTGGAAGGTGGCCGATGAGATTGCCGCTTCGGGCGCCTGGGTGTCGCTGATTTCGGTGGACAGTCCGGGCGGGAAGCTGGAAGCCAAGGATAATCACTTCAAATCGGGCCGCATGCTGGAAGAGGCGGGCGCCAAAGTGGGTTTTCATACAGATGACGGTATCACGGATTCGCGCTTCTTCCTGCGCCAGGCGGCGCTGGCCGTACGGGCAGGGATGAGCCGCGAGGCGGCCTTGTATGGCATGACGCAGGCCGGCGCGGAAATGATGGACCTCGGAGACCGGGTGGGCTCGCTGACGCCGGGCAAGGACGCCGACTTCATCATCCTTTCAGGCGATCCCCTCTCGGTCTACACCCACGTGCAGGAAACCTGGATCGATGGCCAGCGGGTGTTTGACCGCTCGAACCCGGAGGACCGGAAGTACGCAACGGGCGGCTACGGCGCCAGCAATGACATGGTCATGCATATTCACCACATTGAAATGGAGGCCGGCCAATGAGAAGGCTATTGATACTTGCGGCAGCCATGCTGCTCATGGTCCCTTCCGCCGATGCCCAAATTGCCGTCAAGGGCGAAATGGTCTATACGATGGCGGGCGAGGCGATCAAGAACGGAGTAGTGCTGGTGCGCGATGGCAAAATCGAACGGGTAGGTCGCTTTGACGTGCCTGCCGGATACGAGGTCATGGAGGCAGCGGTCGTCACGCCGGGGCTCATTGATGCGCACACGGTGGTCGGCCTGGCCGGCTACCTGAATCAGGCAGACGACCAGGATCAGGTGGAGCGCTCCTCCCCCATGCAGCCTGAGCTGCGTGCCATGGACGCTTACAATCCACGGGAAGCTCTCGTGGAGTGGGTCCGTGGCTTCGGGGTGACGACCATGCACACGGGTCATGGTCCAGGCGTTCTGGTATCGGGCCAGACGATGATCGTCAAAACCGTCGGCAACGATGTGGCTGAGGCCATCATGGAGCCAGCCGCGATGGTGGCCGTTACGCTGGGCAATGGCGCCCGCGCCAGCAGTGGCTCGCCGGGCACGCGCTCGAAGATGATTGCCATGCTGCGCAGCGAACTCCTCAAGGCGCAAAACTACGACCCGGAAAAAGGCACGGACTTGCGCATGGCGGCCTTCAAAGCGGTCCTCGATGGCGACATGCGCATGTTGATTACGGTCGAACGCTCGCATGACATCTCGACGACGTTGCGACTTGCCGAGGAGTTCGACATTGATATTGTATTGGATTCAGCGTCGGAGGCCTACCTGGTGACGGACCAGATCAAGGCGGCCGGCGTGCCGGTCATCACGCACCCGACCATGGCGCGTCACGGGGGCGAACGGGCGAATGCCACGTTCGAGGCGGCCGCGCACCTGCGCGATGCCGGTATCCCGTTTGCGCTGCAGAGCGGTTTTGAGGCCTACGTGCCCAAGACGCGTGTGATTCTGTTTGAAGCAGGGGTCGCGGCCGCCAATGGCCTGAGCTTCGAAGAAGCGCTGGCGTCCATCACGATCGATGCCGCGCGGCTCCTGGGCGTGGATGATCGGGTAGGATCCCTGGAAGTCGGCAAGGACGCAGACATCGCCCTGTACGACGGCGATCCGTTCGAGTACACGACGCATGCCATCGGGGTGCTCATTGATGGCAACGTGGTCAGCACGGACGTTCGGTAGGCCGCTCACGGCGGACTGAACGCACACGGGGGCGGCGGGCATTCGCCCGCCGCCCCCGCGCCGTTTCAGGGGTTTGATGCCCGTCAGCCGTTCTCCGTAGCCGGTCCGGACGCGCGCAGTAGCACGTACCCGACAGCACCCGCCAAGAGCGAGGCCGTCAGGATACCGGTCTTCGCCAGATCCAGTACCTCGGGATCCGCCACAAACGAGAGGCTGGCAATGAACAGGGACATCGTGAACCCGACGCCGGTCAGAATGGCGACCCCGTAGAGCTGCTTCCAGGTCACGCCCTTGGGCATTTCGGCAATGTTGAGCTTGATGGCCAGCCAAGAGAAGATGGCCACACCGACCTGCTTGCCCACGAAGAGGCCCAGAACGATCCCCATCGCGACCGGGTGCAGCAGCGCCTCCAGAATGGAAATGCCCCGCAGGTCCACGCCTGCATTGGCAAGGGCGAACACGGGCATGATGAAGAAGGCTACCCAGCCGTGCAATGCATGCTCCATCCGCGCCAGCGGCGTCTCTGCACCTTTCGACAGGATCTCCAGAGCCTGAATGGCCTCCTGATTGTGGCGGTCATCCTTTTCACCAACCTCCATCGTGCCAAGGAAAGAGAGGGCACGCTCCTTGAACGAGACCTCGTCCACCCTGCGGCGGGCAGGCACGGTCAACGCCAAGAGAACGCCTGCAATGGTTGCATGGACACCCGACTTGAGGAATGCCAGCCAAAGCGCCAGACCAAAAAGAACGTAGAACGCCGTTTTCTGAATACCCAGCCGGTTACCAAGGGCCAACACTGCAAGGAAGCCAAAGCCGAGAAAGAGCGCTCCCATCTTGATCTTCGAGGTGTAGAAGATGGCAATGACCAGGACAGCGCCCAGGTCATCGATGATGGCCAGCGCCGTCAGGAAGATCTTCAGAGCCACTGGAGCCCGGGAGCCGAGGAGCGCCAGAATGCCAAGGGCAAAGGCAATGTCCGTCGCCATCGGGATTCCCCATCCGGTTACGAACGGGGTGCCGCCGGTAACGACCACATAGAGTCCTGCGGGGACGACCATGCCGCCGACCGCGGCCAGAATGGGCAACATGGCCTGCTTCGGTGAGGACAGTTCTCCGACGAGGACTTCGCGCTTGATCTCCAGACCCACCAGGAAAAAGAAGATGGCCATGAGACCATCATTGATCCACAACAGCAGGGGTTTCTGGATCAGGAAGTCTCCAAAACCAGCTGTTACAGGAATCTGCAGCGCGTCGAAATAGGCTTCAGACAGCGGCGAGTTGGCAAAGACCAGGGCCAGAACGGCCATGATCAGCAACAGTATCCCGGAGGAGGCCTCCATCCGAATGAACTGGTTGATGGGCTTGAGCAGTCCGTCAACGGGACGATTCTCTGGCAGAAGCTGTGGTGACGCCATGGCGGTTGGGGTAATGTGAAGGTGGGCGAAAAGAGCCGACAAAGGGCCTTGTATCGTGCAAATCGCCCTTTCTGTACTGGAATCCCCTACACGGGATCCACGGGAAGCGTGAAATCGCCTTCACGAAATCTGAACGAAAGGCAAGGGACGCCTTCTGGCTTGCCCCCGGGCTCCGGGATGGTTAAGATCTGCCTTCTTCCACACGTTCGAGCCCGCCTGACGCTGGCATCGTGCCCCTGTCACCCAGACGATACTGGACCATGAAACGACTTCTTTCCCTGCTGGCCTCGGCCTTTCTGCTTCTTCCGCTGCACGCGCAACAATTTGGAGGGCAGGTAGCCGCCGCTGGCTCCCACGTATTGATTGCCGACACTGCGCAGCCCACGCTTCCGGGTACAATCTACGTGTATGCCAAGGGCGCCGATGGGACCTGGGCGGAACACGCCCGTCTCACGGCAGGCAGCCGCGCTGAAAATGGCGACGGATTCGGCCGGGCCATGGCATCGGACGGAAAGCGCCTCGTCGTGGCCGCAGGTAACCAGCGGGTGGATGTCTTTACCATACAACCGGATGGCCAATTCGAGTATGAAACAAGCTTTTCAGGGGAAGAAGATGCCTTCGGTATCCAGGTAGCCATTGCCGGGGATCGCATGCTGATTGCAACCGGGGCCACCGATACGGAGCCCGCCCACGTACGGGTCTGGCGGGACTACATGGCCAAAGGATGGACCATGGAAGCCAAGCTCACGGCGCCTGAGGGCGCTGCTTCGGAAGGGTTTGGCACCACGCTTGCGCTCGATGGGGACCATGTGCTGATCGGCGCGCCAAGCGCCAACGAACGCTCGGGTACGGTCCTGGCCTACCACTATGACCTGGCCGCGAGTGCCTGGTCCGAAGGGCAGGCGCTGCCCACTGCGTTCCCCATGCAGGGTGCCTCCTATGGATCCGCGTTGTGGCTTCAGGAAGGGCGTGCCGCTGTGGGCGCACCGGGCTTTGCAACACGCGCCGGCACGGTGGCCCTGTATGAATGGATCGAGGATCGGTGGCAGGCCCGTGGTCGCCTCTCCGCGTTTGCCACGGATCGGGGAGATCAGTTCGGGGCTTCCCTGGCCTACCACGATGACCGACTTTTAGTGGGCGCCCCCGGCTCGGGCGGCCGCAATGGAACGGGCGCCGTTTTCGCCTTTTCGCTGTCAGACAATATGAGTACCGGCATGGCAGCACGTGCCACCCGAGCGCTTCCAGCCCCTGCCCTGCAAACGCGCAGTCAGTTCGGTGGCGCGCTGGCCTCGACAGGTACCGCGCTCATCGTTGGCGCTCCCGGACTGGACAACCGCGCGGGTGCCGGCTTCATCCACGATGGCACGGATTGGACAGGGCCCCTGGTCAACGAGACCTTCGGGTACGACTCGATGGCTGGCGACATGATCGAGTGCAGCGAGGGACAAGCCGGCGATTTTCCGTGCGATGGGGTCGATATCCTTTCTTTCGTCTCCATGGATGACCTGGGTGCCGATCGCGGGATCCGCACCAACGACCTCTGGGGCTGGGAAGACCCCGAAACAGGCCGCGAGTATGCCATCGTGGGCATGTCCAACGCCACATCGTTCGTGGATGTGAGCGATGCTGCCCAGCCTCGGGTCCTCGGCACGCTGCGGATGCCGGAAACAGCCAATATGGCGGTATGGCGGGACATGAAAGTCTATAAAAACCACGCCTATATCGTCTCGGACGGCGCTGGTCAGCACGGGATGCAGATCTTCGACCTGACCCGCCTGCGCGACGTCCCGAATGCTCCTGTCGAATTTGAAGCCGATGGTCTGTACGGGGGCATATTCAGCGCCCACAACATTGTGATCAACGAGGAGACCGGTTTCGGGTACTCGGTCGGCAGCAGCGCGGGCGGCACGACGTGCGGCGGCGGCCTGCACATGATTGACCTGCGCGACCCCGCCAATCCGGTTTTTGCCGGTTGTTTCTCCGATGGCGAAACAGGACGTCGCGGCACGGGCTATTCGCATGACGCCCAGTGCGTCGTCTACCGCGGTCCCGACGCCGACTACCAGGGCAGCGAAATCTGCATCGGCTCCAACGAAACAGCCATCTCCATTGCTGACGTGACCGACAAGGAGAACCCTGTTACCGTGGCCATTGCCTCCTACCCCAATGTGGCCTACACCCATCAGGGATGGTTCACGGACGATCAGCGCTATTTCTATGTCAACGACGAGCTCGACGAAGCGGGGGACCTGGTTGAGGGCACTCGTACCCTGATCTGGGACCTGACGGACCTCGATGATCCGGTCTTGGCCGGCGAATACGTTGCCGAAACGACCGAAACCGATCACAACCTGTATGTCAAAGGGAATTTGATGTACCAGTCGAACACGGCTGCCGGACTTCGCATCATCGATATTTCGGATCCGGAGAATCCATTCGAGACGGCCTACTTCGATACCTCTCCTGTGGGTGGACGCGGCGTGTCGTGGAGCAATTACCCTTACTACAAAAGCGGGATGATTGCCGTGACGGCCGGGCACTATGGCCTCTTCCTGCTGAAGAAACGGGAAGTCGACATCTAGTGGAAGGACGCGTAGCGGATGAGAAGCCGCTGGACATTGTGTACGAAAAAGGCGGGCTTGTTGCCATCAACAAGCCCGCCGGGCTGCTCGTGCATCGAACCAAGCTGGATGCGCGCGAAACGCGGTTCGCGATGCAGCGCCTGCGGGACCAGGTCGGGTACCGGGTCTACCCCGTTCATCGACTGGACAAACCCACCTCCGGGATCCTGCTTTTCGCCACCTCGGCGGAGGAGGCGCGCCTGGTATCCGATCTGTTTGCGCAGCGGAAGGTGCAAAAGACCTATCGCGCCGTCGTGCGGGGCTGGACGGTCGATGACGCCGTCATCGACTATGCCCTGAAGGAGGTGCGGGACCGGACGACGGATGGGAACGTGCGGCCCGACAAGCCGGCGCAGACGGCCATTACGGCATATCGCACCTTGGCTCGGTGCGAAGTGGATCATCCGGTGGGTCGCTACCCGACAGCGCGGTATTCGCTCGTGGAGGTACGCCCCGAAACGGGCCGAAAGAATCAGATCCGGCGGCACTTCAAACACATCTTCCATCCCGTTCTGGGGGACCGCAAGTTCGGAGACCGGTCACACAACGCCTACCTCCAATCTGATTTGAAGGTCAATCGGATGCTCTTGGCCGCCACCCGTCTATCCTTCACGCATCCTGCCTCGGAGGAACGCATCTCCATTGCCTGCTCCGATGGATTTCCGGCCTGCATCCATGCGCTTTTTCGGAACGGGAGCGACGGTCAGACGGCATCGGGCGCCTGATCCTGACCGCTGGCTTTGGGGGCCGTGGCAGCAGTGGAGAAGGGACTGCGATCCTCTTCTTCCCGGACCACATGCAGGGTGCGCTGCGGAAATGGAATACTGATGCCCTCCCGGTCAAAGGCCTGCTTGAGGCGCCGGCGCAGTTCGCGTTCGGCATCCCATTGTTCGCCCGGAATCATTTTGATGACGATACGGGCATCCACCGAGCTCTCCCCAAAATTCGTGATACCCTGAACCAAGGGCTCTTCGTCCATCAGGATATCCTTGTGATCGGCAGCGTATTCCTCCGCCACACGCTGCATGACAGTCATGATCCGATCCGTATCCTGCCCATAGGACAGCCCCACCGGTACGATGGCGCGCACGAAGCCGACGCTCCGGTTGCCGAACGTTCTCAGGTCCCCGGCGGGTACCATGAGCAGTTCGCCGTTGAACCGACGGATTTTTATGGTGCGCACGCCAATGTCTTCGACCCAGCCTTCGTCCGTGCCGATTCGGATCATGTCGCCCACATGAATCGTGTCATCAAAGAGGAGCAAGATACCCCCGATCATGTCCTTGACCAGGGATTGCGCGCCGAAGCCGATGGCAATACCCGCGATACCGGCCGTGGCAATAAGGGCCGCCACGTCAATATGCAGTACGTCCAGAACCGTAATCAGGGCAATGCCGCCAACGACATAGCGTACGGTTGACGAGAGAAGTGTACTGATGGTCAAGGCGCGTTGACGACGCGGCGCGATGAGCGCGAGCCCCTCGAAGCGCTTGTTCCAGATATGCAGGGCCCGATCCACCAACTTGACCACCAGGCCGGAAATGGCAATGATCAGGATGACCTTGAGACCACTGACCAGGATGGCCTCCAAGGAGAAAATGTCCGAGATGTTGGCAATCAGTCTCGATGGCGCATCGACCAAATCCGCCAGTGGGCTGCCCTGGAGGGTATCCGCCGGTACCGGTACAACCGCCGCCGTGCTGTCCGATTGCGCAGCTTGCGCGGCGCGCTGCTGAAGCAGCCGCGCCGCGGCCGCTTGGGATGGAGTGGGCATCAAAGCCATGCGCGTTTTTTGAAGTAGAGGAACAGTCCGATGGCGGTCATCAACATGACGCCCCAGACCATAGGATAGCCGTAGGCCCACTCCAATTCAGGCATGTGGGCGAAGTTCATCCCGTAGACCCCCGCAATGAAGGTGAGTGGGATGAAAATACTGCCGATGATGGTCAGCACCTGCATCACTTCGTTCATGCGCTGACTGAGCGAAGAGAGATAGAGTTCGGTAAGACCCGAAAGTTGGTCCCGATAGGTCTCCATCAAGTCCATGACCTGAATGGCATGGTCATACACATCCCTCAGGTATGTGCTCGTGTGTTTGGTAATCAGCCCTGAGTCGTCGCGAGTCATGGCAGAGACCAGTTCACGCACCGGCCAGATGTCCTTGCGGTAGGTCACAAGCATCTGCTTGGCGGTCCGAATGGCGTGGATAGTGGATTTCGATGGATTGTCCATCACTTCCATCTCCAGGTCCTGCACCTCGCTTCCAATCCGCTCGAGCAGCACGAAGTAGTAGTCCACGATCAGGTCGATGAGCGCGTAGGCCAGATAGTCGGGGCCCTGCTTCCGGATGACCCCCTTGCCCGTTCGCAAGCGCTGGCGCACGGGATCGAACACATCGCCGGGCTCCTGCTGGAAAGACAGAATGAAATGGCTGGCCAGCACGATGGATATTTGCTCCTCCTGCACTGTGCCGTCGTCCCGCGTATGCAGCATTCGGACGACGATGTAGAGTTGGTCATCGAAGGGTTCGAACTTGGGCCGCTGGTGGGGATGCAGGATGTCTTCCATGATGAGCGGATGCAGCCCCAGGTGACGACCAATGTCTTCGATCACCCCGGCGTCATGGACACCTGACACATCAAGCCACGAAACATAGTCCGTTGACGGCACCCTCTCCTTCCAGGAGGAATCGATGCCTGCCACCTCATCGAAATAGTCCTCCCGGAAATCGATCAGGGTCATGTTGATGGGCTCGGTCCGCTCGATGCCCCGGTATTCAAGATTGCCGGGAGGCGCGCCAATACTGGTGTGTTTGACGTGGGGCCGCCTGACAGCAGGCCGCAACAGGGTGCGGGTCAGCTTGCCCAATTGGTTGACGGGATTGTTCATGGTTTGTTTTGGGCTGTTGCGCTGTACGCTATATACAGACGCAGTGGGTGCCCGCACAAGGAATACGTACTTTGGTGGGGCCCGTAGCGAATCATTCCAGACCACCCGGTAAACCCATGTCCACATCAGATCATTCTGACGCCTCCCGGTGGTCGGTTCGGCTGGCTTCACCGGCCCTCATCCTTGTAGGAGTGGCCATCGCCTGGGCCGGTGGGTCCTCCTCGCATCTTCCTTTGCTCATTCTGTGCTGGGTACTGGCACTCAACGTGGTAGCGTGGATTCCTGCCTATCTCAGGCAAACTGAGCGCTTCTATGACCTGATCGGCAGCACATCGTTCATATCGAGTGTCCTGGTGGCCGGATGGATGGTACGCCCTGGAGTAGCCGGGTGGCTGATGCTCGGGTGTGTTGTGCTCTGGAGCAGCCGGATGGCATGGTTCCTGGTGGGGCGTATCCATCGGCAAGGCAAGGACGGGCGCTTCGACACCATCAAGCCCGATCCCGTACGCTTCCTGAACGCGTGGGTCATGCAAGGGCTTTGGAGCTTCCTCTGCCTGCTTCCGGTACTCGTTCGCCTCGATGCCGCCCCCGGGGCCGGGGTATCTGCCCTGTTCTGGTTCGGCCTGGGCCTTTGGGTCCTCGGGTTTGCAATCGAAGTGGCTGCAGACGAACAGAAGCGACGTTTCCGCTCACGCCATCCCGATGGGTCGCGATTCATTGAGACGGGGCTATGGCGAATGTCCCGCCATCCCAATTACATCGGGGAAATCCTGCTTTGGACCGGCATGACCGTCATGGCCTTTCCGGTCGTCAGCGAA
>JAFMNH010000046.1 GCA_017859335.1 Rhodothermales bacterium | reverse complement strand
ATAGATGTCGTACCAGCCGCCGTTGGCTTCGCCCATGTTGAAATTACCAAAGTCAGGAAGCGTGCCGCAGCGCGGGTGGTCCACTGTGCGCATGACCTCGGCCAGCCAGGCGCCGTTGGATGAAATCCCACCGTGGTTCTCCACGATGACATTGATATCGGCCTGTGAACCGAACTCCGTGAGGCGGCGCAGGCCATCGGCGGCCAGATCCCGCTGCGTATTCCAATCGCCTTCGGAGGCAGCATTGACCCGGATCGAGTGGCAGCCCAACTCGCGGGCAATCTCCACCCAGCGATAATGATTTTCGACTGCTTGCGTCCGAGCATCCTCATCCGGGTCGCCAAGGCGCCCTTCGCCATCACACATGATCAGGACGTTGCGGATGCCCTCGCCCTCGGTAATCGTGCGCAGCTCTTCCACATAGCGCGGATCGCGACTCTCCTCACGCATGAACGAGTTGACGTATTCGACGGCAGATATTCCCCAGGCCTGCTTGGTGAAGACCGGGAATTCGAGGTTGGTCATTTCCTCGGCCCGTAGTGCCTTGTGCAGGGACCACTGCGCCAGGGAAATCTCGAAAAGCGGAGCGCCCGCTGCGCCCATCGGCGCGGCCGCACCGTCAGCACCGGACTCGGGTTGCGCACAGGCCGCCGGGAAGAGGCTCAGGCCTGCAGCTCCCAGCGCGCTGGTTTTCATGAAGGTGCGTCGGTCGAAACGTTTCGGATCCGTCATATCGAGACCTCCTCGCGGTCCACTTCGTCTTTGAACGTGAATGTAAAAAAGAGCAGGATGGCGCCGGCGAAGACGGCCGGGATCCACCAGAAGGATTGCCACTGATCCGGCGTGAGCGCATCGGCGCCGGCCAGGAAGCTGTTGAAGACATTGCCGGCAATCTGTGCACCGATGAACATACCCAGGCCGTAGGTGACCAGGACGAGCATGCCTTGAGCCTGCCCGCGGATATCCGCCGTGGCCTTTTTGTCTACATAAATCTGGCCCGTCACGAAGAAGAAGTCATAGCAGATACCGTGCATCAGGATACCCATCAGGATCATCCAGAAGATGCCCATGGGTGCGGCCAGCGCGAAGAACGCGTAACGCAGCACCCAGGCGCCCATACCTACGACCAGCATCCACTTCACACCCAGTCGGCGGAAGAAGAAGGGCATCAGGAGCATGAACAGGACTTCGCTGACCTGCCCCAGGCTGAGCGTTGCCGCCGGGTTCGAAATCTCTGACGCATTCACGAAGATCGGGGCAAAGTTGTAATAGGCCGCCAGGGGAATGCAGATCAGGAATGAGCTGATCAGGAAGATGAAGAAGGGACGGCTCTGCAACTGCTTGAAGGCGTCGATGCCCAGGATGTCACGCGCCGAGAAGGGTTTTCCTGCAGCGGCGGGAGGGGTGTGTGGCAGCGAGAAGCTGTAGAGGCCCAGCAGGATGGATGCGATGGCTGTCGTGTAAAGCGGATACGCTGTTTCATCCGGCAAGCGATCCCCACTGACGAAAGAGCCGAGCACGAACGAAATGAAGAGGCCGGCCACAATCCAACCGATGGTGCCGAAGACGCGAATGAGCGGGAACTGTTTTTCCTGATCCTCGATGTTGGCAAATGCCAATGTGTTCGAGAGACCCAGCGTCGGCATATAACACAGGTTGTAGAGCAGCAGCATCACGATGAACACGGTCGGGTTACCGGTCATCGAGGGCGTCAAGAACATGACGATACCGCCCAGGATGTGCAGCACACCAAGCACCTTCTCGGTGGCGAAGTAGCGATCGGCCACGAGCCCCAGGAAAAACGGTGCCACGATGGCCGCAATGGGGTTGACCGTGTAGGGCCAGTGGGTCAGGTCCGCCATGCCTTCGGCGGTCATGAAGTTGCCAATGGTCACGTACCAGGCTCCCCAGACAAAGAACTGAAGGAACATCATGACCGAAAGACGGGCGCTCGTCGAGGAACGACTCATGGTGGGTCAGGGCGAAGTGGACAGGATGGAACGAGGGGTACCCCGTGATCTGCCGCGCCTCGGAGCTGTTTGAGACAGGCAGCAGGGGACGGGACCTATTTACCGCAGCCGGAGCGCAAACTCAACACGAACGAAGCGATTGCGCTGTGCTGCTGCGCCCGCATCAGTCCACGGTCGCAATGCATTCCACTTCCACAGCGGCGCCCAGGGCCAGTCCGTCGGCGCCAAAGGCGCTTCGGGCGGGTTTGTTACCCGGGAAATACTCGACATACACCTCATTGAACGCGCCCCACTCATCAATATTGTCGATCATGACGGTGCACTTTACGACCTGCTCTAAGGATGAGCCCCACCGCTCGAGCGTGGCCTTGATGTTGTCCATCGTCTGACGGGACTCGCCTTCGATGCCGCCCTCGGCCAGCGTTCGCGTGCCAGGAAGGACACCAATCTTGCCGGAGAGAAAAAGCAGGTTGCCCACGCGGACCGCATCCGAGAAGGGGCCGGGCTCTTCCTGGTCCACTGGATTCAGGAATGCGACGTAGGGGCGATCATCGGCTGCTTGATTGGCCGGATGGTCGGCTTGGCAGGCCGAAAGAAGAAGGGCAAGCAGGAGAAGGAAAGCAGGAGAGCGGGTCATGGGCGAGAGGGAGTGTGGGTGGAGAAGGGGGTACATCAGCGGCCGAAATCAGTCAAACCCGGCAGGCGATCTGCGATGGCCTGTTGCCTGCTCGTAGGCGTAGGCAATCCGGATCAAGGTGGGTTCGTCGAAGAGTCGCCCAAGCAGTGTCATGCCAACGGGAAGGCCGCCCTGGGTATATCCGATGGGTACCTGGAGGGCCGGTAGCCCTGACTGGGGCGAAAGATACTGGCTGTTGTCACCTGCCGGGCTGTCCATGTCGCCGATTTCGCGTGCCGGCCAGCTCCACGTCGGGTAGACGATGGCATCGATACTGTCCGCCTCCATGGCGGCCAGAATGGCGTCCCGGAAGGCGATGTTGGGCTTATGCGTGTATAGATCCGGGCAGGGCGGCTCGGTCCAGGCGGCTGTGTATTCCAACGATTCCCGGATGTAGTCGGCATACTGCCCGGTCGCAATGACGTCATCGAGTTGTTCGTACGGAAAGCCGTCTTCACGGGTAGCGAAATAGGCCTCGACGTCGTGCCGGAATACTTCGCACCAGATGGATGGATCGAGCGATAGGTCAGGGATGGTGAACGGGTTGATGACGATGGCGCCAGCGGCCTTCAGGTCGTCAACGGCTTCTTCCATCCGCGCGAAAATGTCCGGATGGGTGGAGTCAGGACGCAGGTAGGGCGAAAAAACTGCGATGCGGGCTCCTTCCAATCCATTCGGGTCGAGGAACGGCAGATAGCCGCCCTCCGGGATCCGACCTTCCGAGCGGTGGGTGATGGGGTCTGCAGGATCGTACCCCGCAATGACGTCGAGAACGCGTACGGCATCTTCGACGGTCCGTGTCATGGGTCCCCCGATATCGTTGCGCAGATACAGGGGAACGATGCCATCGCGACTGGTCAGCCCCATCGTGGACCGGATGCCCACCAGCGCGTTATGCCCCGACGGACCGCGAATGGAGTTGCCGGTGTCTGTTCCCAGGCCGATCAGCCCGAGGTTGGCGGCCACGGCGGCGGCTGTACCGCCACTTGAACCAGCCGGCACACGGCTCAGATCGTAAGGATTGCGCGTCGTTCCGTCGATGGAGCTTTCCGTCACGAACGGCGAGAATGCCCACTCGGCCATGTTGGTCTTTCCGAGCACGATGGCGCCTGCCTCCCGGAGTCGAGCCACCTGCCACGCATCGTCCGGCGGGATCATGCCGGCAAGAGCCGCTGAGCCCGCCGTGGTTGGGAGGTCATGGGTGTCGTAGTTGTCCTTGACCACGACCGGTATGCCATGAAGAGGACGTAGCGTACCGGTGGACGCGAATTCCGCATCCAGGGCCCGCGCGCGCTCGAGCGCGCGCGGATTGAGGCTGATGAACGCATTGAGCGTATCGTCATACGCAGCAATGCGCTCCAGGTACATCTGCGTCAGCGATGCTGCATCGAGGCGCCCTTCCCGGTAGGCCTCGTGCACCTTGGATATGGTCGTTTCGCCTATCTCGAATGGAGCAGGGGATGAACACGCGCTCAGAAAGAGCAGGGTGAAGAAAAGGAATCGGGTCATGATCGTGATCCACGGGTTTCAGTCGGGTCCGACCCAAAGTGCGGACTATACCCTCCTGATGCAAGAATTCCACGGGCAGCCTACAAAACGGGCCTACTGCCTGGCGGCACGCTCGAGGTAATCGAGCGTCAGATGGACGTAGGTCTTGACGCCCAGCTTCATGCCGGACTCGTCAATAAAGAAGTCGGGCGTGTGATGGGAGACACTCTCTTCAGCAGGCACATCAAGCGGTTTGCCGCCGACGAACACATACAGACCGGGCACTTCCCGGGCAAAGAACGAGAAGTCTTCAGCGCCTGTCACGGCGTCAATCAGGTTGATGTTTTCCTTGCCTGCAATGCGTTCAAGCGTGGGCAGCATCGTGGCGGTCAGGTCCGGGTCGTTGTATGTGACCGGATAGTGGGCGGAGTAGGGAAGCTCTACGGTAGCCGTTGCGCCGTTGGAGGCCGCGGTATGGTTTACGATCTCCCGGAAACGCTTGTGCAGGGTCTCCCGCATCTCCGGATCGAAGGTGCGGATCGTGCCCAGCATTTCGAGTTCTTCGGGGATGATGTTGGAGCGGACGCCCCCGTGGATACTGCCGACCGTGACCACTGCGGCGGCTTTTGTCAATTCCATATTCCGGCTGACGATCGTCTGCAGATTATTGACCACCTGCGCGGCCGTGACCACGGGGTCTATGCCCAGCCAGGGCGCTGACCCGTGAGCCTGCTTGCCGTGCAGCGTGATCCGGAAATCGTCCACCGCCGCCATCATGCCCTTCGGGCGGTAGTTGATCTGCCCCACATACGTACCGGCGTTGATGTGCAGGCCGAACACGGCATCGATGCCTTCCATCACCCCTTCCTTGACCATCAGTTCGGCGCCGCCTTCCTCCCCGGGCGGTGGGCCTTCCTCGGCGGGCTGGAAGATGAACTTGACCGTGCCGTGCAGTTCATCGCGCATGCCGGCAAGGATCTCGGCAGCGCCCATCAGCATGGCCACATGGGTGTCGTGCCCGCACGCATGCATGACCGGCACCTCCTCGCCCCGGTAAACACTGACCACTTCGGATTTGAAGGGCAGATCCACGCGCTCCTTCACGGGCAAGGCATCCATGTCCGCCCGAAGCGCAACGACCGGTCCGGGATGGGCGCCAACCAGCGTCCCGATCACACCGGTGTGCGCGACCTCCGTTTCAACCGTCATGCCGAGTGAGGCCAGGTGGTCGGCCACGATGGCCGCCGTGCGGAATTCCCGGTTCGAAAGCTCCGGGTTAGCGTGGAAATCCCGTCGCCACTCGATGACGGCAGGCTCAATATCATCGAAGACGGTTTCGAGGGAAGCCTGCGCGAAGGCGGGGAGGGTTGTCAGGGTAGTAAGCAGGAGAGCCAGAAAGCGAGGATACATGGCAGTAAGGAGGCTTGACATGGGCAAGAAGAGTGAATAGTGTGGTGAGGACGCTTAATCGAGTGCCTCTGCAGGTTCGCTCCCGGCATCAGGCATCGGGGTTGACTCCGACCTGTGAAACACCTCCTCCAGATCCTCCTCTTTCATCGAATGGGGTTTTTCACCAAGGCTGTCGGAAAACATCTCGCCATAGCTCGTCAGGATCCCCAGGAAAAGGGCCGCCACGATGGGACCGATGATGAAGCCCACAGCGCCGAAGAGGAAGATGCCGCCCAGCGTCGAAATCAGCACCATGATATCCGGCATCTTCGCCCCCTGTCCCACAAGACGAGGCCGCAGGAAGTTGTCTACGGTGCCGACGACAACCGCGCACCACGCCGTGAAAACAAGGGCCGTCCCTGCCGGACCGGTTGAAAAGAGATAGATAGCTGCAGGAATCCAGACCAATGCCGAACCCACAGCCGGGATGAGCGAAAGGACGATCATGACCGTGGTCCAGAACGCCCAGCCAGGGATACCCGCCAGGAAGAAGGCCGCCCCTGCCAGCCCACCCTGGATGACGCCGATGACGAGCGATCCCTTGAGCACGACCGACGCCACCGATACGATCCGGTCTACGAGCTCCTCTTCGAGCGCGTCAGGCAAGGGGATGTAGTAAAATGCCCGCTCGAGAATTCGGGGACCGTCCTTCAGGAAGAAGAACATGGCGTAGAGCAGCACGAAAACCTGTAGGGAAAAGGCAGCCGTTCCGCGCGTCACTTCGACCACGCTGTCGGCCAGAAAGCGTCCCGCAGCTGCCGTGAATTCACTGAGCTTGGCCAGAAGCTCGCCTTCATCGGGGAAAATGTGTCCCAAGGCGGGGAACTGCTCCAGCAGTTCATCCCAGCTATCGAGCTCGATGATCTGGTTCTCGATCCAGGGTCTGGCGCTGCTGCTGATCTCGACCGCCTGGTTGGCCACAAGACCGGCAAACCCGAAGAGCGGAATCCCGACGGCCACGATCAGAATGAGCAAGGAAAAGGTAGCCGCGAGGGAGTCCTTTCCTCTGACCTTGCGCCGGATCAGGCGATGCATGGGCATGGCCATGGCTGCAAAGACGGCGGCCAGGAAGAGCGTGATCAGGAAGCTGCGCACCATCCAGACGAAAAGAATGGAAATGAGCAGGACGAGGACGAGAAGAAAGCGGCGTTGGGATCGATCCATGTCAGGGGTCCAAGGCCCGGAGTATGTGCACATCATTGCGAGGGCGCCGTATTCGAAGCCCTGCATCGTCAAAATAGGGTTTTGAGAGACATCAAAAGGGGTTTTTGCCAACATTGAAATCACCCGGGATTCCGTGGCCGTAACATTGGCTTAACACGGAGCTTCCGGTTACCGTCCTAGTTTGATCCCCCAACCCACGGTGAGGCGACATGAAAACCACGAATCCGCTCGGCAAGCTCTTCGGGAAGAACCCTTTTTCGGCGCTGCAACGTCACATGCGTGTGGTCTTGGCATGCGTCGAGGAGGTGCCGGCCCTCTTTCAAGCGCTCATCGATCATGACAAGGAGAGGCTTTCCCAGCAGCAGCGCATGATCTTCGAGCGTGAACAGGAAGCGGACGCCCTTCGCCGCGATCTGCGTCGGCACCTTCCGAGAACGCTCTTCCTTCCCGTCGACCGCCGGGACCTTCTGGATTTGCTCGGTATGCAGGACAGGATAGCCGACACGGCGCAGGACATGGCCGGACTCGTTATCGAACGCTACATGGCTGTGCCTCCGTCCATCGAGCCCCACCTGATGCCCTTTGTAGAGCAGTGTGTAGGCACCTGCCGGTCTATGGCCAGCATCATTGAGCATCTAGATGAGTTGCTTGAAACCGGTTTTTCAGGTCCGGAAGCAGACGAGGTGCTGACCATGATTGGTGCACTTTACGATGCAGAGGATGTGGCAGACGAGGGTGGCATCAAGATTGCACGCGCCCTCTTCGCAGAGGAAGACACGCTCGATCCTGTAACCGTCGTCTTCTGGTACCAGATGTTCCAGCTGATCGGCAACCTGGCTGACCACGCAGAGGCCGCCGGCGAGCGTCTTGAGCTCATGCTGGCATCCCGCTGAGGCCATCCACTATCTCCACCCCGAATCCCCCCACCCGGTAGTACCCCGAGCAGATCATGGAAATCATCGTAACCTACGGACCTTGGTTCATCGGCCTGGCCCTCATTGCTGGTCTGTACATGACCTGGGGGGTCGGAGCCAACGACCTGGCCAATGCCATGGGAACGTCCGTTGGTGCAGGGGCGCTTACGGTTCGGCAGGCCATCGTTATTGCTGCTGTTTTCGAGTTTGCAGGTGCCGTTCTGGCTGGAGGATCGGTAACGAGTACGATTCGAAAAGGAATCATTGATCCTTCCGGGCTGGAGGCTACCCCGGAAATCCTTGTCTACGGGATGCTGGCATCACTTTTCTCGGCTGGGTTCTGGCTCATGATTGCCTCGGCAAAAGGATGGCCTGTTTCCACGACCCACTCCATCATCGGAGCACTCGTGGGATTCGGTCTTGTCGGGATCGGTACCTCGAGCGTGCAGTGGGGTCAGATCGGATCGATTGTGGCCAGCTGGATCATATCCCCGGCTGTGGGCGGCCTTCTGGCCTTTTTGCTGATGCACTCAGTCAGAAAGCTCATCCTGAACCAGGAAGACCCCTTTGAGGCAGCGCGTAGATGGGGCCCGTATTACGTTTTCTTGGTCGGTTTCATCATTTCCCTGGTCACGATCACCAAGGGTCTGAAGCACCTTGATATCGACCTTGGATGGACCCTCTCGTTGCTGCTTTCAGCCGGCGTGGGCGTGCTGACGTTTCTTGTTGGCGGATCGCTCATCAAACGGCAGAAACGGGATCAGAAAGCCGAGGAAAACTTCCGGTTTGCCTCTGTCGAAAAGGTGTTCGCCCCGATGATGATCTTCACGGCGTGCGCCATGGCATTCGCCCATGGGTCAAACGATGTGGCCAACGGTATCGGGCCGCTGGCCGCCGTGGTGAGCGTCGTTCAGAGTGGCGGAGCCATCATGCAGGAGTCGGCATTGCCCATCTGGGTCCTCATGGTTGGCGGCCTGGGCATCGTCGCGGGTCTGGTGACGATGGGATATCGGGTCATGCGGACGATTGGCAAGCGCATTACCGAGCTGACCCCTACGCGCGGATTTTGTGCCGAATTGGCAGCCGCCTCGACCGTCGTGTTGGCCTCGGGAACGGGACTGCCTGTGTCCACTACGCACATCCTCGTTGGCGCCGTAATGGGGGTTGGGCTCTCCCGTGGTGTCGGAGCCCTCGACATGAAAATGATCGGCAAGATCGTTACCTCCTGGATCATCACCCTGCCGATTGCAGGTGCCGTTGCTGCCCTCGTTTTCTTCATCCTGCGCGCCCTGTTCGGTTGATGCAGGTGCCTGGTCCCGGCGTCAGGAGCTCAAGAAGAAGTCCAGTACGTTGTCCAGGTTCTTGGTAGTGCCTCGATAGAGCTCCGTATAGGTACAGCGGGCACACGTGATGGTGGTGAATTTGCGGTTCTGGATGTCAAAGAAGCGAGAGAGACCGTTTCCCGTCGTACGAATGGTGTCCGTCTCGAACTCTTTGTGGTTACATTTGGGGCATGACCAGGCTTCATGTTTCATGGTACGGGGACCGCTGGGCGGTAATGGGAATGCATGATGGTGAGCAGAAGAATACGACGGGCCGGGCTCTGCGTTGCGCAGGTCTAAGCCTGATCGTGATGCTGTGCGCGCTTCCTGCCGGTGCGCAGGAGATTATTGTCTACGGTGGTAGCGGCGTAGGGAGGGGTGCGAACGTCTTTCTGGAGCGGGCCTCCTCGATCGATGTCATCAGCCCGCAGGTCTACGCGGTGGATTCCCTTGGCAATGTGCGCGGGGGCGTGCCCGAGAGGCTCCTCGAGGAGGCCCGCGAAACGGGCACCCGTCTCATGCCGCTGATCATGAATCCCGGGTTCAACCAGGAAATCATCCACGCCCTCCTGGACAACATCGAGGCGCAGGAGAAGACCATCCAGTTCATGGTCGAAGAAGGACTGGAGCATGGCTTCTGGGGATGGCAGTTTGACTATGAGAATGTGGATTACCGCTACAAGGACCGCTTTACCGCCTATTTCCGGCGCGCTGCAGAGGCATTGCATGCCAATGGTATGACGGCTTCTGTCGCTGTGGTTCCAACCGACGATCAAGCGGCCGAAGGCGGGTTTTCCCGGTATATGCAGAACAACTGGCGAGGCAATTTTGACATGGCTGCCTTGGCTGAGGCAGGGGATTTCATCTCGCTCATGACCTATGCGCAGCACGGTGGGCCAACGGCCCCGGGACCCATTTCAGGCCTTCCCTGGATGCGTCGTATGCTGGACTACGCGCTCGAGCAGGGCGTGCCCCCGGGAAAGATTTCGATCGGGCTGCCTTTCTACTCGGGCTACTGGCATCCCGACTGGTTTCGGGATGGATCCGTGCGCGTTCGCGGCAATGAGGTCCGATTCGATCGGGCGGATTCCCTGCTGACGGCCAACAATGCCGAACGCATCTGGCTGCCCGAACAGGGCGTGACCTACGGCTTCTGGCCCGAGTATGGGATCTTCCACTGGGTGTTCCTGGAGAACGCGCGTTCCATGCAGGCCAAGCTGGATCTCCTGGCCGAGTACCCGGGTCTCCGGGGCGTTTCCATCTGGGTGCTTGGCGCCGAAGACCCGGAGGTGTGGCCGCTCCTGGATGCGGCCTTCAAATGATGGACTGCAAGAACGCAGCGCCCCGGGTTTCGGTGTAGGTCTGATCGCCCGAAAGAAACCCCACATGCCCGCCGGTATCCGGCATTTCGAGGGTTACGTGCTGCGACCTGTGGCAGGCATCTACCGGATAGCACCCCTCGGAGAGGAATGGATCATCCACGGCATTGAGCAGCAGGGTAGGCACCCGGATTTCTGGAAGGAAGGACCGGGATGAACACGCGGCCCAGTAGTGCTCTGCATCCCGGAATCCGTGGAGGGGTGCCGTGTAGCGGTCATCGAACTCGTGGAAGGTACGCATGTCGTTCAGCCCCTCGGTGGACACGATGTCGGGAAAGCGTTCCGCTTTCTCCTGCACCTTCCGCCTGAGTGAGCGCATGAAATTCCACATGTAGAGCCGGTTGCCGGGGAGCGCCAGCTGATTCGAACTGCCCGCCAGGTCGCATGGCACAGAGACCGCCACAGCGGCGTCGAATCGGCTCTGCGAGCCTTCTTCACCCAGGTATTTGAGCAGTAGGTTGCCGCCCAGGCTGAACCCTACCGCAGCCATGGTATCGTATCCATTTCCCAGCGCATCCAGTACGGCGCGCAGGTCCTCTGTAGCGCCTGAATGGTAGGAGCGCGGCAGGCGATTGGGTTCGCCAGAACAGCCCCTCAGGTTCATGGACACCACATCCCACCCATCGGCTGCTAGCACCTGCGTCATCCCTTTCATGTAGGTTCGTTCAGCACTGCCTTCGAGACCGTGCAGCAGGATAGCGGCCTTCCTGGAGCCCCGCATCAGGCAATCCACATCGAGGAAGTCCCCATCCGGAGTGTCGAGACGCCTGCGCTCTCGTGCTGGCGTATCCACGCTCCGGACCTTCGATGCCCAGATCGTATTCAGATGCGGGTTACGCCACACTCCTTCTGCGCGATATGCCGATTCAATGATCATGGGAGTTATCCGTCGTAGCGGGCGGCCTCACGCTTCGGGGACGTTTCATCCATGGATCGCCATCGGAATCGGTGCAGCCTGTCGTTCGGTTGCTGTTCGACCATGTCTGCGATGAGCGGACCCAGGACGGGCGCCATCTTGAACCCATGACCGCTGCCGCCCGTGGCTACGCTGAGCCCGGAAATCCGCGGGTGATGGTCCATCCAGTAGTCAGCATCGAATGTATCCGCATACAGGCAACGGCGCGTTTCCACGATCGGTGCCTCGGCGAGGGAAGGGATCGATGCGCGCAAAAAAGCCCTCAACGCCCGTTCGTCCTCGGGAAGAACGCGTCGTTCGCCCCGGCGGGGGTCCACAGGGATTCCCTTACCGTGACGCCCGATCTTTACGAGGCCTGATGATGGGTGCGCCGGGAAGCCGTACCATCCCGTGCGTGCGATGTCGGCGGTGAATACGGGAAAGACGTCAGCCTCGAACAGGTCGGGATCAGATGGCTGCAGATGGAACACAGGGTGCCCCGTCGAACGGATGACAGGAGCCAGTTCGGGAAGCAGCGATGCCGCCCAGGCGCCGCATGCAAGCAGGGTGTGATCACTCTCGATCTGTGATCCGTTCCTACACCGCACGCCAAGGCAACGGCCATTTTCGGAGATGATCTCCCGGACATCGGCCACCTGGAACGTCACCCCGGAATCGATGGCCTGTTGAAAAAGCTCAGCAACAAGAGCGCCGCTTTCCACCCAGCCACCGCGGGCGTGGAAAAACCCATCCACGTACGTCTCCGGGTTCAAGGCTGGGAATCGTTTCTGGATTTCGGACGAGGATAGGCGCTCGGGCGTGTGCCCTCGTTCGAGCAGAAGTGCCCAGGAATCTGCCTCGAATCCTCCCTCTGAAAAGGGTCGACCCGAGAGCATGGACACGCCGGATTCATGGTAGAAAGGCCGCGAGAGGCTCTGATTCCACACGTCGAAACCGGCCATCGCCTCCTCCACAAGGCGCATGTAGAAGGTGTCCGAGCCATATTCCATCCGGACAATCTTCGAGATATCTGTCGAAGAGGCCAGGGGATGGGGCGGCGATCCCTGATCCAGAAGGAAAACGCGATGACCGCGATCGTTCAGTGCCTGAGCGGCGCACACGCCAAAGAGGCCGGCACCGACAATAATAATGTCCGGTGCCTCCCCCATGGATCAGGAAGCCTGCAGGCGATCGAGTGCAGCCAGGACTTCTTCTGAATGCGGGGTCGGGTTGACACCCAGGAAAACCTCTGCGACCTTGCCTTCGGGGTTGATGATGAACGTATTGCGCGCGGACATCTTGATCTTCGCAATGCCCCGCACGGAGCCGTACGCCTTCGAAACGGCCGCTTTTGTATCGGCTAGCAGTTTGAAGGTCAGACTTTCCTTCTCACAAAAGGAGGCATGCGTTTCGGCATCATCAACGCTTACTCCCAGGATGGTAGCGCCACGCTCGATGTACTGATCCATATCGCGCTGGAAGCCGCGCGCCTGGATCGTGCAGCCACTCGTAAAATCCTTGGGGTAGAAATAGAGCACAACCCATTCGCCCTGATAATCCGACAGCGTCACTTCTGTACCCTCATTGGATACCAGGGTAAAATCGGGAGCTGTATCGCCGACGGCCGGTGGATCGTCGTGGATGTTGAAGGCCGTCCACACAAGTACGCCCAGACCCAGTACGAGGCTGGAGGCAATGTATTTGATGGTTTTCATGATCGTGGGGTGCTGGTTGATTGCAGTTCATGAGTACCGGAACCATGGCATTTCGTTTCAGGGGGGACACGCAGCTTTTGTTCCTCGGCTAGCCTTGCCACACGCCATACCCTTTGCTTCGTAAGCGGTTGGCCAGATAGGACTCCAGTTCCTCTGCATCGAGCCGGGAGGGAGCTGGGTTATACATTTCGAACAGATCCGGTCGGAGCGTACGCCCGTACATGCGGGCATAGCGGTTGGATTTGTACCCCTGTTTGTGTTGATCGAACCGCTCATCAGGCGTGCGAACGCTGCTACCCACGTACACACAGGGCATCGTATGCCTCATGGCAGGATTGCCCTTGCGGAACGCACGATGTTTCCGCACCGCGGGCTCCAGTTCAATGACGTACACGTAATAGATGCGCTTCATCATGTTGGCACATTCGAGCGAAACAAGGCAGGAACTGTCTACTGCCATGATGGAGTAGTACAACACAAAGGAATGACTGCAAAAAAGAAGGGATCCATGGAGTGGCTCGAACTGAAAATTCCTCCTGTCCTGGTTGGTTCGGTTACAGCACTGTGCGTCTGGTTGGCAGGGGACATCCCCACGCTTTCCTGGTCCGTTACGCCCTCTCTTGAGCTGCTCGCGGCTGTCATGGCTACCGCCGGACTCGTTGTGGCCGCCTCCGGCGTGGTTTCATTCTACCGGGCACGGACAAGCATCAATCCACATGCGCCCCACAAGGCCACGTGCCTGATAACGACCGGCATGTACGCGTGGACCCGAAACCCCATGTATCTGGGTATGTTTTTCGTCTTGCTGGGCTGGACGCTCCTTCAAGGGGGTCTCGTGGCTCTGCTGCTCGTTTTCCTTTTCATTCCCTACATGAACAGGTTCCAGATCATACCCGAGGAGCGGGTCCTGCGCACCCTGTTCGGAGAACAGTTTGAGATTTACCAGCGCGGCGTTCGGCGCTGGATGTGATATCGCTCCGATGCCCGGCTGCGTCCGGGACTATGTAACGGATTCCCTTTCATTGCCCTCTGAAAGACTCTTTCAACCAGCCAGAGAGACGTCATGACGGACCCCGGTACCCGGCCGTATACCATAACGGTGCATGATCGCATGCAGCAGGGCTACACCTACGTTCTGACCATGCCGGCGGGAGAGCGCTTCCACCCTGAGTTCACCCCTGAGCTAACGCCGGCAACCATGCTCGAGATGGGCATTTTCGGCGGGAAATACATGACCGACTGCCAGGATGAATTCCCCGATGCCTGGTTTGAGGAGGCGCGTTTAAGCCCCGTCAAGCGGGATAATTCCCTCAATTTCTTCGGAGTCGATGCCTCCAAACCCCTCTCGTACTGGATTGAAAAGGGCTGGGTACATGAGCAGGATCCACGCGGATGGTTCCAGTGGTACTGTCGCTACTGGATGGGCCGTCGATCCGATGATGATGAGCGTCAGATCAAGCGCTGGAAAGCCATGACCCGGCACATAGCCCAGCTCAAGAAAAACTGTGTAGCTGGCGATTGGGCTTGTCGTCCTCGTCAGCGCCAAGCACTACTGCATTGGGCCTACGATTCACGACAGATGTAACGCGGAATCTGCCCATGGGCAGATTCCGCGGAAGCCAGGCTCGGGACTTGTCGGCACGTTCAGTGCGCCATGAAATCGATGGTCGCGAGCTCCTTCTCCCACATGACAGCCAACGTGCCTCCGGACTGGGACATGTTGACGAAGGAAAACGTAAGCTGATCAAAACTGAACGGTGCTTCCGAGAGCGTCATCTCAGCACGCAGTACGTCTTTACCCGAGTCATAATTGTAGGCCCCCCATATTCCTTCGGCGTCGGAGCCTCCCGACGGCTTGGCCTTGTGATCGGAGATGATCAACGTCCACTTGTCTGCTCCGGGCTCGATGAAGAGCGTGTACTGTCCGGCTGGCAGATGTGCGTTGCCAAACATCAGGTCTGCTTCCGTCGTCAGCAGCGTGGACATGTTGGCACCCGCTCGCCAGACCGGGGCGCCCGATTTGACGGCTTGGCCGTAGTTGGCACCCTCGCCGAACATGCCTGTGCGTCCGCGCAGGATCGGGCGTCCATAATCAATGATCACCCACTTGCCTCCCTCGTACCCATCATCTCCCCAGGATCCGGCTATTTGAGTGGATACCTCGCCACGGGGGGAAGCAGGGCGCTCCTGTGCACGGCTGGGCAGGACCAACAAGCTCAGAGCAACAATACAGGTTGGGAGGAAAGAAAGGGATCGTCTCATGGCACCTGGGGAAATGAAGTTTATTGGGGGTGGGAAAACGCGCCATCGGAGTCCTCGTTTCCATTTTTTCGCCTTTTTCAGTAATGAGATGGCACTTTTTGCGTGGGAGTGGAACCCATCTGATCGAGATGGGTACCGATTCCCATTCGCGCCACGGCGTGATAGAAATAGCTCATCCAGAAGGGCAGAGGGATTAGGCCCAATGATGCCCTGGCAACCGCCGCTCGTCCACGGACGATCGGGAAGGTGCCAACTCCTACCTCAACCGAGGGAAGATGAGCGGGAGATGCCTCTTGACCCGAGTCAAGGGTTCGGTCCACCGGACCGAACTGCAGACCTCTTCCGCCGCTCGGTGTGGAAGAGGTTTTTTAATGACCTCCTCCCCCGTTCCGGCTGGATTGGAAAACAGGTGGGCCCCGTTGTTTCTGGATGAGTGGTTATCAGGCGAACTGCAAGCGCCTGTCCCATCGAACCATCATCCAAGAACGATCCCATGAGTGCCAACGGAACTCCCCACCGATTCGAGACCCTTCAACTCCACGCCGGTCACGAACCGGACAGCGCCACGAACGCCCGCGCCGTCCCTATTTATGCTACCACATCGTACGTATTCGACGATGCCGAGCATGGCGCCAATCTGTTCGCCCTGAAGCAGTTTGGAAATATCTACACACGCATCATGAATCCGACAACGGATGTTTTTGAGCGTCGTGTGGCCGCCCTTGAAGGGGGTATAGCCGCGGTGGCAACGGCAAGCGGTCAAGCAGCTCAGTTCTTGGCCCTGCAGACGCTTGCCGGCGCTGGCGACAACATCGTTTCCACCAGCTATCTGTACGGAGGGACGTACAACCAGTTCAAGGTCAGTTTCCCGCGTCTCGGCATAGACGTGCGCTTTGCAGAGGGGGATGATGCCGATTCCATTGAGTCATTGATTGACGAGCGTACGAAGGCGATTTACGTTGAAACGCTGGGAAATCCGCGCTTCAATATTCCTGATTTCGAGCGTCTCGGAGCCATAGCGGAGCGCCATGGTGTTCCACTCGTGGTGGACAACACGTTTGGCGCCGGCGGATATCTCTTCCGGCCCCTTGAGCATGGGGCACATATCGTGACGGCCAGTGCAACGAAATGGATTGGCGGACATGGCACGACTGTTGGCGGCGTCATCGTTGATGGTGGCACGTTTCCATGGGACAATGGTCGCTTTCCTTCTTTCACGGAGCCTTCTCCCGGCTATCATGGCTTGAATTTCTGGGAGACCTTTGGTCCTGAGGGTGTTCTCGGCGCCAATGTCGCCTTTGCTATCCGTGTTCGAGTCGAGGGCCTCCGGGATTTCGGTCCGGCCCAGAATCCGTTTGGATCGTTCCTGCTCCTCCAGGGCCTTGAAACGCTTTCGCTGCGGGTACAGCGTTCGGTAGACAATGCGCTTGAGCTTGCCCAGTGGCTGACTTCCCGCCCGGAAGTTTCCTGGGTCAGCTATCCAGGGCTTTCAGACCATCCTTATCACGAGCGCGCCAAGAAGTACCTGAAAAATGGCTTTGGCGCCGTGCTAACCTTCGGTGTGAAGGGGGGAGAAGAGGGAGGCCGTGCGTTTGTGGGCAATGTGAAACTGGCCAGTCACTTGGCCAACGTGGGAGATGCAAAAACCCTTGTCATTCATCCTTCCTCGACGACCCACCAGCAGCTTACCGAACAGGAACAGATTGCGGCCGGGGTAACGTCCGACTTGGTGCGTGTATCGGTAGGCTTTGAGCATATCGAGGACATCAAGGCTGACTTTGCAGCGGCCCTCTCGGCTGTTCCTGTACCAGCCTGAGGACATACGCATGAGCGTTACGACGCTTGATTCGTTTCGAACGGAAAAAGGTGTGGACCTCAGACGGGTCCCCGTTGCCTGGAAGGCATGGGGTCGGCTCAATGCGTCCCGGGACAATGTCGTCATCGTCTGTCATGCGCTGACCGGCAATACCGATGTTGATGACTGGTGGGGTCCCCTGTTGGGTCCAGGAAGAGCGTTGGATTCGGATCGATTTTTTGTGATCTGCTTCAACGTGGCCGGGTCTCCCTACGGTACCGTTAGTCCCGTGACGACGAGTCCGGATACGGGAGAGCCATACGGTGTTGCGTTTCCTGATTTCTCCATTCGGGACACCGTCGCTCTTCATCGCATGGTTCTCGATGAAATAGGCGTTACGGGTGTGGCGCTGGCCATCGGTGCTTCCATGGGCGGTATGCAGGTCCTTGAGTGGGGCCATCATACTGACCTGGTCAAGGCGCTTTGTCCGATTGCCGTGGGTGGGCGGCACTCGGCATGGTGTATTGCCTGGAGCGCTTCCCAGCGTCAAGCCATCATCTCAGATCCCAAGTGGAAGGGAGGGCACTACCCAGCCGACGATCCACCAGTGCATGGGCTATCCGTAGCCAGAATGATGGCCATGATCTCGTATCGATCGCAGTCTTCCTTCGAAAAGCGTTTCGGGCGGGCCAGAATGATGGATAATCCCGGAGAGCCCATGGCCGTAGAAAGCTATCTGCAGTATCAGGGCGAAAAGCTTGTTGCTCGCTTCGATGCAAATTGCTACATCGCCCTTACGCGTCAGATGGATTCCCACGACGTGGCATATGGGCGGGGGAACTACCCGGAGGTGTTGGGAGACATCAAGCAACCTACGCTCGTTGTCGGGATCGATTCAGATATCCTGTATCCGTTGGCAGAGCAGCAGGAACTCGTTCAGCACATGCCCTCAGCCGAGATGGCGGTACTCACCTCTCCTGATGGTCATGATGCATTCCTGATTGATTTCGAACAGCTCTCAGCCCATCTTCGACCTTGGATGGCACGGGTGGTGATCGACGGGGAAAATCGTCGAGGGTCTATCCATAATGAATGAAAAAAGGGGCTCTCAGAGTAATCTGAGAGCCCCTTTTCTAATGTTGCCCTACCAGGATTCGAACCTGGAACCTCCTGATCCAGAGTCAGGCGCTCTGCCAATTGAGCTATAGGGCATTGTTGGAGCAGCTCGAATGAGCTGGTAGGCGCAAAATACGGCCGATCAATGCCGTTGTCCACGCTGCGGTTCCGGTCCATGTCCTGTCTCACATGTCTTTGCTGAGTTTTTATCGGGCGGGTAAGCAGGATGACTCGCTGAATGTGTCTTCCGCGGGACGTTGTACAACTTGTACAACGTCCCGCGGAAGAGTCTTGAAAAGTACACAGGGCCCCTCATGAGCGCTGCCTGCTGTACGCTGGCCTACGCATACCGCCCCTGGATCTGGGATTACGGTCCCTTGTGCGCTTGATCGAAGCTGAACGGGAGGTAAAGCTGTACCTCGTCGTTCAGCGGACAACCTGCGGGCACGATCGGCGTTATACGGTTTCATTCGAACCGCCCGGTCATCATGCGTATCATCAAATACTTTTTCGAGGAACCGACACTGCTGGATTTTCCGGCGGAAAAGGAGAGTGCAAAGCCGACTGAGAGCGGCCTCGAAGGGCTCATGCGCAAGCACCGTCATTACCGGGGGTATCTGGCAGCTTCGGATCTGGCAAGCAACATGGTGGGCGGCTCGGTGCTCGAGGACAATGCAGCTGCAGAAGTGTTATCGCGGGTGATTGGTGGCCCCATCTGGTTCTCGAATCGAGTGGCGGGGCAGGATGACATTTCCATCATCCTGCTTTCAAGCCGGAAAGACATCGTGCAGGCGCTCTCGACCATGGGCAGCGATTCGGTCATGATGATGGATGTCGACCCCACCGAGAAGCTTGTCAAAGCATTGACCGACGACAACGATCGGAAGGTCGGGATGCGGCTGATAGCCGAGCTGCTGGACGGCGGGTGCACACTGGTATTCCCTGAGACAGCCCACATGGGACATGACTGGAGCATCTTCTCGTCGCGCCCCCTTGCCGATCGAATGCGGGAGGCAATGAAGGATCTACCCGGAGATACGCGTGGGTTCGCCATTCCTTACGTCGAGGCCAGGGGCGAGCACAAGTTCTATTTCGAGCAGTACGATCTGGGTTTGTTTGCCAGGCACGAAGTGCGCTGAGGGCCCGCCAAGACCGATCGGGTTGCCTCATCGGTCCTTTTTTGTACATTCTCGGGCCTCGAACCAGCTGTCCCGACCGTGGAGTATTTCTTTTCAACCTCCTCCAACCCGGAGCATCCGTTCATCCTGTTCGGACTGTCTCATGGGCTTCTTTTCCTGTGGGTTCTGCTATTCGGCTGGATTGTCGTCAGGGCTGGAATGCAGGGAAATGAGAGGCGCAGGAAGAAGCTGCGCTGGTTCCTGATAGGCCTTTTCCTGGTGTGGGAAATCGAATGGCATGCCTGGTATCTGATCACGGACACGTGGTCGCTACAGAAGAATCTGCCTCTTCATATGTGCAGCATCATGATCTGGGTGTCCATCTGGGGGCTGATTACGCGGCAACGGTTCGTCATGGCGCTGATGTACTTCTTCGGAATTGCCGGGGCCATCCAGGCGCTGATTACCCCGGATGCGATCTACGCCTTTCCCCACTTCCGTTTCATGAACACCTGGTTTTCCCACAGCCTCTTGGTCATCGCAGGATGCTGGGTAGTGTTCGTGGAGGGGTATCGCCCGGTCTTGTCCGATGTATGGAAGTGCCTGGTGACGATCCACCTTTATGTCATCCCGGTCTACTTCGTCAACACGCAGTTGGGGTCGAATTACCTGTTTGTGGGGCGAAAGCCCGAAACGGCGTCACTAATGGACTTCTTCCCCGAATGGCCGTGGTACTTCTTTATCCTCCAGGCGCTGCTGGCGCTCATCATGCTCGGTATGTACCTGCCTTTCCGAAAGAAGGCAGTCGCGCTTCAATCTGCAACTGCCTGAAAGAAAACGGCCCGGCCAGCTTTCGCTGACCGGGCCGAATC